>NZ_QLNF01000012.1:367216-495341 GCF_003261015.1 Agrobacterium sp. MS2 | reverse complement strand
CCGATCCCTTGCCGCCGGCGCTGCTGACCCTCTTCGAGGACCTTCTCCAGGGGGAAGGCCGGCACGGCCATGGCGGGCCCAGCATCGGCGTTTGAGTGAGACGCCCGCCGTAAAGGGTCGCCCATCCTCCGGCCGCACATCATGTCATGACCATAAAAGAAAAAAGCCCCGCAAAGAGGCGGGGCAGGTTGATCGCTCGGGGAAAGTTGGGCAATGCCCGGGAGCGATGAGTGGGATATAAGAGACAATGGTGCGGACGCGATAGGCCACTTCCGTCCCAAACAGTACGCCGATGCACAAATTTCACTTAATCCGCAGATTTTTGAACGATGAATTTGACGGATCTGTAAGACAACTTGACAGGCTTTCGCTTTATTCTTTGCTCGCCTCGAATTGCACATATTCTCCTTTAACGTAACGTGACATGAGCAGACGCATGGATAAATCCGGAATCCTCTTTGTGGCGCTTTTGTTGGTGCTTGTTGCAATCGTTTTGAGCCTTACGCTGTTCGATACAGCGCAGCAGGTCCCTTCGATACCTTCAGGTGACGGCTCCCTGCTGCCGCCCGCAGCGACCCCGGGGCAATGATCCGCCAACTGTGAGAGAAGGAAGACGATGCTTGTCGGAGCGGGATTGACGCCCTTTTTCAAACCGCTATAAAGCCTCACCACCATGGATGGGTGTCCGAGTGGTTTAAGGAACCGGTCTTGAAAACCGGCGTGCGTGAGAGCGTACCGTGGGTTCGAATCCCACCCCATCTGCCATCAAGCGCAACATCATTCGAATAATGTCGCGACGAGGCATGTTCTCCCAGCGTTTGGGGATCGCGTAGATCCGTACAAATAAGAAACCCGCCTTCCGGCGGGTTCCAGGCGGCGGTCGTGGATCAGATTTCCGGACAGCCTCGTTCATTTGCGAAGGTGATCCGGTCCGGTCCCCGGCGCGTGAAGCCTTCGACAACAACGCGGCCCGGCGTGACGCGCACGACTTCGGGATCACGAAGGCCTGCTTCACGGGCCGCGGCGCGGGCTTCGCGTTCGCTGCAGCCACGCATGCGTGGAGGACCCCGGCGGTCCATGTCCCGATCACGGTCGCGGATGACGGGACGGACGCCATCCGGGCCGATTCTGAGCTCCATATCCTGGGCACCGGCAGGCATAGGTGCGGCGAAGGATACCAGGGCGATGCCAATCGCCAGACCTGTGGTTTTCATAAAATTTATCATGTTTCCTCCCTCAGCCGAAACCGGCGGAAGCTCGTTTGTTTGCGCGGAGAAAACGCGGTTACCGCTGCTTTGTTCCTTGCGAGGCTGCGAGGGGAGGACTGACGGCGGGCGGATTCCGCCGTGGAGGGGCATGCCGAAAAAATAGAAATCATTAACCACGTTCGTTACAATTTTATCGAATTTGCAAAAGTCGTTCGCATTTTCGCCACGTTATGCACAAGATTAAGCGACTGTTAGGTGCTTCGATGGCAGGGGCAATATCGAGGCAAGTGAGGGTGCGGTTCTCCGAGCCAATAGCAGCGTGGGGCAGACGATTTGAATTCTACGGTCAAGAAAACAGGCATCAGCGCCAGGTCGGGCGTGAAGTGGCTTGCAATTTCCGTGCTTTGCGCTGCAACGGCGTCGTGTTCCACCACCTCCGAGACAAAGCCTAAGCCCAAGCGCAGCAAGGAATATTTCTCCGAATCCGAATATGGCGTGAAGGCCAGCCCGCGCGTTGCCGATGGAAAGAACATCCCGAAGGGTGGCGGACGCGAGCTGCTGGGTAACGCCTACACCGTCAAGGGCCGCCGTTACTTCCCGAAAGAAGAGCCGGGCTACAACAAGGTTGGCCTTGCTTCCTGGTATGGCTCTGCCTTCCATGGACGCCTCACGGCCAATGGCGAGGTTTACGACAAGGAACATCTTTCTGCCGCACATCCGACATTTCCGCTGCCGAGCTACGCGCGCATCACCAATATGGATAATGGCGCGTCGGTGCTCGTCCGGGTCAACGACCGTGGTCCGTTCCACGAGGGCCGTCTGATTGACGTTTCCAGCAAGACGGCAGATCTTCTGGACATGAAGGCGACGGGTACGGCAAATGTACGCGTTCAATATGCGGGCCGTGCGCCGCTCGACGGCCATGACATGCCTTACCTGATGGCTTCCTATATTCCGAAAGGTTCGCGTTCGCCTGGCGTTGCACCTGAAGGGCAGATCGCGACCGGCGTGATGGTTGCTTCGGCCTCGCCGAATTTCGTGCCGGCGCCGACATCGAACCCGAATTATGCCGGCTCGGCTCAGACCGCGCTCGTCGGTTCCAAGAAGAATGCGGCGCTTCAGGCCATGCCACTCGTCAACGGTGTACAGCCCGCATTCGAACAATTCGCGATCCTGCCGGAAATCGGCCCGATCCTGGCGGAGCGCCCCGAAGGTAACTTCCTGCGGGAACCAGCAGCTCCAGGCGGCAATTATCTGCGTGTGCCCACGCCGTCTTCCAAATATGCAGCGGCCTATTCCGAAGAATCCGCCGCCGTATCCAAAACCGCAAAGGTGTTCGACACCGTGCTCGTCAATCGTGACGGCTTGAGCGAAGAGTCGATCCTCGCCCATGTGAAGCGTCAGCAGGCGAAGTCACGCTGACGGATTAAGGACACCGGCACACCGTTCTCATGGCGGGCGGCCGGTTGTGGCAGACAGCACTGGGC
This sequence comes from Agrobacterium sp. MS2, assembly GCF_003261015.1. Taxonomy (NCBI): domain Bacteria; kingdom Pseudomonadati; phylum Pseudomonadota; class Alphaproteobacteria; order Hyphomicrobiales; family Rhizobiaceae; genus Agrobacterium; species Agrobacterium sp. MS2. The sequence goes on along the minus strand of NZ_QLNF01000012.1, from coordinate 492,646 downwards.
GGTTTCATGCGCAAGACCTTTCATCGCTCCTATCTGTCGGCCGTCGCGGCGGCCGCTTTTGCATTTTTGAGCGCCGGCGCGGCGCAATCGCAGACAGCGCCCTTCATCGCCAAGGCCGAGCAGGCCTATATGATCGATGCCGAAACCGGTACGGTGCTTCTTGCCCAAAATGAGGATCAGTCCTTTCCGCCCGCATCGCTTGCCAAGCTGATGACGGTGGAGGTGGTGCTGGATGCGCTGTCGAAAGGACAGCTGGCGTCGGAAACGGCCTATCCCGTTTCGGAATATGCCTGGCGCACGGGCGGAGCCCCATCGCGAACGTCAACCATGTTCGCCGCCCTGAAATCCTCCGTTGGCATCAATGACCTTCTGACCGGAATCATCGTGCAGAACGCCAATGACGGCTGCATCATCATCGCCGAAGGCATGGCGGGATCGGACGCTGCCTTTGCCAAGCGCATGACGGCACGGGCCGGCGAACTTGGCATGAACCGCAGCACGTTTGCCAATTCCACCGGACTTCCCGATTCCGGAAACCAGACGACTGCCAGGGACATGGTGCGCCTTGCCCAGCATCTGCATGACACCTATCCAGACCGCTACTCGTTGTTTACGAAGCCGGACTTCGAATGGAACCGGATTTTCCAGCGCAACAAGAACATGTTGCTGATGCCGGGAAGCGGTATAGACGGTCTTGGCCTCGGTTTTGCAGAAGGCAGCGGTTTTGCCGCCGTGGTTTCGGCGGAGCGGGAAGGACGCCGCATCTATCTGGCGCTTGCCGGCATCGCAGACGACAAGACGCGGCAGGAGGAAGCGCGCAGAGTGGTGGACTGGGGCCTGACCGCCTTCGAAAAACGCCGCCTGTTCAGCAAGGATGAAGTGGTTGGCTCCGTCAGCGTGTATGGCGGCGATGCCTCCTATGTCGACCTTTCTCCGAAGGACGATATCAGCGTCCTGGTGCCCGTCAACAATCCGGAACGCCTCTCCGGACGTATCGTCTATCGCTGGCCGCTGAACGCGCCGCTCGATGTCGGGGCGAATGCCGGAACGCTGAAGATATTCTCGGGCGAGCGTCTATTGCGCGAAGTGCCGCTCTATACGAAGAGCCGGGTGAACAAGGGGTCGCTCACCCAGAATGCCGCAGGAGCATTGAAGGAACTTCTGCTGTTCTGGCTGTGAAGTGCGGTTCAGCACGCGCCATTTCTCCTATGCTTTTGTTCAGGCACCGGTTTTTCTGAAAAGCGCTTCACACATTTCGGTCCGATGCTGTAAACAGGCATTTCAACATTGACGTGAATTCCTTGCAGGACGTGACATTGGCCGAAAAGACCGGATTGTTCATCAGCTTCGAAGGCGGCGAAGGCGCCGGCAAATCGACGCAGATTCGCACGCTTGCCGAGGCGCTTCGCGATCGTGGCTTCAAGGTGGTCGTAACGCGTGAGCCCGGCGGTTCGCCGGGCGCGGAGGCCGTAAGACATGTTCTCCTTTCCGGTGCGGCGGAGCCCTTTGGCGTCCGGATGGAAGCCATCCTGTTCGCCGCCGCGCGCAACGATCACGTCGAAGAGGTCATTCGCCCTGCGCTGGAGCGCGGCGAGATCGTGCTCTGCGACCGGTTTCTCGATTCATCCCGCGTCTATCAGGGCACGACCGGCAATCTGGAGCCGGATTTCATCGAGACGCTGCAGCGCATCGCGATTGATGGCGTCGTTCCGGAGCTGACACTGATTTTCGATATCGCTGCCGAAAAAGGCCTTGCCCGCGCCAGAAAGCGTGCGGATGAAGGCGCGAAGCCCGATCGCTTCGAGAAAGAGGAAATCGAAACCCACGAGAAGCGGCGGGAAGCCTATCTCGATATAGCGCTTGCCGAGCCGCGTCGCTGCCGCATCGTCAATGCCGATCAGCCGGAAGAAAAAGTTGCGGAGGATGTCATGTCCTTCGTCGAGCCCTTGCTCGAACAGCTGGGGACCGAGGCGGGCAGGGCCCATGAGTGAGGTCCAGGGCGTTCTCGACGGTGCAATCGCGCCGCAGCAGAACACGAGGCTTTTTGGCCATGAGGAGGCGGAGGCGTTTCTCGCGCAGTCCTATCGCTCTGGCAAAGGCCATCATGCCATTCTCATCGAAGGGCCGGAGGGCATCGGCAAGGCGACGCTCGCTTTCCGTTTCGCCAATCATGTGCTGAACCATCCCGATCCTTTGTCGGGGCCGGAGTTTCTGCCAGACCCCGATCCGCAGTCGCTGGTCAGCCGGCAGATCACCGCCGGCGCCTCGCATAACCTGCTGCATCTCACCCGGCCCGTGGATGAAAAGACCGGCCGCGTGAAATCCGCCATCACGGTGGACGAGGTGCGACGGGCAGGGCATTTTTTCTCGCAGACCTCGGGCACCGGCAACTGGCGCATCGTCATCATCGATCCCGCCGACGATCTCAACCGCAATGCCGCGAACGCGATCCTGAAAATACTGGAAGAGCCGCCCAAAAGGGCGATGTTTCTCGTGCTCTCCCACGCACCGGGAAAATTGCTGCCGACAATCCGGTCACGCTGCATACCGCTCAGGCTGCTACCGCTTTCGGATTCAGCCATGGTGCAGGCGCTCGATCATCTCGGCATAAGTCTCTCGGAGGAAAAGCGCGATGCCCTGCTTGCCGCCTCCAAGGGTAGCGTTGCGCAGGCGCTGAAGCTGATGAACTACGGCGGCTCCGATATTGTCGAGGCCCTTGCGGCAGTCATGAATGCCGACGGCCCGGGCGCCCGCAAACAGATGCACAAGCTCGCCGAGATCCTGGCCCAGAAGGATGGCGACATCGTCCTCGGTTTCTTCATGGAACATGTAACGGAAGATCTGATGGCGCGCGCGCGCGCGGCGGCCATGACGGGCGATATCACGGCTGCGGAAAGGCTGGCACGGCTTTCTTCGGCGCTCTCGGAACGCATCACCGTGGCGCAGGCCTATAATCTCGACAAGAAACAGATGGTAATTTCCATTCTTGAGGATATCCGGGGCGTCTAATGCCGAAAAATCGTAAGGACCGAAGTTGCCTTTTCGGATTGGCCCACTCTAAGCCGCATTACCCCCGGGATTGACACGGGAATCCACAACCCGCTGAAATTAATGGATACTCGGCTCGAGCCCGAGGATGACGAATAGTCGGCAATATTGATATCAGTGTACCAATTCGGTAGCTTTTTCTTTCGCTGCTGCGAACAATGGTTTAAGAGCGGTCTATCCAAAAAACAGCGCGTAAAGTCGATAGACCGTCATGACAGACAAGACACCATTCTACATCACCACCGCGATCTCCTATCCCAACGGCAAGCCGCATATCGGCCATGCCTATGAACTGATCGCAACGGACGCCATGGCACGCTTTCAGCGCCTGGACGGAATGGATGTGTTCTTCCTGACGGGCACAGACGAACACGGCCAGAAGATGCAGCAGACGGCACGAGCGGAAGGCGTTTCGCCGGAAGAACTCGCGGAGCGAAATTCCAATCAGTTTCTCGAGATGGGCAAGCTGCTCAACGCCTCGAACGACGATTTCATCCGCACGACGGAAGAACGACATCACGAGACCTCGCGCAATATCTGGAACCTGATGGCCGAGAGCGGCGACATCTACAAGGATAGCTATGCCGGCTGGTATTCCGTTCGTGACGAGGCCTATTACGCCGAGGACGAGACGGAAGTGCGCGCCGATGGCGTCCGTTACGGCCCGCAGGGCACGCCGGTGGAATGGGTGGAGGAGGAAAGCTATTTCTTCAAGCTCTCCGAGTACCAGGACAAGCTGCTGAAGCTCTATGAGGAAAACCCCGACTTCATCGGTCCGGCGGAACGCCGTAACGAAATCATCTCCTTCGTGAAATCCGGTCTGAAGGACCTGTCGATTTCCCGCACCACCTTCGACTGGGGCATCAAGGTTCCCAATGATCCGAAGCACGTGATGTATGTCTGGGTCGATGCACTGACCAACTACATCACCGCAACGGGTTACCTCGAAGACAGGAACGGACCGCGGGCGAAGTATTGGCCGGCCGACGTGCATATCATCGGCAAGGACATCATTCGTTTTCACGCCGTCTACTGGCCAGCCTTCCTGATGAGCGCGAAGCTGCCGCTGCCCAAGCGCGTTTATGCACATGGCTTCCTGCTCAACAAGGGCGAGAAGATGTCGAAGTCGCTCGGAAATGTCGTTGATCCCGCCAATCTGGTGAACCATTTCGGCCTTGATCAGGTCCGCTATTTCTTCATGCGCGAAGTCTCCTTCGGCCAGGACGGCAGCTATAGCGAAGAGGGCATTGCCACCCGCATCAATGCCGATCTTGCCAATGGCATCGGCAATCTCGCCAGCCGTTCGCTGTCGATGATCGTCAAGAATTGCGACGGCAAAATCCCGACGCCTGGTCCGTTCACCGACGAAGACAAGGCGATGCTGGCGTCTGCAGACGGTCTGCTTGCCATTTGCCGCGAGGAGATGGGCAAGCAGCTCATCCACCGCGCGGTAGCCGCCATTATTGCCGTCGTTTCCGAGACCGACCGCTATTTTGCCTCTCAGGAGCCTTGGGCGCTGAAAAAGACCGACCCTGAGCGGATGGGCACCGTGCTTTACGTCACGGCGGAAGTCGTGCGCCAGATCGGCATTCTCCTGCAGCCCATCATGCCGGGTTCCTGCGAAAAGCTGCTCGATCTCGTTGCGGCGCCAGCCGACAAGCGCGACTTCGCGGCGTTGGGCGAAGCCGGTCGTCTGGTGCCGGGGACACCACTGGAAGCTCCGAAGCCAGTCTTTCCGCGTTACGTCGCGCCGGAAGCGTGAAGGCGACCACGATGCTGATCGATACCCATTGCCATCTGGATTTTCCTGATTTCGAGGCGGAGCGCGACGACATCATCGCTCGCGCCCATGCCTCCGGCGTGAGCCAGATGGTGACGATCTCGACCCGGGTGCGTCGTCTGCCGGAGCTGTTGAAGATCACGGAAAAATATCCGTCAGTCTTTTGCTCGGTCGGCACCCATCCGAACAATGCCGATGAGGAACTGGATATCTCCGCCGATGAGCTGGTGCAGCTAGCCGAAAGTCATGAGAAGATCGTAGCGATCGGAGAGGCGGGTCTGGATTACTTCTACGACACGCAGAAGCCCGAAGACCAGAAGACCGGCCTTCTTCGCCATATCGAGGCGGCGAGACGAACGAAGCTGCCGCTTGTCATTCACAGCCGCAGTGCCGATGACGACATGGCCGCCATCCTGCGCTCCGAAAGCGGGAAGGGCGCATTTCCGTTCATTCTGCACTGCTTTTCCGCTGGTCCCGAGCTCGCAAAAACGGGTGTCGAGCTTGGCGGATATGTGTCTTTCTCGGGCATTCTGACCTTCCCAAAGTCGCAGGATATTCGCGATATCGCTGCAACCGTGCCTCTTGACCGGCTGCTTGTAGAAACGGACGCACCCTATCTTGCGCCGAAGCGCTGGCGTGGCAAACGCAACGAGCCTTCCTACGTCGTCAATACCGCGGAGGTTCTGGCCGAGGTGCATGGCATCTCCTTCGAGCGGATGGCCGAGATCACCACCGAAAACGCCTTCCGCTGCTTTTCCAAGATGACAAGGGTGTAGGCGTGGCAATCTACCGTCGCCGCTTCACGGTTCTCGGATGCGCCTCGTCACCCGGCGTGCCGCGCATTAACGGCGACTGGGGCGCCTGCGACCCCGATAATCCGAAGAACCGGCGCACGCGTGCGGCCTTCATGGTGGAACAGATCGGTCCGGATGGCGGCAAAACGATCGTTGTGATCGATACTGGTCCTGATTTTCGCGAGCAGATGATCGCCGCGAAGGTGGAGGCTATCGATGCCGTTCTCTACACCCATGCTCATGCCGACCATCTGCATGGCATTGACGATCTGCGCATCTATTTCGCACTTCAGAAAAGCCGCGTCCCGATCTATGCCGATCCCATTACCATGGCGCGCATCCGCGATGGTTTTGCCTATTGTCTCGAGACGCCGGCGGGCAGCAATTATCCACCGATTGTCCGGCCTTATCTGATTGCCGATATCAACGAGCCGGTTGTTATTGATGGAGCAGGAGGACCAATCGCCTTTGGGGTGCATATGCAACAGCATGGGGACGTCCATTCTCTGGGTTTCCGCATTGGTGATGTGGCCTATTGCACCGACGTCAGCGATTTTCCGGCCGAAAGCCTGCCGAAACTCGCCGGACTTGAGGTGCTCATCATCGACGCCCTGCAATATCGCTACCACCCCAGCCATCTATCACTCGAACAGGCGCTCGGCTGGATCGAAACACTGGCACCCAAAAGGGCGATCTTGACCCACATGCATATTCCGCTCGATTATGAGACGGTGATGCAGGAAACGCCTGATCATGTTGAACCGGCTTATGATCAGATGCGTTTCGAAATTGAGATCGATCTCGAAACCGCCTGACGCCGCCTGAAAAGGAACAGCATGTCGACTAAGCCTTTCCGTGCACCGAGTATGGCGAGCTTCTTCGACAATCTGCGCGCCAGCCGCCTGCGCGCCATGTTCCGACGCGGCGAACTCGGCCTCGTCGCGCTTGCCGTGCTCATCGGCATCGCAGCCGGCCTGCTGGTGGCGTTGGTCGGCGCTTTGAGCACGGCATTGCATGTGCTCGTCTTTGGCGTCGAACGTCTGAGCAGCAGCGATCTTTCTGGACAGATCGTGCTGGTGGGGCCGATCATGGGCGGTGTCCTGCTCGGGCTGATCATCTTCATCCTCTCCAAAACCCGCAAAAAGCCGATGGTCGACCCCATCGAGGCAAATGCGCTGCATGGTGGCCGCCTGTCGCTCACGGACAGCATCATTGTCTGCGTGCAGAACATCGTTTCCAACGGTTTTGGCGCATCTGTCGGGCTCGAGGCGGGCTACACGCAGATTGCCAGCGGCGTTGCATCGAAGATCGGCATCAAGCTGAAACTGAGGCGAGGGGACATGCGCATCCTCGTTGGCTGCGGCGCCGCGGGCGCCATCGCGGCCGCCTTCAACGCGCCTCTGACTGGCGCATTTTACGCCATCGAACTCATCATCGGCACCTATACAGTCGTCACGCTCGCCCCGCTGATCGTTTCGGCGCTGGTGGCGACAACCGTTATCGGCCTGATTGGCGGCCATGGCCTTTCCATCGATATCGTCGATGCCAGCCGCGTGACGCCCGCCGATTACGTGCCGGCTATTTTTCTTGGGGTTGTGTGCGCGGCAATCGGTATCGTGCTCATGCAGGCGGTGTCCTTCATTGAGGAGACGGCGCGCAAAAGCGCTATTCCTGGCTGGCTGCGTCCTACGCTTGGCGGCATCGTTGTCGGTGGGCTGGCGTTGATTTCACCGCAGGTTCTCTCGAGCGGCCATGGAGCCTTGCATCTCAACATCGATGCCGACTTGACGATCTACGGGCTTGCAGGATTGTTCCTGTTGAAGGCGGCGGCCAGCGCGATCTCGATAGGTTCGAATTTCCGCGGCGGCCTGTTTTTCGCCTCGCTGTTCATGGGATCGCTGCTCGGCAAGATTTTCGCACTCTGCGCGCCCTATATCGGCTATGGCTCGACGGCCCCGATCGTCTACGCCGTGATCGGCATGAGCGCCTTTGCCGCCGCCATCATCGGTGGTCCGCTGACAATGACATTTCTGGCGCTGGAACTGACCGGCGACTTCCAGATTACGGCGCTCGTGCTTGCCGCCGTCATCACCACATCGCTGGTGGTGCGCACCACCTTCGGCTACTCCTTCGCCACCTGGCGTTTTCACCTGCGCGGTGAGAGCATTCGCAGCGCCCATGACATCGGCTGGATCCGCGACCTGACGGTGGGCAAGATGATGCGCGCTGACATCCGCAAGGCCAATGTCAGCATGGGGCTTCCGGCCTTCAAGGAGAAGTTCCCGCTCGGTTCAACGCAGCGGGTCATCATGACCCACGATGACGGGCGCTATGCCGGGATCGTTCTCGTGCCGGAAATCTATGCCGATCCGATGGATCGCGACTCAAGCAAGATCAGCCTCGAGACCTATCTGCACTACAAGAACGACGTGTTGCTGCCGACCATGAATGCACGGCAAGCGGCGGCAGCCTTCGACGCGGCAGAAAGCGAAGCACTCGTCGTCGTCAACGACAAGATCGAAAATCGTCCCGTTGGCCTGCTTACCGAAAGTCACACGCTGAGACGCTACAGTGAAGAGCTCGATCTACGACGCCGAGAGGCATCAGGAGAATTATGATCGACCTGGATATGGATCTTTCAATGCGACAAGCGGCGCTTTTCAATGATGACAGCAACGGCGCTGCGATCTGACAGCTTACGGCATTCCCGGTAATTAAGCACAAAAGTTCCATAATAAGGGTTATGCGATTATTGTATGCATGCTGGCGGGGTCGGGAATGACGTCGATTTGCAAATGTTCCTATGGGTTGTCTCCTGCAAGGCACATTCAGTGAAACATGCCTGTCCCAATATCGGCATGGATGAGAGAAGCCAGATCGCTCGCTGGCATAATGGCCCCTCGTCTAATCACACAGAACCTTTAAAACTCGCTGATGGAACGCTTCTTGTGAAACCTCAGCGGCAGGCCCTTCGATCCATTCCAAATCGAGATTCAGTTTTCCTGTAGGAACCATTTGCTGTGCGATCTCAGCCGGTGTGGTTTCGTCGCTGGTTCCGTTCTCCCAGTCGTGAAAGGCTGATGAGTATCGAACGACCGCTCCACTGGTCGGCAAATCGAGCAACCCTCCCTCGGCAAAAAACGTCAAGCCGTCGCCCATTTCTTCCCCGACGAGCTTGAGCCTACGTCCCAGACGATGTTTGAGAATGGCCACAAATACTATCGCTGCAGAAAACGTAAACTTATCGACAAGCACAACAACCTGCCTGCCTGCGTTTTCAGAGATGGCGTCGATCAAGGGCATAGTTTGAAGAAAATCGCCACCGGTGTTTCCGCGAACATCAATCAAGAGTTTGTTGTTCCCGCAGGTTCTCACGCGCTCCGCCGCAGCGGAGATGGCTTTCGGCAGCGCACTTTCGCTTGGGTCGAAGAAACTCGGCAATAATATTGAAAGCCCAAACTCCTGCCGGTCCTCAATCTCCACAAATGTCCGAGGTTTCCAGGCCGGGTCAGCCTTGCCATGCTCGTTTCTCGGGTAGAGCATCGATGCCGGAACGGTAAGCCGGTTCTCCACTTTCAGGTCGGTGATCTGCCCATTCTGGCCTTTCAGGCGATATTCAGTGCTACTCTCTTTTGAAGAAAACCCGAGATGGGCCAATGCATATGGCCATGCGAGGAGAATCGGTCCGATCACCCGTTTCCGCTGGCGCGTTCCCGCCAGAAATTTCCCTGCGGCGGCTTCAATCTGGCTAAGGGGTGTGCCGTTGACTGCTATCAGCTCCCCTCTTGGCACAGTTGTTTCCAGTGCCGTGTCAGTTAACTGCACCGCCGTTCCAACGCTTACAAACCTCAGCGGGAGCACCGAAATGGAATCGTTCGGGATCAACCGTGTGTGTCCGTTGTCGGGAAGCGCAAGCAGGCGCATCGCGGAAAACAGAAAGGCCTCTTTGGAGCCCTCCAAAGCGTATCGTCGGGTATCATAAATGCAGCGATCTATCATCGCCGGTTCGATGCGCCGAAAGCTGGGATCGACTGGCAGGACAGTGTCCAGAATTTTCTCGAGGTCTTGCATCAGCGACATGATCCACGATGCGCACAGCTCTCTGTCGATGTCCAGATTGGGCTTGAGCCAGACCTTCCCTCTTCCCGTAAAATGCAATTCTTATATGAGTTTAACATAAGCCGACAAGCCATTGTATTTATTATAAAGCGTCCAAAGATAAAAACTTGGCCGTCTTTTCTTTGAGGGACTCCATCTGCCGCCGTTTATCTGTTATTGCTCCTAGCGAAGAGCATTGGCGCATCGAGGTAGACTTTGCCTAAGTAAATACCGGTCTCAATCCAGTTTCACCCTGTGCGGATAGCCACCGGCTGTCTGCTCATGATCATGTTCATCGGGTGGTGGCAAGAGACCGGTCTGGCATCGTTACAATGTGCCGTGCGCAGCTATGCTGTTTCAGCTCTTCACCACTCCAGAACACCGCCACGCCGTTCCCGCATGGGTTTTCTCCTGCACCATCTTGGTGGACTTCCGAATGGAAGACCAACCGACTATGTGCAATATATTTCGGGTCCAGTGGACCGTTACACCCAGAACCGCGCCGCAGCCCTGGATTGCCTGCAGCGGATGCGGAGAAGCAAGGCCATTTCAGCCGAGCGGCAAGATCCGCCTCAATGCCAATGGCCGCAAGCTGGATGCCTGGCTCATATACAGATGCCGGATATGCGACAGGAGCTGGAACCGGCCGATCTTTGAGCGGCGGACTATTCGCGACATCAGCCCCTCTGTTCTCGAGGCGCTGCAGAACAATGACCCGCAGTGGATAAGGTTGGAAACGTTCAATCTCGAGGCGTTGAGACGCAGCTCGCAGCGCGTCGACGAGTTTCCCGAATTCGATATCGTGAAAGAGATACGGGATGAACCTCCCGATTGGGTCTTGGCGGAAATCGATCTCATCGTTCCGTTCCAGACCGGTATACGCCTCGACCGTCTGCTGGCGTCTGAGCTTCGGCTCTCGCGGTCGCTTCTACAAAGGCTTCAGCGCGGCGGCCGGATTCGCACGCACGGCGACGCCTCCGATCCATGGCGACGCCAGGTGAAAAACGGCACGCGGATCGTGATCGAGAGGTGCGATGGCCTCGATCCGGTATGTTTGTGGAAATCTGTCACGGCGGAGTGCTAGCGCACAGCGAGGGCCTGAAGTTCGGGCCCTCGCGATGGTATCAATCAGTTCGATGAGGCTTTGAAAACCGCCAGCTGATCGGCAAATGCGCGTCGGTAGGCGGGACGCGCCTCGCCTCTCGCCACATAAGCTGCAAGGTTCGGATATTCATCGAGAATGCCAGAGCTTTTTATCCGTTGCAGCACCGATATCATCAACAGGTCGCCGGCGCTGAACGCGCCGTCGAGCCACTCGCCCTCACCCAGTCGCTGGGACAGTTCGCCAAGTCGCTTGCGAATACGTTCATCGACGATCTCCAGGCGTTCACGATGCCAGCTCTTGTCCCTTTCGACAAAACCGGCGACAAAATGCTCGACTATCGGCGGTTCCACGGTGCTGAGCGCCGCAAACATCCACATGATCGCGCGCGCCCGCGCGTTCGCTTCCCGCGGCAACAGGCCGGCGTGGCGCTCGGCTATGTGGAATATTATCGCACCGGATTCGAACAGGACGAGATCGCCCTCCTCATAGGTCGGGATCTGCCCGAAGGGCTGAAGTGCAAGATGCCCTTGCTCCCGCATCGCCTTGAAGGAAAGAAGGCGAACCTCATACGGTTGCCCCACTTCCTCCAGTGCCCAGCGGACACGCATGTCGCGGGCAAGACCCTTGCCGCCATCGGGCGAGCGTTCAAAGGCGGTAATGGTGATTGTCATTGCTGTTCTCCATCACTCCCCCATGCAAACTTGCCCCCCGCAATTCTGTTACCTGGCGTTGTGTCACAATAGGCGCCGGAATGAGCGAAAACAACGCATCGTGTTGTCGGCACACGCTAAAGGGCTGGCCATTTCACGCAAAAACTCTAAGCTCCTGCGCTGGAGACGGATTGCCGCACCATCAGTTTTCAGTTCAAATGATTAGGGAGAAAGCACCAGATGAGCCTGCGTATCAACGATATAGCGCCCGACTTCACCGCCGAGACCACCCATGGTCCGATAAGCTTTCACGACTGGATCGGCGACGGCTGGGCGGTCCTGTTTTCGCATCCGAAGAATTTTACGCCGGTCTGCACCACCGAACTCGGCGCTATGGGCGGCCTGCAGCCGGAATTCGAAAAGCGCGGTGTGAAGATCATCGGTATATCGGTCGATCCCGTCGAAAGCCATGAAAAATGGAAGAACGACATCCGCACCGCCACTGGCTTCAATGTCGATTATCCACTGATCGGCGATAAGGACCTGAAGGTCGCGAAGCTTTACGACATGCTGCCGGCCGGCGCAGGCGACAGCTCGGAAGGCCGCACGCCGGCCGATAACGCCACCGTACGCTCGGTCTTCGTCATCGGTCCTGACAAGAAGATCAAGCTGGTCCTCACCTACCCCATGACCACCGGCCGCAACTTCGAGGAAATCCTCCGCGCCATCGATTCCATCCAGCTGACCTCGAAACACCAGGTGGCGACGCCAGCCAACTGGAAGCAAGGCGAAGACGTCATCATTACCGCCGCCGTCTCCAATGAGGATGCAATTGCGCGTTTTGGTTCCTATGACACGGTTCTTCCCTATCTGCGCAAGACAAAGCAGCCGGGCTGATTTGAAGCCTGATGGGGCGGCGAAACATCATTGCCCCATCATCGCAATTTTCATGGCTTTATGATCCCGCCATGATAGTCGAGCCGGTACGCCTCGAAATGTCCGAGATAAATGCGCTCGACGCCGGTGAACGACTGGAATTCGCCTGCATTCGTGTCGACATAGACCAAATTCTCCACCGGGTGCGTGAAGCCGCCCAGAAACCGCCCTTCCCGATAGAGCGTGGAAAGCGAACGTTGAATGACCATGCCGGCCGTTGTGGCGTCGATCATATCGGGCCGTAGGATGCGGCCGTGATAGTTCATCGCCCACATGGCTGTCCCCCGGTGCCAGACGACCTCTTGACCGATGAAATCGGTTCCGCCGAAATAGCTGTCGATATAGTGCCAGTCTCCGTCGCGATAGCCGAGATCATGCGATCCCGTGCGAGTGGGCGTGGCGGATTTGTTGCCCCCGCCAACATATGTGGCGGACTTGGCCCTCACTATGAACTCTTCCAGCATGGAACCCTCTTGGGAAAGAACATAAAGGGAACATAATTCATTTCCGGATCCTTCGCAAGCGCCATGCCCTGCCCTTGCCTCGCCCGCAATTTACCAATCGCGGGCTTGGTAATCGCAGCATTTGCGCTTAGAAGCGTGGCAGAACGATCCAAAAGAGTGCCCATGCAGCAAAATCCGCAAATCTACGTCGATGCCGATGCCTGTCCAGTGAAGCCGGAAATCCTCAGGGTCGCGGAGCGGCATGGGCTGGAGGTAACCTTTGTTGCCAATTCGGGTCTGCGCCCGTCCCGCGACCCCATGGTCAGAAATGTCATTGTTTCCGCCGGTTTCGACGCGGCGGACGACTGGATTGCCGATCATGCCGGCGAGAACGATATCGTCGTTACCGCCGATGTGCCGCTGGCCGGACGCTGTGTTGCCAAAGGCGCACTGGTGACGGGTCCGACTGGCCGCGTTTTCGACCAGTCGAATATCGGCATGGCAACGGCGATGCGAGACCTTGGTGCACATCTGCGCGAAACCGGTGAAAGCAAGGGCTATAATGCCGCTTTTTCGCCACGCGATCGATCCGCTTTTCTGGAGACGCTTGACCGTTTCTGCCGCCGTGTCAAAAAGTGATGCCGCAAGCAGAAAGGCCCAACCCATGACCCCGGCCAGCTCCAACAGCAATACCTATCGCCGCCATCAACCTTTTTTCATCGCCGTTCTTGTCGGGGCTTCCGGCCTCGGTATTGCATTGGCTCTCGCGCCTTCCGTGGCAATAGAAATCGCGGCAGTTTCTTTCTTCCTGACCTATCTGATGCTGGTTGCCTTTCGTCTTTCCAAATTGACGGCGCAGCATCTGAAAGCCCATGCCGACAGCGACGATCTCCCCGCAATTGCCATCATCGCCGTGACGCTGCTGGCAGTGACCGTCGCCGTGGTGTCCCTTTTTCAGGCGCTAAACCATACCGGTGAAACCGTCTGGACGCTGGTTATCGCTTTCGCCTCGGTGATTTTCGGCTGGTTGACCATCCACACCATGACGGCCCTGCACTACGCGCATCTTTACTGGCGTCCGCACACGGTCGACGGCAAGCGCCAGCATCGCGGCGGCATGGACTTCCCCGCGACCAAAGAGCCGTGCGGTTACGACTTTCTCTATTTCGCCGTGGTGATCGGCATGACGGCGCAGACCTCGGACGTGGGTGTGACCACGACCGCCATGCGCAAGGTCACGTTGCTGCACTCCATCGTCTCTTTCTTCTTCAACACGGTTCTGGTAGCGGCAGCCGTCAATGCCGCAGTCTCGCTTGCCGGTTGAACCGGGATTTTTTCAAAGGAATGGCTTCATGAACATTATTTCGCAAAATACGGCCTTTGGTGGCATGCAGGGCGTATTTTCCCATGTATCCGAGACCCTGAAATGCGAGATGACCTTTGCGGTTTACGTACCGCCGAAGGCAATCTACGAGCCATGCCCCGTCCTGTGGTATCTCTCCGGCCTCACCTGCACCCACGCCAATGTCATGGAGAAGGGGGAGTATCGCCGCATGGCTTCCGAACTTGGTCTCATCATCGTGTGCCCCGACACCAGTCCGCGCGGCAATGACGTACCAGATGAACTGACCAACTGGCAGATGGGCAAAGGCGCGGGATTTTATCTCGACGCGACCGAGGAACCCTGGTCGGAGCACTACCGGATGTACAGCTACGTGACGGAGGAATTGCCTGCACTGGTAGGCCAGCATTTCCGCGCCGATATGAGCCGTCAGGGCATTTTCGGCCACTCCATGGGCGGCCACGGCGCGATGACCATCGCCCTGAAAAACCCCGAACGGTTCAAAAGCTGCTCCGCTTTCGCGCCGATCGTGGCTCCCTCCTCCGCTGACTGGTCGGAACCGGCGCTGGAAAAATATCTGGGACCGGACCGGGCGGCATGGCGTCAATACGACGCCTGCTCACTGGTGGAGGACGGTGCGCGTTTTCCCGAATTCCTGATCGATCAGGGCAAGGCCGATAGTTTCCTGGAAAAGGGCCTGCGGCCATGGCTGTTCGAAGAGGCGATCAAAGACACGGATATCGGCCTGACGCTGCGCCTGCACGACCGCTACGATCACTCCTATTATTTCATCTCCACCTTCATGGACGATCATCTGAAGTGGCATGCCGAACGGCTCGGATAAGCCGCAAACACAAAGCGGGCGGCGCCTGCGAACGCCGCCCCTTTAGGCCGACCGCATCTCACGGGATGCGGGCGATCACCTTGATCTCGAAATCGAAGCCCGCAAGCCAGTTGACGCCGACGGCGGTCCAGTTCGGATAAGGCTGTTTGCTGAAAATCTCCTGCTTAACGGCCATGATCGTCCCGAACTGGTTCTGCGGGTCGGTATGGAACGTCGTCACGTCGACAATATCGTCGAACGTGCATCCCGCGGCCTTGAGCGTGGCCGCGAGATTTTCGAAAGCAAGCCGAACCTGACGCTCAAAGTCGGGTTCGGGCGTTCCGTCGGCACGGCTGCCGACCTGACCGGAAACGAAAAGAAGGTCACCCGACCGAATTGCCGCGGAGTAACCGTGCTGTTCGTAAAGCGCGTGCCGGTCTGCGGGAAAAATTGCCTCGCGTTTGCTCATCTTGCATCTCTCTTTTTGGCTGAGTGGCGTCGGAAGAAAAACTCCGGACGCCCAATTCACATACGTTGCGTATGTGAGATAGTAACCTACACGACGTATGTCAATTGAGATACGTGACGTATGTGAATATCGAGACGCACTTTGTCAAAGCAGAAGATGGTTTCCGGCGCTGGCGCGCGGATGACTGCCGCAGTCCCGCTCACGCCTTTGGTCCAATCTATGGAAACAGCGCCGTCGCCAGCGTGGTCGGACCCGGCCGGTTCAATCTGAATTCGCGGATCACCCGCTCGGCAACGCCATAAGCAAGCTCCTGTTCTAAAGCCTCGTCATCGAAGCTGACGACGGTGGCGGTGAATTTGGCTTCGGCGATCACCTCGCCCGTGGCCACGGCGGCGGCCCGCACGATGACCTTGGCGGAGGCCTTTTCACCGAAAAGGAAGGGACCGCGTGTGACGGATGCAAGGCGGATGGTCAGCACCACGCGCGGTCGGGTCTCTCCCCGTGCTGTGGTCTTGATCGCATTCTGAACCTGCGCATGAATGGACTGCATCAGCGCCGGCGCCACATCCGGTCGTGCTGCAACAAACGCGCCGCGCACGTCGTAAAGCAGCCGATCGGCACTGGTCGCTTCCGGTTCAAGCCTGAAAGACATGAGCATGAAACACGCCAGCACAATGATGCCAAGGCGTTTCAGCATGGTTGTCATGATCTGTGGCTCCCCTTACGTGAGGTAGCCTGATGATCGTCGATCAGGGTTAGAAAAGCGTTAAGATGCGCTCGTCAGAGACTCCAGAACATTGACCGCGGCACGCATGTCGATGAGACGGACGGCCCGGCGCTCCAGCGCCTCCTCATCCTCACCCCATTGTTCCGCAGTCCAGTCTTCATCCAGATGGGCAAGCGCCCAGGCTTCCTCAAGCGTCAGCTCTCCTTCCGCCAGCGCCAGCGCCAGAATGGCAGACCCTGTCAGCGACGTCATGGTATGGAGTGCCGCGAGCGCGATCGGTGTATCGTATTTTTTTAGCGTCACTGCAAAGGCGGCGATAGCCTCCCGCGGCTGGTCGCGATGCATGACTCCCTCCACCAGAATGAAGCGCGCGCCAAGTACATTGGCCGCCCAGTCGAGCACGGGATCCCAATGGTCCGTCTGGCGCGCGACTAACGCTTCCGGTTCACCAGCGCGGTAGCAGAGGAGATCGGAGGAGGAAAACCGCAATATATCCTCGAAAACCGCCTGGGTATCATTGGCGACGCCGTCGATGGCCGTGTTCACGTGGCGCGACACCGGCATGACAACCGGATTGACGACCTCGGTCTGGGCGTCCCATTCATCGCGAAGCAATTCCGCGAGCGACCTCGACGGCACGACCAACGGCTTCTTGGCGGGGGTGCGCAACGGCTTACCGTCGAGAAGGATGGTGAAGCCTTCCTCCGCCGCCTCGCCGACCGTCACATCTTTGTAGAACCGCTTGGGCAGCGGTTTCTGCATCTGGATCTGCGCGCGCAAGATCGGATCGGGGTGGCTCAGGCCTTCCGAAAGGTCGTTCAGGAGATCACGCATGGCACATCCTCATCGGTCGGTAGAAAGGATAATTAGGGATTATCGGTCGGAACATAGACCGGGATTTCACGCGGGTGGCTGACGACCGCATCGGCGCCCGCCGTCCAGAGTTCGTCGATGGACGCATAACCCCAGGCGACGCCGATCGCTTTTGCGCCCGCAGCTTTTGCCATCTGCATATCATAGACCGCGTCGCCGATAACGACAGTATCGGTCGGAACCATGCCAGTTTCATGGCAGCATTCCATCACCATGGCCGGATGCGGCTTGGAAGGGCAATCATCCGCCGTGCGCGAGACAATGAAGTGCCTGGCAAATCCATGGGTTTCGAGAATGTGGGTCAGCCCGCGCCTCCCCTTGCCCGTCACCGCACCGATCAGCACGTCATCCCGCCTTGAAAGGGTGTCGATCAGCGGGGCGATGCCCTCGAAAAGCGGCTCGATCATGCCCGGACGTGCACGGATTGGATGGTAGATTTCCTTATAACGCTGGGTCATCGCCTGAACCTCGTCATCCACATGCGCCTTGCCGAGCATGCGGGCGATGGCGATATCCAGCGTCAGACCGATGATCGCCTTGGTTTCGGAGATATCGGGGCGCGGCTTGCCAAAATCGGCGAACGTATCGGCCATGACGGCATGGATGAGGCCCGCGCTGTCCACCAGCGTTCCGTCGCAATCGAAAAGAACCAGTTTCATCTGCCGTCAGTCTTCCCTATCGCCATCGGCCACGTCGAGACCGAGCAGGTTCCAGGTCTGTACCATATGCGGCGGCAAGGGTGCGCTGACCCGAAGCCGGCCGCCATTCGGATGCGGAATGTCGATATGGCGCGCATGCAGATGCAGGCGCTTCTGGATGCCGCCCGGAAAATCCCAGTTTGGATCGTCGATGTAATATTTGGGATCGCCGATGATCGGGTGCCCCATATGCAGCGCGTGCACGCGAAGCTGATGGGTGCGGCCGGTATAGGGCTCCATTTCCAGCCAGGCGAGGTTCTGCGCGGCGGTATCGATGACGCGGTAATAGGACACGGCGTGATCGGCGCCCTCCTCGCCATGCTTGGCGATGCGCATGCGGTCTCCGTCGATCGTCTGTTCCTTGACCAGCCAGGTGGAAATCTTGTCCTGGTGCTTGCGCGGCACGCCTTTGACGAGCGCCCAATAGGTTTTCTTGGTGTCGCGTTCGCGGAAGGCGGCGGTCAGTTTTTGCGCGGCACCTCTGGTACGGGCAACCACCAGCACACCCGACGTATCACGATCCAGCCGGTGCACGAGACGCGGCTTTTCGCCCTTCTGGTTGGTCCAGGCTTCCAGCAAGCCGTCAATGTGCCGGGTAACCCCCGAGCCGCCCTGAACGGCGATGCCAGCAGGCTTATTGAAAACGAACACCTTGTCGTCTTCATGCAGCAGCATTCGTGCCAGCAGCTCGCCATCGGCGGAATGTTTGAGGTCCTTCGAGCCGATCGGACCGCTCTTGGTCTTCATATCGGAATCGACCGGCGGCACGCGCACCATCTGTCCCGGCTGCACCCGCGCGTCCGTCTTCACCCGGCCACCATCCACACGCACCTGGCCGGATCGCAGCAGCTTCTGCAACTGCCCGAACCCAAGCCCCGGATAGTGAATCTTGAACCAGCGATCGAGGCGCATACCGGCCTCGTCGGCCTCGACCTTGATATGCTCGATACCTGCCATAAATTTTCCAGTCTCTCTGTCCTGATCGCGCAGCCGTTTCTTCGGCGCGCCGTTTGGATCAAGCCTTTAGAACAAGTTGCGGCCCAAGGCCAGCCCGGCGAAAACCGCAGCGATGGAAACCGAAAGGCTCGCAAGAACGTAAACGGCAGAAAGGCCGAGCGCGCCGCGTTCAAAAAGCGAGACAGCATCGAGCGAAAAAGATGAAAACGTCGTGAAACCGCCGAGCACGCCGGTCACGAGAAAAAGCCGCATTTCCATCGAGGCATTCAGCCGTCGCGCCACGAGCTCCACCAGGAGACCGATCAGGAAAGAACCCACCACGTTGACCGTAAGCGTTCCCCAGGGGAAATTCACCCCCGCCAGCCGGACGCTCCAGACGCCGACCAGATAACGGAAGACGGAACCGATTGCGCCGCCCGCTGCGACGAGGACTATATTGATCATGCATTTATCTCCGGAGGGAACGGCCGGACCTCACGGTCCGCTTAGATTTTTAGACCACGTAAACCGCCTGCGGAACCCTTGGCCGGGCACTGCCAGCTGTTAAAATACGATTAAATTGCGCCTCCGCGATTTAGCCTTCCAACAACACGCAGATGCTAACCTGCGGTTTTTGAAGGTCGGCAACGATGGCCGGAGGTTGGATGACACAGGTTCTTTCCGTTTCTGCGAACACGGCAGCCTATGCGCTGGAGGCTGTAAAACCGTCACAGCGCGTGCCGCGCCGGAGCGAGGTCGAAGAGGCCATTCACGAACTCGCGCGCAAGGCCGAGAACAGCGACGACTTCCAGCTTCGCGGCATGATGACTGTGATCAAGCCACCAGCCCTCACCCTCTATTTCCTGACCGTCGCCAGCCAGCATCAGGAACCGCAGGCGACGCTTGAGCAGGCCGTGGAGGCATACGAGGAAAACAACCTCCCCAAAAAATCAGATGATATTCTTTTGAATCAGGATGATAGACAGACATCCTGATGTCGCTTGTTAGATGTTAATCCTGTCGTTGCGGGAGTGGCATTCAGCTTGGTGTCAGGTTGAGTTTCTAGATATCTACACCCGGCTTCCGGAAATCACCAAAAGCGAGCGTCATCCGTTTTCCGCCACGGCGCCGAAACAATAGACCGGACAAATGAGAAATCTTGCGGCTACCGGACCTGTCACGCGTTCCTGTAGCCGCTTTTCATTGGTCAATTATGTTGATGGTCGCCGCCGCCCTTGGCAGCTCCCGCAGACAGTATGACGTCGACCTTCCCGGCTTTTTCGAAGATCAGCGTTACCGGCACTTTGTCTCCTTCGGCAAAGGGCTTCTTCACGTCGAAGAACATCATGTGCAGGCCGCCGGGTTTCAATTCCACGGTCTGACCGGCGGGAATGACGATGCCCTCGTCCAGCTTGCGCATCTTCATCACGTCATTGACCATGGCCATTTCATGGATTTCAGCGCGTCCGGCGGCAGACGATTCGACTCCGATCAGCTTGTCGTCGCTATCGCCGCCATTCTTGATCGTCACATAACCGCCACCGACGGGCTGGCCCGGCAACATGGCCTTCGTCGCGCCGCCAGACACTTCGAGATTGCCAGCCTTCACGTCATCCATATCCATGCTCATGCCTGCGTGATCGTGTCCGCCCGCATGGGCATTGGCGGTGACCTTGATGGTCGGCGCGGGATTTTTCAGCGAGTGGGGATCGACACCGGCTGCAGCCACTTCATCCCAGGAAACCTTGCCCTTGTCGCCGCAAAGCTGTGTCACCTTGAAGGGTAGTTCCTGCCCCACCTCGACGCTCGAAACCTTCCCCTGCACGGCAAAGGTATCGTAGAATTCGTCCGGCAGATTGCCGCCCTTCCAGCGAATTTCGACGGGCCCGCTTTTGATCTCCTTGCCGTGATTTTTATAGGCCTTCCGGTAATCGCCCTTAATGACCTCCAGCTCCCAGCCGGCCTTCGGCTGCGGCTTGGCGGAAATGAAGCCCTCCGGCAGCTTGATCTGCACTTCCGTCGTGGCAAGCCCGCCTTCGCAACCGTGCGGCACCTGAAGAGCGGCGACGACAGTGCTTTCCTGTTCGGCCGAGCCGTCAACGAAGGTGGCGTGGGCAAAAGCCTGCGCGGTGGAAACCGCGGCGATAAAAAGGGTCGATGTGATGATCTTGGTGGTTTTCATTTGTCTGTCCCTGCGACTGCCAGCCCTTCGGGTTCAAGCAGCCGTTTCTTGCCACCGGTTCGGCGGCGATGATCCTGTAAGATGAAAAATCAGGCGGACAAGGCTGGCGGGCCGCGTGCGACCGGTTTGCGGATCGTCGGGACCGGGTGGAAACGCCAATCGGTGGACGGGCGGTTCTCAAGCCAGGCAAATTCGGTCTTCAGCCAGCTTTCCTTGTCGGGGACCGGCAGAAGAATGGACGAGGCCAGCAGGCAGGCCTCGCAAAACAGGATCGCGTCGCCCGAATGGGCAGGCCCCTCCTTGGCATGCGAGGCATTCACCCCGCCGCCATGGCCGAGGCAGATCTCCGCAAAGGTGCCATCAGGCAGCCGGTAGCTCTCATCGAGCGCGACTGCGGCGGCTGCGGCAAGCGCCGGCCTGTGGGCAAAACCGAGCGACAGCATCAGGATTGCACAGAAAATGCGAAGCATTTTCTCGATCCCTGTCAGCCGTCTTTTTCGATGTGCGCCCATGATCTCATGCGATATCGCGCTTCCCTTCGATTTCAAAGGGGAATTTTGCCGCAGGCTTGACGTGTATGAGGAACAATCGCCGCAAGGCGGCATTTTCCTGCAACACGGATCGTTTAAGGGAGACATGACATGCCTGCCAAATCGAAAGCCCAGCAGAAAGCCGCGGGTGCAGCACTCGCCGCCAAAAGGGGCGAAACGAAGAAATCCAGTTTAAAAGGTGCTTCAAAAAGCATGGAGAAGTCCATGACGGAAAAGGAACTTGAGGATTTTGCCTCAACGAAACGCAAGGGTCTGCCGGCAAAAAAATCGGAATGACGGCGTCTTTCCACCGCCATTCCCATTCGTTGGAATGATGACGGAATGCCATATCAAAACGTCGTTGCGAAAGAGATGAGGGATGATGGCGCAGATGGAGCAAGAATCTGTTCAGATGCGTCATTTGGTCCTTGCCAATAGCGGGTCTTCGAAGATAATGAGCGTCGCATCATCGTTGGGAGAAACCGCTTCAATGCGGTGCCGAAGGAGCAACCGCCCCGGAAACTCTCAGGCAAAAGGACCAGCGATGACGACGGAACTCTGGAGAGAAGCCACCTTTCATAAGGACGGCTCGCCGAAGGGATAACAATCTCAGGCGACAAGGACAGAGGGGGCTCTTGAACCGGCGCATCTGCGCCACGACCTGAGCCCGCGCGATTGCTCGCGCAACCCTGGAGGCGTCCTTGGACGATACCGCCGCGCTGAAAACCACGCCGCTTCATTCCCTGCATCTATCGCTTGGCGCCCGCATGGTGCCATTCGCCGGTTACGACATGCCCGTGCAATATCCGGCCGGCGTTTTGAAGGAGCATCTTCAAACCCGCACCTCAGCCGGTCTCTTTGACGTCTCCCATATGGGTCAGGTGATTGTGAAGGCAAAGTCCGGCAACAACGCCGATGCCGCACAGGCACTGGAAAAGCTGGTGCCGGTGGATATTCTCGGCCTCAAGGAAGGCCGCCAGCGCTACGGTTTCTTCACCGACGACAAGGGCTGCATTCTTGATGATCTGATGATCACCAATCGCGGCGATCACCTTTTCGTCGTCGTCAACGCGGCCTGCAAGGATGCCGACGTCGCCCATATGAAGGCGCATCTTTCAGACAGCTGCGAAATCACCCTTCTCGAGGACCGCGCCTTGATCGCGCTGCAGGGCCCGCGCGCCGAGGAGGTACTGGCCGAACTCTGGACGGGCGTTTCCGAGATGAAATTCATGGACGTGCAGGAGGTGCCGCTGCACGATGTTGCCTGCATCGTCTCCCGCTCCGGTTACTCCGGTGAAGACGGCTTTGAAATTTCCGTGCCGGCAGACAAGGCAGAAGAGATCGCCAGGGCCTTGCTCGAACATCCCGATTGCGAAGCCATCGGACTTGGCGCGCGTGACAGCCTGCGGCTGGAAGCAGGCCTTTGCCTTTACGGTAATGACATCGACACCACGACCTCCCCCATCGAAGCATCGCTGGAATGGGCGATCCAGAAGGCGCGCCGCGCCGGCGGTGATCGCGAAGGCGGTTTCCCGGGCGCGGAACGCATTCTTGGTGAACTGAAGGACGGCACATCGCGCCGCCGCGTCGGCCTGAAGCCCGAGGGCAAGGCACCGGTGCGTGGCCATTCGAAGCTTTTCGCGGATGCTGAAGGCAAGACGGAAATCGGCGAAGTGACCTCGGGCGGTTTCGGTCCTTCGGTCGAAGGCCCCGTCGCCATGGGTTACGTGCCTGTTTCTTACGCCGCTCCCGGCACGGCGATCTTCGCGGAAGTGCGCGGCAAATATCTGCCCGTCACCGTCGCCGCCCTGCCCTTCATAAAGCCCACCTACAAACGATAATTTCATCCCATCTCCGGAGAGAACACGATGCTGAAATTTACTGCAGAACACGAATGGCTGAAGTTCGAAGGCGATGTCGCCACCGTTGGCATTACCAGCCACGCCGCTGAACAGCTCGGCGATCTCGTTTTCGTCGAATTGCCGGAAGTGGGTGCCACCTTCTCCAAGGATGGAGAAGCAGCAACCGTTGAATCCGTCAAGGCGGCTTCCGATGTCTATTGTCCGCTGGATGGCGAAGTGGTCGAGATCAACCAGGCCATCGTCGACGACCCCTCGCTGGTCAATTCCGATCCTCAAGGCGCCGGCTGGTTCTTCAAGCTCAAGCTTTCCAACGTTGCAGATGCCGATACGCTGCTCGACGAGGCAGCCTACAAGGAGCTGATCGCGTAATGACGACGCCCACCGAATTCCATTTCACCGACTATCAGCCCTATGATTTCGCCAACCGGCGTCACATCGGGCCGTCGCCGTCGGAAATGGCCGAGATGCTGAAGGTCGTCGGCTATAAGAGCCTCGACGCGCTCATCGACGCCACCGTTCCCTCCTCCATCCGTCAAAAAGTGCCTCTCACCTGGGGTGCGGCCTTGACCGAACGTGAGGCGCTGGATCGTCTTCGCGAGACGGCCAACAAGAACCAGGTCCTGACCTCGCTGATAGGTCAGGGCTATTACGGCACCATCACGCCGCCTGTTATCCAGCGCAACATTCTGGAAAACCCGGCCTGGTACACGGCCTATACGCCATACCAGCCGGAAATCAGCCAGGGCCGTCTTGAGGCGCTGCTGAACTACCAGACCATGGTCTGCGATCTGACCGGCCTTGACGTCGCCAACGCCTCGCTGCTCGATGAAGCGACTGCGGCCGCCGAAGCCATGGCCATGTGCCAGCGCGTCGCGAAATCCAAGGCGACCGCCTTCTTCGTGGATGCCAATTGCCATCCGCAGACCATCGCGCTGATCGAGACCCGTGCGGCCCCGCTCGGCTGGAAGGTGATTGTCGGCAACCCCTTCACCGATCTCGATCCGGTCGACGTGTTTGGCGCGATCTTCCAGTATCCCGGCACGCACGGACATGTCAGCGATTTCTCCGGCCTGATTTCCCGCCTGCATCAGACGGGCGCGATTGCCGCCGTCGCCGCCGATCTTCTGGCCCTGACGCTGCTGAAATCTCCCGGCGAAATGGGCGCTGACATCGCCATCGGCACCTCGCAGCGCTTTGGCGTTCCGGTCGGCTACGGCGGTCCGCATGCCGCTTACATGGCCGTCAAGGATGCGCATAAGCGCTCCATGCCGGGCCGTCTCGTCGGCGTCTCGGTCGATGCGCGCGGCAACCGCGCCTATCGCCTGTCGCTGCAGACCCGCGAGCAGCATATTCGCCGTGAGAAGGCCACCTCCAACATCTGCACCGCGCAGGTGCTGCTGGCAGTCATGGCTTCGATGTACGGCGTCTTCCATGGCCCGCAGGGCATCAAGGCGATCGCCCAGCAGACCCACCAGAAGGCCGTGCTGATGGCCAAGGGACTGGAAAAGCTCGGTTACACCATCGAGCCGGAAACCTTCTTCGACACGATCACCGTCGAAGTCGGCCATATGCAGGGCGTTATCCTGCGTTCGGCCGTCGCGGAAGGTGTGAACCTGCGCAAGGTCGGCGCCACCAAGATCGGCATGAGCCTTGACGAGCGTACGCGCCCGGCAACGCTGGAAGCCGTCTGGCGCGCTTTCGGCGGCAATTTCTCGGTCTCGGATTTCACGCCGGACTATCGCCTGCCGAAGGAGCTGCTGCGTACCAGCCAGTACATGACGCATCCGATCTTCCACATGAACCGTGCCGAAAGCGAGATGACGCGCTACATCCGCCGTCTTTCGGACCGCGATCTGGCGCTCGACCGCTCGATGATCCCGCTCGGTTCCTGCACCATGAAACTCAATGCAACGGCAGAGATGCTGCCGATCACCTGGCCGGAATTTTCCGACATCCATCCCTTCGTACCGGCCAATCAGGCACTCGGTTACAAGGAGATGATCGACGATCTCTCCGAAAAGCTGTGCTCGGTCACAGGTTACGACGCCTTCTCCATGCAGCCGAATTCCGGTGCGCAAGGCGAGTATGCCGGGCTTTTGACCATCCGCAATTATCACCTCGCCAATGGCGGGACACACCGTGATGTCTGCCTCATTCCGACCTCGGCGCATGGTACCAATCCTGCCTCGGCGCAGATGGTGGGCATGAAGGTGGTGCCGGTGAAAGTGCGGGACAACGGTGATATCGATATTGATGATTTCCGTGCAAAAGCAGAGCAGTACGCCGAAAACCTCTCATGCTGCATGATCACCTATCCGTCCACTCACGGCGTGTTCGAGGAGACGGTTCGCGAGATCTGCGAGATCACCCATAAGCATGGCGGTCAGGTGTATCTTGATGGCGCGAACATGAACGCCATGGTGGGCCTTGCCCGTCCCGGCGATATCGGCTCCGACGTTTCGCACCTTAACCTGCACAAGACCTTCTGCATTCCGCACGGTGGCGGTGGTCCGGGCATGGGGCCGATCGGCGTCAAGGCGCATCTTGCTCCTTACCTGCCCGGCCATCCGGCGACCGACGGCCGCGAGGGTGCGGTGTCTGCCGCCCCGTTCGGTTCGCCGTCCATCCTGCCGATTTCCTGGAGCTACTGCCTGATGATGGGCGGCGAAGGGCTGACGCAGGCAACCAAGGTTGCGATCCTCAACGCCAACTACATCGCCGAGCGGCTGAAGGGTGCTTATGACGTGCTCTACAAATCCGAAACGGGACGCGTCGCACATGAATGCATTATCGACACCCGCCCGCTGGCAGACAGCTGCGGCGTGACTGTCGATGACGTGGCCAAGCGCCTGATCGACTGCGGTTTCCACGCGCCGACCATGAGCTGGCCGGTTGCCGGCACGCTGATGATCGAGCCGACGGAATCCGAGACCAAGGCGGAACTCGACCGGTTCTGTGATGCCATGCTGGCCATCCGCGAGGAAGCCCGCGACATCGAGGAAGGCCGCGCGGACAAGACGAACAATCCGCTCAAGAACGCGCCCCATACGGTCGAGGACCTCGTCGGCGATTGGGACCGTCCTTATAGCCGCGAAAAGGGCTGCTTCCCGCCCGGCGCATTCCGCATTGACAAATACTGGTCGCCGGTCAACCGCATCGACAATGTCTATGGCGACCGCAACCTCATCTGCACCTGCCCGCCGATGGAGGCCTATGCCGAGGCGGCCGAATAAGCTGTCCTTCGTTCGAGACATAAAGCCCGGAGCGATCCGGGCTTTTTCGTTTTCCGTCCCGTCGCAGGACGAACCCTCGGCTTTCGCGCGCCGGGACCTTGTTTTAAATCAGTCATTTATCTTTTTTTCCGGCTCGCCTGAAACTTTGCGAGACCGGCTTCCGTCTCTTGTGTCGCTACGGATAACCGATAGCGGCCGCTGGAAGAGCCACCTTTCGGGGCCTTGGATTTCACAAGGAGGAATAATGATGTACAAGCTTTCCGTTCGCGCCCTGACGCTGGCTGCAGCTCTTTCCATCGGCACGGTTTCGGCCTATGCCGCGAACCCCAAGGTGGGCGGCGCGGCGATGTTCGAGGACAAGAACATCGTTGAAAATGCGATGAACTCGAAAGACCACACGACCCTCGTCGCCGCGGTAAAGGCTGCCGGACTTGTGGAAACACTTCAGGGCAAAGGACCGTTTACGGTTTTTGCACCCACCAACGAGGCTTTCGCGGCCCTTCCGAAAGGCGCGGTCGACGACCTTCTGAAGCCAGAGAACAAGCAGAAGCTGGTCAAGGTTCTCACCTGCCACGTCGTTGCAGCCAATGCACTGTCATCCGCCATCGAAAAAATGATCAAGGATGACAAGGGCGAGCACGACGTAAAGACGGTCGGCGGCTGCGTACTCAAGGCAAAAGAAAGCATGGGAAAAATCACACTTACCGATGAGAATGGCACGGTCGCCCATGTCACCATCGCTGATGTTAAACAATCCAACGGCGTCATACATGTCATAGACAAGGTGCTGCTGCCGAAAATGTAAGGCAGCGCCGCAGCGCCAATGTGGGCTCGAACGACTAAGGCCCGAAGCAATTCGGGCCTTCCTCATTCAGGTGGGCGTAATCCCGGCAGTGAAAAAGAACGGGGTGTGATTGATCTTCATCGCTTCCATGCTAAATCGGATCACACAATCAAGCGATGGAGTGTGCATGCGCCTTATCTGCCTGAACGGTTGGGGCGGAAAGCTCCACGACGAACTCGTCCCTTACATCTCCCTGTCCGACCCGGATATCTTGTGCCTGCAGGAAGTGGTGCATACGCCCGCTGCCGAAGAGGATTGGTTGACCTATCGTGATCACGGCATCGAGCTTCCGCAGAGAGCGAATTTCCTCCGCGATGTCGCCGATGCCCTGCCGGATCATGTCGCGATATTCTGCCCCGCGGCGCAGGGTGATCTCTGGCACGGTACGACTAGATATTTTTCCCAATGGGGACTGGCCACATTCGTTCGCAAGTCCATCGCCATCGTTGCCCAGGCACAGGGCTTCGTCCATGGGACCTTTTCTGCGGACGGATATGGCGATCATCCACGGTCACGCACCGGCCATGCCATCAGGGTTTTCGACTTTGCCACCGGACAGCCGGCTGTCATTGCCCATATGCATGGGCTACGCGACCTCGACGGCAAACACGATACCGCCGCCCGCCTGGCGCAGGCAAAACGACTTGTGAACCTCGTCAAGAACATTGCGGAGGATGGCGACCGGGTCATCGTTTGCGGCGATTTTAATGTCCTGCCCGACAGCGAAACCTTTACCGTGTTGAATGAACTCAATCTTGTCGAGCTCGTCACGACCCGCGGTTTCACAGATACCAGAACCTCACATTACGCCAGGCAGAACAGATATGCGGACTACCTGCTGATCAATCCGGCTGTGAAAGTCGATCATTTCGACGTCGTTAGGCAGCCCGAAGTCTCGGATCATTGCCCGTTGCTGCTTGAATTCAGCTGAAGAACTGGAGATGCTATGCGTAAGCTCTTCAACGCACCAGCTGGATGTCGCTCGTCACCACCGTCTTGCCGGTCCTGCCGTCCTTATCGGTCGTGCGCAGCCGCAAGCCGTTGGCACCGACCTTTTCGATGGTCATGGCGGCAACGCGGTCGCCGTTGATATCGCGGTTCCATCGCACCGTCAGATTGATGGCGTTTCCTTTTCTTGTGCCCGATAGTGCGGACGGCCGACCGGAAGGGCCCGTATAGGCGCCGCTATAGCGCCCGCCCTTCTCCGAGAGATCGGCTGCGATCGCGCGCCTTACCACCAGAAGACCGCGGCAAGTGCCGGACATGTTGAGTGACGATGATCCCGCGTTGGAATTCAGCGTGCAGCTGACGTTAATGGGCGGTGTACCGATCCGGGTAATTACGGTTCCCTTTCCCGCCCACGTGCCCTTCAGCGAGGAGAGAAAAGCGCCCTCGTCCGCGTAAGCAGGCTGGGTTGCGAGCAATCCGACCGAAAATAAAACTGCAAGAGCCTTGATCTTCATGGCGATTATCCGTTTTTCCACGAAGCCTAACTCACAAATGCCGTTAAACGTTCCTCCAGCTAATCCCGCAACGGGCAAAAATATCGGAACATCCCTGCTGATGTCGTGCCAATGCAACCAAATGCGGGCACAGATGTTTCCGCCAGCCTCGATCAATTTTTCGATTCCCTGCATATTTATCGGAGTATTTTCATGACGACTGTAGGCGTTGCGGCACCACACGGCCGCCTTCCTTCCGGCGGCCTGCCGCATAGCGGTGGCATCTCGGATCGCACGCTTTTTTCCCTTGCTGCACTGAATTTCTTTCTCGCCGACGCCCGCGACGGTCTCGGGCCGTTTCTGGATGCATTTCTGGCGATACGGGGCTGGTCTTCGCTCTCGCTGGGCATGATCGCGACGGTCGGCGGCCTCGTGGGTCTGCTCGCCACGCCGCTTTGTGGCGCCCTGGTAGATGGAACGACGTGGAAAAGGACGCTGATTGCCATACCCGTCGTCCTCGTGACCATCGGCGCGCTGATCACCTTGATCTTTCCCGATGTTTGGATCGTCTGGACCGGCCAGATCATGACGGCCGTCGTCGGCGCCGTGGTCGGCCCGGCGCTTGCCGGCCTCACGCTCGGCCTTGTCGGCGAGCGCCTGTTTTCCCATCAGATTTCGCGCAACGAGTTCTGGAACCACGGCGGCAATTTCGCATCGCTCTTCGCGACTTATGTCGTCGTCACTTTCTTCGGCATGGACGGCATCATCGGCCTGATGCTGCTGACCGCTGCGGGTGCTCTGGTCGCGACGGCGGCCATCGACCCCGAACGCATCGACCACAAGGTGGCGCGCGGCCTTGGCGAAGACAGGGGCGAACCCGGTCCATCCGGCATCGCGGTCTTGCTGCAGGAACGCGGACTTATCTTTCTGGCCATCATCCTGCTCGTCTTCCACTTCGGCAACGCGCCGATGGGCCGGTTGATCGCGCAGGATTTCGCCATCGAACTTCAGACACCCTTCCGCACCACTGCGATCATTACCGGCGTCGCGCAATTTGCGATGATTTTCGTCGCCGCCATGGCGCCTTGGCTGATACGACGTTTCGGTCTCTCAACCGTCTTTATCATCGCGCTCGTCGCACTGCCGATCCGCGGCGTTCTCGCTTCCGCCTTTACGGACTTCTGGGTCATTTTCCCCGTCCAGTTTCTGGACGGTGTCGGAGCGGGGCTGCTCGGCATAGTCACGCCGGTTGCGGTGGAGAGAATTTTGAAGGGCACGGGCCGCTTTAATGTCGGTCTTGCCAGCGTCATGATGGTGCAAGGCATCGGCGCGTCATTCAGCAATGTCGTCGCAGGTTGGCTGGTGACGAAGGGCGGTTATTCACTGTCGCACCTTGTCGGCGGCGGCATTGCGGCAATCGCCATCGGGCTTTTCCTGCTCTATCGCAACGAGATAGCGCCTAAACGGAATGATGATGTCCTGTCTCAAGGAAGGCAGTAACGGCGCAAACAGAAAAGGAGGCCATCGGGCCTCCTTTTATGTCGTAGACCGTGTTCCGTCAGCCGACGAAAGCGCGTTCGATCACGAATTCGGCAGGCTTGTTGTTGGCGCCTTCGGTAAGACCGGCATTCTCAAGCAGTTCCTTGGTATCCTTGAGCATCGCCGAGGAACCGCAGATCATGCCGCGGTCAATGGCCGGATCGAGCGCTGGTACGCCGAGATCGGAAAACAGCTTGCCGTTTTCGATCAGCGTGGTGATGCGGCCCTTGAAAGGATAATCTTCGCGGGTCACCGTCGCATAATGCTTGAGCTTGTCGCCGACAATCTCGCTGAGGAACTCGTGGTTCTTGATTTCCTCGACCAGATCGAAACCGTATTTCAGTTCGGCCACATCGCGGCAGGTATGGGTGAGGATGACCTCTTCGAACTTCTCATAGGTCTCGGGATCGCGGATCAGGCTCGCGAAAGGCGCAATGCCGGTGCCGGTGGAGAACATGTAAAGCCGTCTGCCGGGCGTTAGCGCATCGAGAACCAGCGTGCCTGTCGGCTTCTTGCGCATCAAAACGGTATCGCCAGGCTTTATCGCCTGAAGATGGGAGGTCAGCGGACCATCCGGGACCTTGATCGAGAAAAATTCCAACTCCTCGTCCCAGGCGGGGCTGGCGATGGAATAGGCGCGATAGATCGGCTTGTCGCCGACCATCAGGCCGATCATGGCGAATTCACCGGAACGAAAACGGAAGCCGGCCGGACGCGTCATGCGGAAACGGAACAGATGATCCGTATAATGTTCCACCGACAAAACCGTCTCGGCATAAACACCATCGGGTATCTTGATCGCGAAATCTTCCGTCTTGGCTGGCGCGTTCATTTAGGTTCCGTCCATTCTATTCGATGAGCGACATTCTCCGACCGGGCAATTATACCATTTCTGCTCCGGTTTGAAGGCATGAGAATGTCAATACTGCCAGGTGCGTAGGAAATATGTATCAGAAACTCATATTTCCGTGCAACGTGTCACAGAGACGCACGCCGACGCCAGCTATAAGCCTCGCCGTCGCTCGCAGGCCTGGCCGTCGGCTGGTAATAGACCGGAATTTCCGGCAGGCGATTTTCGGTCAGGCGGCGGATCGCCGTACCATTCGTCACCGCAAAGCTTGTGAAGCCGGTACGCAGCATGAGCGGCACCTGATCGATCAGCACGTCGCCAATCGCCCTCACCTCGCCTGTGAAACCGAGGCGGCTGCGCAGCAGCGACGCGTGGCTAAAACCACGGCCGTCATTGAAAGCCGGGAAACTCACCGCGACAAGCTCGATACGGTCGAGATAAGGTTCCAGCCGGGTCACATCATCGGCCGGCGCAATCAGCACCCCGAGACCGATATCGTTGCTTTCGGCCGCACGAACCAAAAAATCGGCAAGCGGCAGCACGGGCTTCTGCTCGGCCACCGCTTTTAATTCTTCCGTTTCGATCACCCAGGGATCGTTCTCCACGAAGCCGTCGCGGGTCCAGATTTTCGTCATGACATTCTCCTCAGGCGGCTTCGGCGGCGGAACCGTAGAGCGCATCCTTGAACGGTTGCGGCCCGACGCGGCGATAGGCTTCAAGGAAATTCTCTTCCTTTGAAAGACGAAGCCCGAGATAGGTGTCGACGATGGTCTCAACCGCGTCGGTCACCTTTTCCGGTTCGAAGCCGCGACCGATGATCTCACCGATCGAGGTGTTTTCGTCACCCGATCCGCCAAGCGTGATCTGGTAGAGTTCCGCACCCTTCTTTTCCACGCCCAGCAGCCCGATATGACCGACATGGTGGTGGCCGCAGGCATTGATACAGCCGGAAATCTTGATCTTCAGCTCACCAATTTCCGCCTGACGCTCCGGCGAACCGAAGCGGGTGGAAATTTCCTGCGCCACCGGAATGGAGCGTGCATTGGCAAGCGCGCAATAATCCAGCCCGGGACAGGCAATGATATCGGTGATGAGCCCGGCATTGGCGGTCGCAAGACCCGCGCCTACAAGTGCACGATAGACCGGCTCGAGGTCAGCCAGCGCCACATGCGGCAGGATGATGTTCTGCTCGTGGCTGATGCGGATTTCGTCGAAGGCATATTCCGCGGCAATATCGGCGACCAGCTCCATCTGCTCATCCGTCGCGTCGCCCGGAATGCCACCGATCGGCTTCAGCGAGATCGTTACCATGCCGTAGTCCGGATGCTTGTGCGGGGCGACGTTCTGCTCCACAAAACGGGCAAAGCCCTCGTCGGCCCGCTTCCAGCGCGCCAGGCTTTCCCAGCCTTCCGGCCGGTCCTTCAGCGCCGGCGGCGCGAAATAGGCGGTGATGGCGGCGATATCGGCATCCGGCAACTTCAATTCGGTGTTCTTGAGTTCCGCAAATTCGACCTCGACCTGACGGGCCAGTTCTTCCGCACCCGTCTCATGCACGAGGATCTTGATGCGCGCCTTGTATTTGTTGTCGCGACGACCATGCAGGTTATAAACCCGCATCACGGCCGTGGTATAGGACAGGAGATCTTCTTCCGGCAGGAAGTCGCGGATCTTCTTGGCGATCATCGGCGTGCGCCCCTGTCCACCACCGACATAAACGGCAAAGCCGATCTCGCCCTTGTCGTTCTTTTTCAGATGCAGGCCGATATCATGAACCTGAATGGCCGCACGATCGCGTTCGGCACCCGTCACTGCAATCTTGAACTTGCGCGGCAGGAACGAAAATTCCGGATGCACGGAAGACCATTGGCGCAGGATCTCGGCATAAGGACGCGGATCAGCAACCTCGTCGGCCGCAGCGCCAGCGAAATGATCCGCCGTGACGTTGCGAATGCAGTTGCCAGAGGTCTGCAGCGCGTGCATTTCCACGCTTGCCAGTTCGGAGAGGATATCCGGGGTGTCGGAGAGGCGCGGCCAGTTATACTGGATGTTCTGACGGGTGGTGAAATGGCCGTAACCCCGGTCGTATTTCCGGGCAATATGCGCCAGCATTCGCATCTGCTTGGAATTCAGCGTACCGTAGGGGATGGCGACGCGCAGCATATAGGCGTGCAGCTGAAGATAGACACCATTCATCAGGCGCAATGGCTTGAATGCGTCCTCGGCCAGCTCACCGGATAGCCGGCGCTCCACCTGATCGCGAAACTGCGCCACGCGGCCTTCAACAAATGCGTGATCGAACTCGTCGTAACGGTACATATTCTTCCTCAGACTGCGATAAATGCTGCATCGGCCGGCTTGTAGCCGGTCGCATAGTGCACGGTCGGGCCGGCGGCGCGAATGCGCTCGCGCAGGCGCGTCGGCCAGAGCTTGCCGTTCTCTTCCACAACGTCGACGATATTAACGTCAACGACCTTGTTGGCGGAAAAATCCCGCTTGCCGATCTCCTCGAACGAGGCGACCGCTTCCGCATGGCGGGCGACGATTGCGCCCTGCAGGTTTTCCGTCCATTCGCCGTTGGCGTCGAGCCAGACGGCAATGCCATCGCTCAGGCGGTTGGCGGTCAAAACCTTGTCAGCCATTTACATACTCCCGTTTGAGGTCCGCCGGCCTTCCGGCAAGCGCAAGCGCCTCGGACCTGTCGAAATTGGCGCCCGCCACCGCATCGCCGATGATGACCATGACAGGACCGGTCAGTTCATCGCGATGTTCAAGGTCGGGCAGATCGTTTAATGTTCCGTGCAGCAGGCGGCGATCCGCGCGGCTGGCGTTTTCGATAACGGCGACGGTGGTTTCCACACCGAGCCCCGCTTCGATAAGCCTTGTGGCTACCGAGGCAGCGACGCTGCGGCCCATATAGACGGCAATGGTCGCACCGGAAACGGCAAGCCGGGCCCAGTCCGGCAGAACATCGCCAGTCAGATCGTGACCGGTGGTGAAAATCAGCGACGAGGCGACACCACGAAGCGTCAGCGGCAGTTCGAAATCCGCAGCGGCGGCGAAGGCCGACGTGATGCCAGGCACGATCTCGTAAGCGATGCCGGCATCGCGCAGCGCTGCCATCTCCTCGCCCGCACGGCCATAAACCAGGGGATCGCCGGATTTGAGGCGTACGACGCGCTTGCCGTCCTTGCCGAGACGCACCAGCAGGCGGTTGATCTCGTCCTGCGACTTGCTATGGCAGCCCTTGCGCTTGCCGACCGAGAGCCTCTCGGCGTCGCGACGGCCCATATCGATGATCGCCTGCGGCACCAGCGCATCGTAAACGATGACGTCGGCTTCCATCAGAACGCGCTGCGCGCGCAGCGTCAGAAGATCTTCCGCACCGGGCCCTGCGCCGACAAGCCATACGCGGCCTTCGCTGCGTTCGGGCGACCGCAGAAGACGGTCGACAGCCTCATGGGCGGCCGGAGCGTCGCCGACGGCGACGGCATCCGCAACTGCACCGGCGAAAAATCGCCGCCAGAAATTGCGCCGCAACGCGCCCTTCGGTACGGATTGTTCCGCTGCACCGCGATACTGCACGGCAAGATGTGCGAGCTTGCCAAGTGAAGGCGACAGCATCTGGTCTATGCGCGCGCGGATCATCTGCGCGAGCACCGGCCCTGCCCCTTCGGTGCCGATAGCCACCGCGACGGGTGCCCGGGACACGAGCGCCGGCGTGAAGAAATCGCAGAATTCCGGCTGGTCCACCGCATTGGCGGGGATTTTCCGGGAACGCGCGGCAGCAACGATGTCCCTGTCCAGAACAGCCTCGCCAGTTGCAGCAAAAACCAGGGTCGCACCGTCGATCAGATGGCTGGCAAAAGCATGAGGCCGATGATCGATGCCGTGTTCGCGGAGATAAACTGCGTAATCAGCCTCCGGCTCGTCGGCATAGGCAACGATATGCGCATTGGTATTGGCAAGAAGCCTGACCTTTGCGAAGGCCTCATCGCCATTTCCGAAGACCGCAACCTGCCTGCCCTCGACCCGGAAGAATGCGGGGAAGGTTGAAAGGCGATCGCCGGCAGCGGAAAAATCATGTTCGTTGTGCATTGGACATATATCCCGCATTGCCGCGCAAGATTGAAGAAACAGAAATTCAAGCCTTTCCGGCACCTGGATTTTTATTTCTCGAACACCCCGGTTTTGGAGGAAAACAAACCGGCCTCTGTTTCCCGCACGCCTGGAGGCTTCCAAGCGCAGCGCGAATCCCTTGACAAACCCGGCCCCCGCGCCGAACAAGGGAAGACAATTTGCCATCTGTTTTCCATGCGAAGACCGCTTTATACAAGCGGCAAGAAGGACCGCCCCCTTGACCAGCCAGCCACTTTCCGCCCGCCTTCTTGATGTCATCGAACACGATATCCTGCCATTGACGGCGCGTGGTGTCAGCCTTGGCAACAAGGTTTTCGGCGCGGCAATCCTGCGTAAGTCCGACCTGTCGCTGGTGGTTGCGGAAACCAACAACGAGCTGGAAAATCCGCTCTGGCACGGCGAGGTGCATACGCTGAAGCGGTTTTACGAACTGGGCGAAAAGCCGAATACGAAGGACCTGATTTTCCTCTCCACCCACGAACCCTGCACCATGTGCATGTCCGCCATCACCTGGGCCGGTTTCGACAATTTCTACTCCTTCTTCAGCCACGAGGATTCGCGCGACGCTTT
This sequence comes from Agrobacterium sp. MS2, assembly GCF_003261015.1. Taxonomy (NCBI): domain Bacteria; kingdom Pseudomonadati; phylum Pseudomonadota; class Alphaproteobacteria; order Hyphomicrobiales; family Rhizobiaceae; genus Agrobacterium; species Agrobacterium sp. MS2. The sequence goes on along the minus strand of NZ_QLNF01000012.1, from coordinate 456,735 downwards.
CGCGATCCCGCATGATTTGAAAATCCTGAAGGAAGTCTTCGGGTTGGAGCCGGGCGGCTATCGCCGCAACAACGCTTTCTGGAACTCGTATTTCATCACCGATCTGGTGGAAGCCGAGGAGGATCCGCTGAAGAGCACGTTGAAGGCGCAGACCGCCCGCATCAAGGCGGCCTATGACGATCTGTCCACCAGCTATCAGTCGTCGAAGGGCGGCAACGATATTCCTCTGAATTAAGCGCGGAACTGGACGGCCGGACCGGCATAAACACAAGCGAAGGTTTGAGCATATGGAAGCCTCGAAGGACATTTCCCGCCTGATGGAGATCATGGAAGCCCTGCGCCAGCCGGAAACCGGTTGCCCGTGGGATGTCGTCCAGACCTTCGAGACGATCAAGCCCTATACGATTGAAGAGGCTTATGAAGTCGCCGACGCCATCGAGCGCAGGGACATGGACGATCTTTGCGAAGAACTGGGCGATCTTCTGTTGCAGGTCGTCTTTCATTCACGTATCGCCGAGGAGCGCGGTGAGTTTGCCTTCGGCGATGTGGTGCATGCCGTCACCTCGAAAATGATCCGCCGACACCCGCATGTCTTTGCCGCCTCCGAGGCCGATACGCCCGACAGCGTCAAGCTGCAGTGGGACCGGATCAAGGCCGAGGAAAAACGCGAGCGCGCAGCGCGCCGTGCGCGCCGGGGCATCACGGAGGATTTCAAGGCCGGCTTCCTCGGCGGCGTGCAACGCAGCCAGCCGGCGCTGACCGAAGCGCTCAAACTGCAGGAGCAGGCAGCGCGCGTCGGTTTCGACTGGTCGAACCCCGCCCCCATTCTCGACAAGATCGAAGAAGAAATCGCCGAACTGCGCGAAGCGCTGGAGGAAGGAAGGCCTGAAAAGGTCTCAGACGAACTGGGCGACCTGATCTTCGCCCTCGTCAATATCGGCCGTCACGTCAAGGCCGATCCGGAAAACGCGCTGCGCGGCACCAACACGAAATTTCGCAGGCGCTTCAACCACATCGAAAAGTCGCTCGGCGAAAATGGCGAGACGCTGGAGGAAGCAAGCCTCGAGAGGATGGAAGACCTCTGGCAAGCGGCAAAGCGCATCGAACGCTCGCTCGATAAGGTCACGTCCTGAGCGGCAGGACGCCTCGCGATTCGAGCGCCGGTTTTCTCCGCCCGCAGCCGAGCTGCATCATCGAAGAAGAATGGAAACAGTCGAGGGCCGCATGATGCGGCCCCTGCTTTTGCTCAGACGCTCTTATTCGCCGCCGCCCAGCGAGTGCACGAAGATCGCAAGCTGCTTGACCGTCGTGTCACCGAGGCGCTCACCCCAGGCGGGCATGACGCCATGCTTGGGAGAGCGTATCTGCGAAACGATCCCCTCTTCGCCATGAGATTTCAGCCAGATGGCGTCGGCAAGATTGGGTGCACCGAATTCGCGGTTGCCCTTGGCATCTTCCCCATGGCAAGAGGCACAATTGTCGGCAAACAGCTGCCTTCCGGGTTCCACCAGCACCGGGTTGGAGGGCGTTCCCGTGAGGCTGAACACATAAGCGGCAACCTGACGAATTTCATCCGGCTGCAGTATATCGCCAAAGGCCGGCATTTCCGAAGCACGTGTGTCTGGATCATCCTGAAAGCGGATGCCGTGCTTCACCGTCGTATAGATGTCATCGACGCTGCCGCCCCACATCCAGTCGTCGTCATTGAGGTTGGGATAACCCTGCCCGCCCTCCGCGCCAGAACCGTGACACTGAATGCAATTGACCTTGAACGCGGCAGCACCGCCCGAAAGGGCAAATTGCATCAGCGTCGGATCCGCCTGGATGTCGGCAAGCGCCGAGTTGGCGATCTTGTCGACATAGATGCTCTGAGACTGTCTGGCATCGGCCAGGTCCGCGGCGATTTCGGCACGGCTGTTCCAGCCAAGGACGCCCTGGGTTGCACCTGAAATCAGCGGCCATGCCGGAAAAGCGATGGTGTAGCCGATGGCCCAGACAATCGTGGCGTAGAATGTCCACACCCACCAGCGAGGCATGGGGTTGTTCAATTCGCGAATACCGTCCCACTCGTGGCCGGTGGTTTCGACGCCGCTGATTTTATCGATGTGTTTTTCGGACATGTTCAGTCCTCCCTGAGCGGAATGCTGGCCGCATCGTCCGCGGCCCTTTTCGAGCCTGGGCGAAGCGTGAAGATGACGACGCCGGCGAAGAACAGGGTCATGGCAAGCAGGCCCCAGCTATCGGCGAAGTGGCGCATGGCCGTGTAGGTTTCCATCGTTCCGCCTCCTCACCGGTAACCGGCGGCATCGTCATAGGTCGAGAAATCGACCAGCGTGCCGAGCATCTGGAGATAAGCGACCAGCGCATCCATTTCCGTGAGCTTTGCCGGATCGCCGTCGAAATCGCCGACCTTGGCCTTGGGATAGCGCGCCAGCAGTTCCGACGAATCCGCATTCGGGTCCGCCTGGGCGGCGAGATCGGCCGCGGATTTCTCGATCATCTCGTCGCTATAGGGCACACCGACAGCACGGTTGGCCTTCAGCTCCATGGAGATGTCAGTGATCTTGAGCGGCGTTGTTTTGAGGAAGGCATAGGATGGCATGATCGATTCCGGCACCACCGAGCGTGGATCAGCCAGATGCTGCACGTGCCACTCGTTCGAATAACGGTCACCCACGCGTGCCAGGTCAGGCCCCGTACGCTTGGAACCCCACTGGAACGGATGGTCGTACATGGATTCCGCCGCCAGGCTGTAGTGCCCGTAACGTTCCACCTCGTCGCGGAACGGACGGATCATCTGGCTGTGGCAGACATAACATCCCTCGCGAATGTAGATGTTGCGCCCGGCCAGCTCCAGCGGCGTGTAGGGCCGCATGCCTTCCACCTTCTCGATGGTGTTTTCGAGGTAGAAGAGCGGTGCGATTTCCACGATACCGCCGATCGAGACCACCAGCAGCGAGCCGACCAGAAGCAGGGTGGCGTTACGTTCGATGACGCCGTGTTTGTCGAGTATGGACATCGGCCCCTCCTATTCAGCGGGCTGCAGCGAAGGAGCCGCGCCTTTGCTGGCGCCCTCCTCGCGTTGATGACCGAGGATGGTCATGGTGACGTTGTAGGCCATGATCAGCGCGCCGCTGAGGAACATCAGGCCGCCCAGTGCACGCATCACATAATAGGGGAGCAGCGCTGCCACCGATTCCGCGAAGGAATAGACAAGGAAGCCCTGGCTATCATATTCGCGCCACATCAGCGCCTGCTGGATGCCGGCCACCCACATGACGGCGGCGTAGATGACGATGCCGAGCGTGGCGAGCCAGAAGTGCCAGTTCACGAGCTGCAGGCTGTAAAGACGGTCCCTGCCCCACAGCTTTGGCGTCAGATAATAGATCGCGCCGAAGGTGATCATGCCGTTCCAGCCGAGCGCGCCCGAATGCACATGGCCGATGGTCCAGTCGGTATAGTGGCTGAGCGAGTTGACGGCCTTGATCGACATCATCGGGCCTTCGAAGGTGGCCATGCCATAGAAGGCAACCGCCATCACCATCATGCGCACGATGGGATCGGTACGGATCTTGTCCCAGGCGCCCGAAAGCGTCATCAGGCCGTTGATCATGCCGCCCCACGATGGCATCCACAGCATGATCGAGAACACCATGCCAAGCGTCTGCGCCCAGTCCGGAAGTGCCGTGTAATGCAGGTGGTGCGGGCCTGCCCAGATATACATGAAGATCAGCGCCCAGAAGTGGATGATCGACAGGCGGTAGGAATAAACCGGGCGGTTCACCTGCTTCGGAATGAAATAATACATCATGCCGAGGAAGCCGGCCGTCAGGAAGAAGCCGACGGCGTTATGGCCATACCACCATTGCGTCAGCGCGTCCTGCACGCCCGAAAAGGCGGAGTAGCTCTTGACGCCGAGAAAAGAGACGGGAATGGCGAGGTTGTTGACGATGTGCAGCATGGCAATCGTCACGATGAAGCTCAGGTAGAACCAGTTCGCCACATAGATATGTGGCTCCTTGCGTGTCAGGATCGTGCCGAGGAACGTGATGAGATAGGCAACCCAGACGATCGTCAGCCAGATATCGACATACCATTCCGGCTCCGCATATTCGCGTCCCTGCGTTATGCCGAGCAGATAGCCGGTGGCGGCCATGACGATGAAGAGGTTGTAGCCCCAGAACACGAACCAGCCGAGATCGCCGCCGAACAGGCGTGCCCGACAGGTTCTCTGCACCACGTAGAATGAGGTGGCGATCAGCGCATTTCCCCCGAAAGCGAAGATCACCGCCGACGTGTGCAGCGGCCTTACACGGCCGAAATTGAAATAGGGCGCAATGTTGAGATCCGGAAAAGCAAGCTGCAGCGCCACCACGACGCCGACCAGGAAGCCGACGACGCCCCAGAAGACGGTGGCGATGACACCGTATCGTACGACTCCGTCGAAATATTCCGACTTGCGCCGGGCCCGCGCGGCCGGATCGACGGGCGCAAAGGAGACACGGCGCAACAGAAGCACCGTGCTGACCAGCAGCGTAAAGAACAGCACCCACATATGGGCGGCGAAAAGACTGTCATGGGCGAATGCCGCCCCGAGCAACGCGAGAAAGGCCCCAAGGGCCACGATCGCGGTTTCCAGTGTGTAGTTCATTGTTGGTTTCCCCCAACGTGCAAGCCGACCGACGAAAGGCACTGCATGCGCCTGGGAGAGCGGACGTGCGCCTTTGCGTCGGTTGGAGCATTGCCACCGGGAATGGGAAGCGACCTTGATCCAGATCAAGAAAGCAAAGCTGTCGCAGCCTCGCCAAAATGCGGCTCGCATTTGCAGGGGGAATTTGCCTATAAACAAGGATACGGCGATGTCGACCGCACTTTCGCGGGTGCCGCTTCAGCCCTTCATTTTCAGGGGCAACCCGGCGGCGACGAAAAAGACCTCACCGGCAATGGCGGCGATTCGCTGATGCAGCCGCCCCGCATGATCCCGGAATTCCCGCGCCATGCGATTTTCCGGCACGATGCCGAGACCGACTTCATTGGAAACGAAAATCAGCTTCGCCCGAGCCGACAGGATCGCCGCCTCAAGTGCCGCGAAGGCAGCATCGAAATCCGCATTTTCCATCATCAGATTGGTAAGCCACAAAGTGAGGCAATCGACGAGAACGACATTGTCCGGCCGGTCCAGCCGCTCCAGCATGGCGGCGATATCGACCGGCGCTTCATGGGTGGTCCATTCGCCGCCACGCCGCGCCTGATGATGGGCGATCCGGTCACGCATCTCGTCATCCCAAGCCCGGCCGGTGGCCAGATAATGCAGGTTTCCGCCCGCTTTTATGGCAAGCTCTTCCGCAAAACGCGATTTGCCGGAGCGCGCGCCGCCAAGAATGAAAACGGAGCGGTTATTATCTGTCATGGGAAACCTGAAGGAAGAGAATAAACGGACCGGCATCTTCGCCGGGTCGCGAGCCAGTGACAGGCGGACATGAAAGGAACGATTCGTAGAAAAGGCGTCCCCCGGTTGCTCACGCCGGACTGCCGCTGATACCGGGCCGGAAAAACAAGACCTGCCTGCAGGATGCGGGGCATATCAGTCTTGATGCTCCGGATACCGGAAACACCGGTCCGGAAGAAAAGCTAGGTGCGAACGTCCATCCTGTCAATCCGTCCCTGCCGTTGGTGAAAAACCAGGCGGAACCGGTACGCAAAACCTTAACCCGGAACCGGCAGACCTGTCGTCCGCGACAGGACTGATAAAGCGACTTGGTTACCGGAAAGTTAGCGTTAAACCGAATGATGAAACCGCAACGCCAAAAGAGAATATGGGAGTGACGTCAGCCGCCGCCATTGCCTTGCCATGGCCTTCAAATCAATATGGTTTCGAAGATTCGCAAACAGCAAGGTGGCCTGCCCGTAATGACCGTCATCGACTATATCGCGATTGTCGTTTTCATCCTTCTATGGGCCGCCTACACCCATGTGACGACGGGAACGAGGCTGTTTTCGCGCGCCAGCCTCAACCAGGCCATGGCTGAGCGCCGTCGCGACTGGATCATGAATTCGCTGAAGCGCGACCTGAAGATGATCGACACGCAGATCATGGCCGGCCTGCAGAACGGAACCGCCTTTTTCGCTTCCACCTCCATCTTCGCCATCGGCGGATGTTTTGCCCTTCTGGGGGCGACCGAGCAGGTCGAGTCGGTGTTTCGCGACATGCCTTTCGTGCATTATGCTGGTCGCACGGCTTTTGAACTGAAGGTCATCGGGCTCACCTGTCTCTTTGGTTACTCCTTCTTCAAATTCGGCTGGTCCTACCGGCTGTTCAACTATTGCACCATCCTCTTCGGCGCCATTCCCATGGTGCACGACGTCGGCGCCGACCGCGAGGCGGCGGAACGCGCGGCCGAGAACGTCATCAAGATGAATATCATCGCCGCCAAGAACTTTAATGACGGCCTGCGGACCATCTTTCTGTCCATCGGTTATCTCGGCTGGTTCATCAGCCCCTATGTCTTCATCGCCAGCACGGTCATCATCATTGTCGCGCTCTTGCGCCGCCAGTTCTTTTCCGAGGCGCGACGCGCCATCATGGAAGAAAACAGGCCTTGAAATAGCCGCACTTCAAGGGCCAAGCCGAGCAGGACACCGGCCTTACCGAAAGCTGAAACACGGAAACCATGGACACAAACACAGTCGCCGACGAAAACCGCCGTAAAGGCCGCATAGGCGGCCTCGACACGCTCCGCGGGCTGGCCCTCATCGCCATGGCGTCCTACCACTTCACGTGGAATCTGGAATATTTCGGTTATCTAGAGCCAGCCACGGCAACCACGGGCCTCTGGAAGCTTTACGCACGTGGCATCGCCACGTCATTTCTGTTCCTTGCGGGTTTCAGCCTGTTTCTCGCCCACGGCAAGGGCGTGAACTGGCCATCCTTCGGCAAGCGTTTCGCCATGGTGGCCGGTTCGGCGCTGCTCATCACCATCGCCACCTATTTTGCCTTTCCGGACAGCTTCATCTTCTTCGGCATACTGCATAATATTGCCGCCGCAAGCCTCGTGGGATTGTTGTTCCTCAGGGCACCCGCAGCCGTGACACTGCTTTTCGCTGTGATTGCTTTTATCCTGCCGCAATATCTGCAATCCGAACTGTTCAATGCAAAATGGCTGGCCTGGATCGGCTTTTCCACCCAGCCACCCCGTTCGAATGATTATGTCCCGCTGCTGCCCTGGCTTGCGCCGTTCCTCGCCGGGCTTGCGGTCTCGCAATTCGTCTCGCCGCGCGGCTGGCTCGACCGCTTTCGAAGCCCGAGTTCACCTCGCAACCTTCTTGCAAGCGCCGGCCGTCACAGCCTTGCCTTCTATCTCATCCACCAGCCGGTATTAATCGGCCTTGTTTACACCCTGTCGCTCGTCGCCCCGCCCCCGCCTGTCGATCAGGTCGAACTATACAAATCAAGCTGCGAAAAAAGCTGCGTCGAACAGGCGAACGGGCTGGAGCTGTGCCAGCGCTTCTGCGGCTGCACGCTGGAGAAGCTCCAGGCGGAAAGCCTTTTCGACATCATGATGGAAGGCAAGCTGACCGCGGATCAGCAGACGCAGGTCAGCGAAGTGGCACAGCAGTGCACTGTTGAGGCGCAGTAGCGCAGGCAGCCAGAGCGTCAGCGGTCGCCGTCTTTCCTCCCCCTTTCCGGGGAGAAGGTGGCCCGAAGGGTCGGATCAGGGGGCGAGCGTCGGTGATAAATCGAGATCATGTCCCCGCGACATTCTCGTCGGCTGGGAGAAAAGGCTAGCGGAACCCGCTCGTTTCCTATGAAGCAAAGCGGAGAGGCTCGGAGCCGTTCACGACAGTTACGTCAACGGAATATCCAATACCGCTAAAAAGCAGTGCTCAGGTCCCAACGCCGATTTCGGCAAGACGCGTCAGACAGGCTTCTTCGACATTGTCGAGCTCCGCCAGCGTCTCCTCGATATCCTTGCGCTTCTGCCGAAGATCGGCGCGCTTTTCATCGACCTTCTTCATCAGGAGCACAAGCTGGCCCGATTCCCCCGGCGGTTCCTTGTAGACCTGAATTATCTCGCGGATTTCGGCTATCGTGAAACCGATACGGCGACCGCGCAGGATTTCCTGAATGAGACGACGGTCCGCAGCGCGGAAAAGCCTGGTGCGCCCGCGCCGCTCAGGATGGATCAACCCTTCATCCTCATAAAATCTGAGTGTGCGGGTGGAAACACCGAATTCTCGGGTCAGTTCGGTTATGCTATAATATTTGTTCACGGGCCTATCCGATTCCTAACCGGATCATTATTATTTGACCTTCACGTAAAAGTCAATTTTATGGCCGCCCTCGCCTATCCCGAAATTCCGTACCACCAGGTCGCTATTCCCAGGAAGGCAAAAAAACCGACAATGTCCGTTACCGCCGTTACGAAGACGGCGGATGAGACGGCAGGATCAGCTCCGAACTTGTCGAGGACGAGCGGAATGAGAATTCCGGCCAGGGCCGCCGCGAGCATGTTGAGACACATGGCCGTGGCGATGATGCCGCCAATATGGATGTCCTGAAACCATAGCGCCGCGACAACGCCGATGGCGCAACCGAACAGCATGCCGTTCAGAATGCCCACCCCCGCCTCGCGCCGAATAATGCGGGCGGCATTGTTGATATCGAGGCTTTTGGTGGCAAGCGCGCGCACCGATACCGTCATGGTCTGCGATCCGGCGTTGCCGCCCATGCCGGCGACCGCAGGCATCAGGATCGCCAGCGCGACGATCTGCTGGATCGTCGCATCGAACAGGCTGATGACGGAAGCGGACAGAAAGGCAGTGATGAGATTGACGGCGAGCCACGGAACACGGGAACGCGACGTGCTGGCGATGGAGTCCGACAGCTCTTCGTCACCCACACCGCCGAGACGCAGAAGGTCTTCCTCGGCCTCCTCCTGGATGACGTCGACCACGTCATCGATGGTCAGCACGCCGACCAGCCGGCCGTTATTGTCCACCACGGCGGCGGACAGAAGGTCGTATTGCTCGAAGAGCTGCGCTGCCTCTTCCTGGTCCATTTCGGCTGGAATGGAATGGTTTGTCTCATGCATGATCGTTTCGATCTTCACCTGGCGCTTGGCCCGCAGCACCTTGTCGAGATCGAGCGCGCCGACCAGCTTAAAAGTGGGATCGATGACAAAAATCTGGGTGAAGGAATCCGGGAGTTCCTCCTCCTCTCGCAGATAATCAATAGTCTGCCCGACAGTCCAGAATGGCGGCACGGCGACGAATTCCGTCTGCATGCGCCGACCGGCCGAGCTCTCAGGATAGTCCAGCGCCCGCATCAACCGCACGCGTTCGGTGAAGGGCAGCTGCGAGAGAATGTCCTTACGATCCTCGTCGTCGAGGTCTTCAAGAATGTAGACGGCGTCGTCCGAATCGAGTTCGCCGATACCGGCAGCGATCTGCTCGTTCGACATCTGATCGACGATATCGAGGCGGATACCTTCATCCACCTCGGTCAGCGCCGTCATATCAAAATCGGAACCGAGCAGCCGCACAAGCGCGTGGCGCTGTTCCGGGAGAATTGATTCAAGCAGGTCTCCGAGTTCGGATTCATGCAGTCGCGCCACATTCTTGCGCAGGAACAAGAGGTCGCGATCGGCGATTGCCGCACCCACCATCGTCAGAAAATCGGAACGCACCGAGCCATCTTCGGCATAAATATCCGACGGGGCATCCAACGGCTTCAATTCATCGGGCGCGACAGCGTCGTCGTCACGGTCTGTCATCTGGCGTCCCCTTGTATTCAAATGCCGCAATGCTCGGATTCGAAGGCAGAATGGCGTTAAAAAGCATATTGTCAACAACCGGATAGCTGCAAATACCTAAGCTTCGCGCGTGTCGCGAAAATTCCATTCGTCATTCCTCTTCGCCTCTCCGGCAGGACCGGGCGGAGTGCGGCTTATAAGCATGAATAGCCGATCCGTGCCGCTTGTTTTACGACAACGCCCGCACCCTTTACGCCGTTCCGCAGCCAAGGTTGATGGCCATGACGCTGGTTTTACCGCAACGCACAACAAAGGCGTTGACAGCCGATGCGGATGGGCGCTTCTGAAGATATTTTTGACAAAGAACAAACCGCGCCGACCGGACGCGGAAAGTCAGTTTCGGGGTGGCAAACCATGAGCAAGACGGGTTTCATCGGCAAGGCATCGTCCGCCGCAGGCGGTTGGGGCGCACTTAAGAGCGTCGGCAAGCGCCTTCTGGAATCCGGGGCACCGATCTCGGGCGTCCGCACCCTGTTGAAGACCAATCAGCCGGATGGTTTTGACTGTCCCGGTTGCGCCTGGGGCGATCCGGAACACGGCTCCTCTTTCGAGTTCTGTGAAAACGGCGTCAAGGCGGTATCCTGGGAAGCGACCGAAGCCCGCGTGCCGCCGGAGTTCTTCGCCAGCCACACCGTCTCCGAACTGCGCGGCTGGTCCGATTACGAGTTGGAAAAACAGGGGCGTCTCACCCATCCCATGCGCTATGACCGGATGAGCGACAAATACCTGCCCGTATCGTGGGACGAGGCCTTTACCGAAATCGGCAGCATCCTCAACGGTCTCGACAACCCGAACCGGGCTGAATTCTATACGGCCGGCCGCGCTTCCAACGAGGCGGCTTTCCTTTATCAGCTGATGGTGCGGCTTTATGGCACCAATAATTTCCCCGACTGCTCCAACATGTGCCACGAGGCAAGCGGTGTCGGATTGAACGCATCGATCGGTGTCGGCAAGGGAACGGTGCTGCTCGAGGACTTTGAAAAGGCCGACGCGATTTTCGTGATCGGGCAAAACCCGGGCACCAATCATCCGCGCATGCTGGGCGACCTGCGCCGCGCCGCCCTGCGCGGCGCCCGGATCGCCGTCTTCAATCCCATTCGCGAAAAGGGGCTGGAGCGCTTTGCAGACCCGCAGGACAAGATCGAGATGATCAGTGGCGGCAGCACGAAGATTGCCACCAATTATTACCAGCCGCGCCAGGGCGGCGACATGGCGGCGGTGCGCGGCATGAGCAAGGCGGTCTTCGCCGCTGACGACGCCGCAAGGGCGGCGGGCGAACCCGCCATCATCGACTACGACTTCATCGCCGAACATGCAGCGGAGTTCGAGGCCTACCGTGCCGCCGTCGAAGCGACGAGCTGGGAGACCATTCTCGACCAGTCCGGCCTCACCCGCGAGGAGATCGAAGAAGCCGCCCACATCTACATGAAGGCCGGCTCCGTCATCGCGACATGGGCCATGGGCGTCACTCAGCATCGTCACTCGGTCGTCATCGTGCGCGAGATCACGAATTTCATGTTGCTGCGCGGCAATGTCGGTCGTCCCGGTGCGGGCCTTTGCCCCGTGCGCGGTCATTCCAACGTTCAGGGCGACCGCACCGTCGGCATCGATGAAAAAGCACCGCCCGCACTTCTCGATGCGCTGGAAAAGGAACTCGGCGTTACCATGCCGCGCAAGCCCGGCCACAATACGGTGGAGGCTGTGGCGGCCATGCTTGAGGGCAAGGCGCAAGCCTTCGTTGCGCTCGGGGGTAATTTCCTGCGCGCCACGCCCGATAGCCCGCTTATTATCAAGGCATTCGAAAATCAGAAGCTCACCGTCAACATCGCCACCAAGCTCAATCATTCGCATCTCGTGCCGGGCGAAACCTCGTTCGTGCTGCCTTGCCTGGGGCGAACCGAGATCGACCGCAATTCGGCAGGCCGGGCGCAGATCGTCACGGTCGAGGATTCCATGAGCATGGTGCACGGCTCCGGCGGCATCAATCCACCGGCTTCGGACGAGCTGCGCTCGGAAGTCGCCATCATCGCCGGCATCGCAGAAGCGACGCTGGGCAGCGGGCCTGTGAACTGGAAAGCGCTCGCTGATGATTACGATCTTATCCGCGACATGATCGAGCGGGTCATACCCGGCTTCGAGAATTTCAACGAACGCGTTCGCGTGCCGCGCGGCTTCCGTCTGCCCAATAGGGCTGCGGAACGGCAATGGAACACACCGGCGAAAAAGGCGATCTTTTTCAGCGGCCCCCTGCCCGAACAGACCGAACACCAGCAGGCGCTCACGCGCGAGAAACTTTTCGTCCTGCAGACCTTCCGCAGCCACGATCAATACAACACCACGATCTACGGCATGGACGACCGCTATCGTGGCGTTTATGGCGAACGCCACGTCATCTTCATGAACCCGGCGGATATGCAAGCGCTCGGCGCCCATTCCCGCCAGCGTGTCGATGTCGTTGGCGAATATGGCGATGGGGTCGAACGCATCGCACAGAATTTCCGGCTGGTGCCCTACAATATTCCGCGGGGCAGCATCGGCGGTTATTATCCGGAACTGAATGTGCTGGTGCCGCTGTCGAGCTATGGCAAAGACAGTTTTACACCGACGTCTAAATCCGTGCTCGTGTCCGTCCGCCTGCGCCCGGATGCCTCCTGATGAATGAGGAACAGTCCGCTGATGCCTTCATGGCTGCGGTGGCACGGGTTCAAGAGCGATCGCAGCCCTTGCTGACATCCACCGGCGCGGCGATACTGATTGCGGTCGACTTCAATATAGCCACAGACAGCCGCGGCATTGCCAACAGGCTGGGTCTTGCACATGCCCTCGTTCTGCGCGAAATCGCCGGTCTGTCACCGCGCTTCGTGCAGGTAACGAGACGCGATGCCCGCACCCAGCGCAGCTTCCTGGAAGCGACGGCGGAGGGAAAGGCGCTCGCTGCCGCCGCCCGGATTTGAAACGAACGGAGCATTTCCTTGGCAACGAGGCCTATCCTGCCCTATCCGCATCCCGGCTTATCGGAAATCTGCGAGCCGGTCACGGTGTTTGACGGGCAATTGCGGGATCTTGTCAGCGACCTGATCGACACGATGCGCGCCGCCCCGGGTGTCGGCATCACCGCCGCCCATATCGGCGTGAAGCAGCGTGTTTTTGTGTTGGAACTGACGCCGGGGACGGTTCTTACCTACGTTAATCCCGAAATCATCGGCCGCGCCACGCAGACCATGCGACATGTGGAGGGCAGCGTCTCGATGCCGGGCTTCACGGACGAAGTGGAGCGGCCATCCAAGATCGAAGTGAGGTTTCAGGACATCGACGGCACGGAGCACCGTCAGGCCGTCGAGGGATTTCACGCCATCTGCATCCAGCACGAGATTGACCAGCTTGACGGCATTTTCTGGGTGAAGCGGCTTTCTAAGCTGAAACGCGACCGGCTGGTGAAGAAATGGGAAAAGTCGAGGAAGCCGTAACCGTCAGCTGGTAATCGACAGCGTAAATTCCGCATCGCCCTTCAGCGTGTTGCTGACGGTGCAGATATCCTCCGCCCTGTGCGCAAGCGCCAGTCGCTCCGCCGCGTTGAAGTTTCCGGCGATCTCCATCCGAATGTCGAAGCGGATGATGCGATAGGGTTCATCAGCCGATTTCTCGCCGGAGACATCAACACGAACACCCTCGAACAGATCGAGCAGTCCCAAGCTGCTGGCTGCGATGCGGACGCTGAGCGCCAGGCAGGCGGCCAGCGAGGAGTATAAAAGATCGATTGGGTTAAACCCTGGCTCCGAAACCCCCGTGACGATGTCCAGAGCGCCACCGGTGACCGACGACACATGAGGACGGCCAAGCCGCCCCACGCTGACGGAAGCGCCGACCGGCCTCGATTTCATCCTCACGCTCTCGGTCATTCAGAAAATCCTAATTTAATCGCGCGCAATCGACCACATGGAACAAAATACCGGCTGGCGCCTTTTTACTCACGCAACGGTGAACCATCGTTGAATATCGAATTTCAATAGGGAGCTGGGACATATGGTTACATCTACGCTCGTCAGCATTCTGATCACCTTCCTGGTGATTGTGCTTGTCTTGTGGCTCATCGCGCGACTGCCCGTTGGCGGCGGCGCCAAGCAGATCGCACAGGTTATCGTCATTATTATCGGCATCATTTCGCTGTTGAAATATCTCGCCGTGTTCTGATGTCCCGGCAAGGCGCAGACGAAAAAAGGCGGCGAAAGCCGCCTCTTTTTTGTTGTCGTTACTGGCGTGGTTCAAACTGGTAAGGTTTTTTCAGCGTGATATCCCGGACGCTGCCTATACCGAGAAAAGGCGTGCCCTCCGGATCGAAGATCGCCCTGCCCTTTGCCGCGATCCATCGGCTAGAGCCGTCAGGCAGGTTGACCTTGTAACGCTGATCGAAAAAGACGCCCGTGGTGATGCTGTCGAAAATGGCCTGTGCCACCCGATCGCGCATCTCAATATCGATCCTTTCCAGAATCTCCTCGATCGTTACCCCGCGTGATGCAACCGGTTCGGAAAATCCATGGCATTCCGCGGTAACCGCATCCATGATCAGCCTGTTGTCGGAAATGCTCCACATGTAATAACCGAGCGCATTGTCTGAATCCGTCTTGTCCCCCTGCACGAAAACCCCCGGACATTATTTCCTGACAAAAGCTAACATCAGACCTCTCATATTCCACCCCTCGTTTTGTGGGGGGAGCAGACGAGCTACCAAAGCGTGCATCAATATCCACCGGAATTTTCCGGCAATCCAAATTGTTGCGCCGTTCTAAAACGGACGACAAATTCCGACGAGGTATCGCAAAAATGCGGGCGTGCGCCTACATGGCTGGGATGACATTTCGAGGAGTTCAAGATGATGCGAGCCGCCCTTACTTTCGGATTGCTGACCGCAACCGTCTTTCTGGCCGGATGCCAGACGTGGCATAGCCCATATCGTGGAAACGAGTGGCGAATGGATCAGGTAATGGATGGGGACCCCTACCGTGTCGGGGACGGACAGCGTTACCGACGCTAGTTCAGTCCGGCCATTCAATTCGGGCGGCGTCGGGTCAATGATTTGCCGCCCGTAATTTTTATAATGCCGACGGCAAGATAAAACACGGTAGCCGAATTGGCTCCGACGCAGCCTGGCGTCTTGTGGGGTCAGGGTTAACCGATTGGCTGAAAAAGAAAAAACCCGCCGAAGCGGGTTTCTTTGGTGCGGTCGAGAAGACTCGAACTTCCACGGGTTGCCCCACAGCGACCTCAACGCTGCGCGTCTACCAATTCCGCCACGACCGCATCGTGGTAGGCGTCGACTTGCGCCGACGGGGGTGCATGTAGCAAAAGGATTTTGGGTGCACAAGAGCGTCGTGACAGTTTTTTGAAATTAAAAATCGCACTGCACCATCCTATATGCAGGAAGCCCGGAAATGCTGGGGTTGCGGCCGTGACGCCATTTTGCGAGAAGGCTGTGGAAAGGACTTTTTCATGCTCACACGCACGGATATCGAGACAAAAATGCTCCCCGCCGCCGGTTCGCCGCCCGTTCGCTGGCGAATCTCTGATGGCCTCGTGCCTTACGAGCAGGCGGTAGAGGAAATGGAGCGCGAGGTTAGCGCCATCGCAGCTGGCGAGGCGGACGAACTCGTCTGGCTTCTGGAGCATCCGCCGCTTTATACGGCAGGCACCAGCGCCGATGTGGCCGATCTGATCGAACCGGATCGTTTCCCGGTCTTCGCCACGGGGCGCGGCGGCGAATATACCTATCACGGCCCTGGCCAGCGGGTCGCTTACGTCATGCTTGATCTCAAACGCCGCCGCCAGGATGTCCGCGCCTATGTTGCGGCACTCGAGGATGTCATCATCCGCACACTTGATAAGATGAACGTGCGTGGCGAGCGGCGGGAGGATCGCGTCGGCGTCTGGGTCAGGCGCCCCGAAAAACCTCTCCTGCCGGATGGCGGCATGGCAGAAGACAAGATTGCCGCACTGGGTATCCGTCTGCGCAAATGGGTGAGTTTTCACGGGCTCGCGATCAATGTCGATCCCGATCTCTCGCACTTCACCGGCATCGTTCCCTGCGGCATCAGCGCCTATGGCGTTACCAGCCTTGTCGATCTTGGATTGCCGGTTATGATCGGTGATGTCGACGTCCTGCTGCGCGAGGCCTTCGAGGAGGTTTTTGGCCCGGCAGTCCCCGAAACCGGCGCTGGCGGCTGACCGCCGCAACCCTTGCCGCAGGCCGGTGTTTGATGCATCGATCACCACAAGAGGAGGAACGACCATGTTCACAACATCCGCTTACGCCTGCGACGACGGTTCTTCACCGATGAAGCTCGCGACCATCAAGCGTCGCGATCCCGGCCCGCGCGATGTCGAAATCGAAATCGAATTCTGTGGCGTCTGCCACTCCGATATCCACACGGCCCGCAGCGAATGGCCGGGCTCTCTTTACCCCTGCGTTCCCGGCCACGAAATCATCGGCCGTGTCGGCCGCGTGGGTTCGGATGTCACCAGGTTCAAGACGGGTGACCGCGTCGGCGTCGGCTGCATCGTGGATAGCTGCAGGCAATGCGCAAGCTGCGCCGAGGGGCTGGAGCAATATTGCGAAAACGGCATGACCGGCACCTATAATTCGCCTGACAAGGCGATGGGCGGCAGCGCCCATACGCTTGGCGGTTACTCCGCTCATGTGGTGGTCGATGACCGTTACGTTCTCAGCATACCCGAAGGTCTCGATCCGGCCGCTGCCGCACCCCTGCTCTGTGCGGGCATTACCACCTACTCCCCGCTGCGCCACTGGAATGCAGGCCCCGGCAAGCGGGTCGGCGTTGTCGGTCTCGGTGGCCTTGGTCATATGGCGGTGAAGCTCGCCAATGCCATGGGCGCGACGGTGGTGATGATCACGACGTCGCCCGGCAAGGCTGAAGACGCAAAAAAACTCGGCGCCCATGAGGTGATCGTCTCGCGCGATGCGGATCAGATGAAAAAGGCCGCTTCGAGCCTCGACCTCATCATCGATGCCGTCGCCGCCGACCATGACATCAACGCTTATCTTGCCCTGCTGAAGCGAGACGGCGCGCTGGTGCAGGTGGGTGCGCCGGAAAAGCCGCTGTCGGTAATGGCGTTCAGTCTCATTCCGGGCCGCAAGACCTTTGCCGGCTCGATGATCGGCGGCATTCCCGAGACCCAGGAAATGCTGGATTTCTGCGCCGAAAATGGCATCGCCGCCGAAATCGAGATGATCGATATCGATCAGATCAACGATGCTTATGAACGCATGATAAAAAGCGATGTGCGTTATCGTTTTGTCATTGATATGAAGAGCCTGCCGCGCCAGAAGGCCGCCTGACCTGCGAAGGGGGGCAGCCTTTAGCACCCCCTTCTCTCAATGGACCTTCCGGTCGAAAGCGCTATTCGAACCATGACCAGCCAGACCGGTTTCAGCGATGTCGCCAAGGGCATGACGATCATGGCGACCTGCATGTTCGTGCTGCCCGTCATGGACGCGATAGCCAAATACATGGCCGTGGTCGGCGGCATGTCACCGGCGCAGGTAACCTTCTATCGCTTCTTCTTCCAGGTGGTCTGCACCCTGCCGCTGCTGCTCATGGTCTCACCCAGCGCGCTTTTCAGCGCGAAGCGTCCGTGGATGAACTGCCTGCGCGGCGTATTGCACGCTTCGGCCAGCCTGATGTTCTTCGCCGCAGTCAAATACATGCCGCTTGCCGATGTGTTCGCGATCTATTTCGTAGAACCGTTCATGCTGACGATGATGTCGGCTCTGTTTCTCGGCGACAGGGTCGGCTGGAAGCGGTGGACGGCGATCGTGGTAGGCTTCGGCGGCGCGATGATTGTCATTCAGCCGAGCTTCGAAATCTTCGGCTGGACCTCGCTGCTGCCGGTGGCCTGCGCATTCCTCTACACGCTCTACCTCTTCCTGAACCGAGCCATCGGCGACGCCGACAGCCCGCTTGTGATGCAGACCATGTCGGGCATTGCCGGCACGCTATTCATGGGAGCGGCCCTTCTTGCCGGCGATGCGCTCGGCGACAAGGATTTCGCCGTCTCGCTGCCGCAATCGGGATTGGCCCTGGCTCTGCTCGTGCTGCTAGGATCGATATCCGGCTACATGCATCTGCTGATCGTCAGGGCTTTCAGGCTGGCCCCGCTCTCGCTGCTAGCGCCGTTCCAGTATTTCGAGATCATCTCGGCGACGATCCTCGGTTATGCGCTGTTCTCGGATTTTCCGACGCCGTCGAAATGGCTCGGTATTTTCATCATCGTCGCATCCGGCCTGTTCATCATCTGGCGCGAACGCCAGCAGGCAGGGGCCAATCGGCCGCCGCTCGACGGGCAGTGACGGGCCATGCGATAGCCATCAGGTGCCGGAAGGCAGCGGTCCTTCATCGTGATGATCCTGCGCCTCGACGAGACTGCCGAGCAGCCAGAGAGAGACTTCGGCCGCCTCTCCTGCCGATTTGAAGCGGTATGAACCGCTATATTTCGGCATGTCGAAGAACGTAACGACGAAACCGTCTCCGCTTTGCAGGCTCTCCACCCGTATCCGCTCGGGATCGATCATCACGCAGACGTAATGAGAACCCATGTTGCGCATGAAACCGGCCTTGTTGTCGTGCAGCCGCACAAAGGCAGCGCCTCCATCTACCGTCATGTGCAGGCTTCTGATCGCCTCATTGGGAAAGGCGCGGGCGAAATCCATGATCGCCTGCCCGACATCATGGCTGTTGTCCTCATCCGTCGCCCGCGACATGCGCCAGGCATAAACGGCAAAGACCAAAAGCAGCACGAAAACGATAATCCAGATCGCCATATTCATCCGGAACGCTCCCTCAGCAACCAAACATCATGGGTCGCGAATCGAACGAAGCGAACCCTGTTCGCTTTGATAGGAAACGAGGCTTGCGCGAAGTATGGCTCCCCGCATTGGCGCCAGGAGCGACGATCAGAAGCGCTTGAGGAAAGAGGCTTTTGCCAACAGCCATTGCCGACGAAGCTGCGATAATTGCACTTCGCCTTCAAACACGCCCGCGCCAGCCTTTCTCGCGGCCGTTATGACCGGTCCGGAAATGGCGACGGGCAAATAGGCCGCAAAGACGTTGCCCGAAATGCGAGCGCGTCTTGCCTTCTCGATATGATCCAGCGCATGGGCCGCGAACAGTTCGATAGCAATGCCGATCCGCTGTCGGTCCGTGCCTTCCAGGAACGTCTCCCGGTCAAGCCCGGCGGCCGAGAGCATGTCGGCTGGAATATACACCTGACCACGGCGACGGTGCAGTGGCATGAGCAGCATCATGCCGGCCATGGCCTGCGCCACACCCGCATGTCCGGCCGCTTCCGCGCTTGCCGCGGCCTCTTCCGGAGACAGAACGAGGCTGGCAAGCTGGATCAGCGCCGAAGCCGTTTCCCCTGCATAGCCTTCAAGCGCGTTGCGATCCTCGAAAGGATCATCATAGAGATCGAAGATGCGCGCCTCGATCATGTTGGAAAGCACCGATCGTGGCAGCCTGTAACGCTCGATCGTTTCCAGAAGCGCCGACGCGACGGGGTGCGACTGGCTGTCCCCATGGGGACTTCCCTCGAGCAGATCGCGCCACCATTGCATGCGCACCTCGCCTGGCAGCGCTTCACGCACGGAATCGCGAATACGCGCAATCTCGGCGTTAAAGGCATAAAGCGCTGCAAGAGCGTTGCGCCTGTCCGCGGGAGACAGAAGACAGGCGAGATAGCGGTCACGATCCGTATCGCGCAGCGTCGCAAGGCAGACGTCGAGATTTTCTGTGGGTGCCATGGTTCCCCGCGCGGAGCGTTACGTCAGCCTTCGACGGCAATCAACGCCGCAGCCACGGCGCGCGATTCCGAAAGCATGATATTGTAGGTGCGTACGGCGGCACCCGTGCTCATCGGATCAATGGAAATGCCCGCTTCCTTGAAAGCCGCGCGCAGCTCCTTCGGCAGAACCCGCATACCATCTCCCGTGCCGATCAGCAGCACTTCGATATCCTGCGCTTCCGCCAGAACCTTTTCGAAATGCCCGACGCTCAGTTCTTTGGCATCAACGGGCTCCCACCCGTAAATGCCCGAAGGCAGGAGCAGAAGCGAGCCTCGATGCGACATGTCGGCAAAGCGGAAGCCGCCATTGCCATAAGCATCTATGGGCGCCCGGCCGGGAAAATGGGCCGGGCGTATTTCGATCCCGCCGGCCATCAGACGGCAGGCTTGCCGCCGATGGCGTTGCCGGACTTTTCATCCTTCTCGTCTTCCGTGTCCTTACTATCAGGACGAAGCTTGAAGGCGATCAGCACCGGAGCGGCAATGTAGAGCGACGAGAACACGCCGATACCGACACCGAAGAGCATGGCGAAGGTGAAGGAGCGGATGACCTCGCCACCGAAGAGGTAGAGCGCGAGCAGCGCCAGAAGCACGGTCAAGCCGGTGAGGATGGTACGTGACAGCGTCTGGTTCAGCGACACGTCGATAATCATCGACAGCGGCATCTTCTTATAGCGCCTCAGGTTTTCGCGGATACGGTCATAGATGACGACGGTGTCATTCAGCGAATAACCGATAATCGTCAGGATCGCCGCGATACTGGTGAGGTTGAACTCTATCCCCAGGAACACGAAGAGGCCGATTGTGAAGACCACGTCGTGCACCATCGAAATGACGGCGCCGAGCGCAAACTGCCATTCGAAGCGAACCCAGATGTAGATCATGATCGCCGTCATGGCGAGCAGGATGCCGATCGTGGAGGTGAAGGTGAGGTCACCGGAAACGGCGGGGCCGACAACTTCAACGCGGCGGAAGTCGTATTTGTCCTCAAGCTCGCCGCGCACCATGGTGATGGCGGATTGCTCGGCATTTTCGCCGCCTTCCTGCGCCTGAATGCGGATGAGAACATCCTGCGGCGTACCGAAATTCTGAGCCTGGATTTCACCCAGGTTGAGCTGGTTCAGACGATCTCGGATATCGGCCAGATCGGCCTCACCCTGCTTGGCACGGACTTCGATGACGGAGCCGCCCTGGAAGTCGATACCGAGGTTCAGGCCCTTGGCGATGAAACCGCCAACGCAGGCAAGCATGATGACGCCGGTGATCATGAACACCACGCGACGGTAGCGCATGAACGGGATGTCGCGACCATCGAACATGGCGGTACGAACGCCCTTCGGCAGATGCTTCGGACGGCTGCGGCGAACCCAGTAACCGAACATCCACGCTGTCAGCGTATAGGCCGTGAAGACGGTCGTGATGATACCGACGGCCAGCGTAACCGCAAAGCCCTTGACCGGGCCCGTGCCCATGTAGAAAAGCACGCTCGCCACGATCAGCGTCGTCAGGTTGGCGTCAATGATGGTCGCAAAGGCGCGGGTAAAGCCATTATCCAGTGACTGGATCAGTGGTTTGCCGCTTTTCACCTCTTCGCGTATTCGCTCATAGATCAGAACGTTGGAATCGACAGCCATGCCGATGGTCAGGACGATACCGGCGATACCCGGTAGTGTCAGCGTCGATCCGATCACGCTGAGGACGGCCAGCAGCATGATGACGTTGACCACAAGAGCGATATTCGCCAGCAGGCCGAAGAAGCCATAGAACACGAACATGAAGATGAGGACGCCCACGGCGCCAATGGCGCTTGCCGTCAGACCGGCGGTAATGGAGTCGTTACCGAGGCTCGGACCGACGGTACGCTCTTCAACCACCGTCAGCGTCGCCGGCAGTGCACCGGCGCGCAGCAGCACAGCAAGGTCGTTCGCGCCCTGCACCGAGAAATTACCTGAAATCTGGCCCGAACCGCCAATGATCGGCTCACGGATGACAGGCGCGGAAATGACCTGGTTATCGAGCACGATGGCGAAAGGCTTGCCGACATTCTGCTGCGTCGCCTGCGCAAACCGCTGCGCGCCGCGGCTGTCGAAGCGGAAGGTGACGACGGGTTCATTGGTCTGCTGGTTGAAGCTTGCCTGCGCGTCGACGAGATTGTCGCCGGAAACGAGCGCACGGCGCTCCACGAGATAGGGAACCGGCGGATCGTCCTGCGAATAGAGAACCTCGGACGTCGCTGGCGGACGGCCGTTCATGGCTTCCTGCACCGGCATGGTGGTGTCAACCATGCGGAAGGAGAGCTTTGCCGTCTGGTTGAGAAGTGACTTCAGGCGCTGCGGATCCTGAAGACCAGGCACCTGCACGATGATCCGGTCGGAACCCTGACGCTGGATGAGCGGCTCGGTCGTACCGACTTCGTCAACGCGGCGGCGCACGACTTCGATGGACTGCGAAACGGCTGATGACAGGCGGTAATCGATGCCCTCATCCGTGAGATTGAGACGCAGCAGATTGTCGCCACCATCATTCATCGTCACTTCGGTAATGGAGCCGCCGACCAGCGTACCGGCGGATACCGGCTGCGTCAGGTCGCGAAGTGCGTTCTTGGCGGCTTCCAGCTGCGCCGGATCGCTGATGCGGACCTGAATCTGCTGGCCGTTGCCGGTCAAGCCCGAATAACGGATGTTGGCATCGCGAAGCTGCGTTCGCACATCGCCCACGATGGTTTCGAGCCGTTCCTTGACGATGTCGGAACGCTCGATCTTGAGCATGATGTGGGAACCGCCCTGAAGGTCGAGACCGAGCGTTACCTTGTTGTCCTTGTACCAGGCGGGCATGCCCTCCAGCTGTTTGTCCGTAAACAGATTGGGAGAGGCGATGACGACGCTTGCCAGCACAAGCAGCCAGATGAAGACTGTTTTCCAACGGGAAAAATGAAGCATTTCGATCTCGGTCAGGGTTGGGGTCGCGCTCTGCGCAACCCGTCAAAATTCGCAATCGGGCATTCGGTTGTCCGGCAGGATCAGGAAGCGGCTTCCGTCTTGACCACTTCGCCCTTCACGCGCACTTCGGCGATATAAGCACGGGCAGCGCGGATTTTCACGCCTTCGGCGATTTCGACTTCGAGTTCACTGTCATCGATGACCTTGGTCACCTTGCCGACGATGCCGCCGCCGAGAACGACCTGATCACCGCGGCGAATATTGGTCAGCGTTTCCTGGCGCTTCTTCATCTGTGCGCGCTGCGGACGGATGAGGAAAAAATACCAGACCACCATGAGCGGCGCAAACAGGAAAAGCATTTCAAGGCCGGAACCCAGCGCCGACGTGCCGCCCGCTGCATCCTGGGCAAAAGCTTGACTAATGAACATATAAAACTCCTCAACGATTACGGCACGACCTCGTATGCCGCCCCAGCTTTCAAGCCGCCGGAATATAGTGGGGAACGCCGGGATTGCAACAGATGCAGGGCCCTCGCCGTACCGATTCCGGACCTCTTAACCTTTATGGGCGCCAAACACCATGCTAGGCCGGGCGCAAAACAGACTTTTGAACATCAGACAAGCGGAAGAAACACCATGATTCGAGAAGAAACGGCCTCCCTGCTTCTTTCAGAACTGCGCCGGCTCACCGATGCCGTCGAACGGCTGGCGGGACCGGCGCCCGCCGTAAACGACTGGAATGCGGCGGATTGTTTTGTCTGGGCGCCGCTGAACTCTTTCCTGCAGCCTGTTGCCCGCCCCAACCGCATCGCGTTGAAACTCATCCGCGGCGTCGATCATGTCCGCGACATTCTCCACGAAAACACGCTGCGTTTCGCGGAAGGTTTCGCCGCCAACAACGTGCTGCTGTGGGGTGCGCGCGGCATGGGCAAGTCTTCGCTGGTGAAGGCCGTTCACGAAGATGTGCGTGCGGCAAGCGGTGTTTCGCTCAAGCTGGTGGAAGTGCACCGCGAGGACATCCACACCCTGCCCGCCCTGCTCGACATCCTCAAGGCCTCGGGCCAGCGCGTCATCGTTTTCTGCGACGACCTCTCCTTCGACCATGACGACACCGCCTATAAATCGCTGAAGGCAGCGCTCGACGGCGGCATCGAGGGACGTCCTGACAATGTGCTGTTTTATGCGACCTCCAACCGTCGCCATCTTCTGCCGCGTCACATGATGGAAAACGAGCAGTCCACCGCCATCAACCCATCCGAAGCGGTCGAGGAAAAGGTGTCGCTCTCCGATCGCTTCGGCCTCTGGCTCGGTTTCCACAAATGCGGTCAGGAAGATTATCTGACGATGATCGACAGCTATGCCACGCATTTCGATCTGGGTCTCGACCGCGACACACTGCATCACGAGGCGTTGGAATGGGCAACCACCCGCGGCGGCCGCTCAGGCCGTGTCGCCTGGCAATATATTCAGGACGCCGCCGGCCGCCTCAGGAAACCGCTCGACAGATAACACCACCGTGACGTCGGGCGAAACGCGGTGTCGTTACGACCACACCGCGTGTCGTATTCCCGAACGCCACATCTCCCCTCTCATGGTTTGCTGCACCCATGAAGTCATCTGCCCGCGGAGGAGCGGACAGGTACGGTGTTCAACCATGGAGGAGATGGATATGAGCAGGAACAGAGGCGTCGTCTACATGCGGCCGGGTCAGGTCGAAGTCCGCGACATCGACGACCCGAAGCTTGAGGCGCCGGATGGCCGCCGCATCGAGCACGGTGTCATTCTCAAGGTGATTTCCACCAATATCTGCGGCTCCGACCAGCACATGGTGCGCGGCCGCACCACGGCGATGCCGGGCCTCGTTCTCGGTCATGAAATCACCGGCGAAGTCATCGAGAAAGGCATCGACGTTGAGATGCTGCAGGTTGGCGACATCGTCTCCGTGCCGTTCAACGTCGCCTGCGGCCGCTGCCGCTGCTGCAAGTCGCAGGATACCGGCGTGTGCCTCACGGTGAACCCGTCCCGCGCCGGCGGCGCTTATGGCTACGTCGACATGGGCGGCTGGATCGGTGGTCAGGCGAAATATGTCACCATCCCCTATGCCGATTTCAACCTGCTGAAATTCCCGGATCGTGACAAGGCGATGTCGAAGATCCGCGACCTCACCATGCTCTCCGACATTCTGCCAACCGGCTTCCACGGCGCAGTGAAGGCCGGTGTCGGCGTCGGCTCCACTGTTTATGTCGCCGGTGCCGGCCCGGTAGGCCTCGCGGCTGCCGCCTCCGCCCGCATTCTGGGTGCCGCGGTCGTCATGATCGGCGATTTCAACAAGGATCGTCTTGCCCACGCTGCGAAAGTCGGCTTCGAACCCGTCGATCTCTCTAAGGGCGACCGGCTGGGCGACATGATCGCGGAGATTGTCGGCACCAACGAGGTGGACAGCGCCATCGACGCGGTCGGCTTTGAAGCGCGCGGCCACGCAGGCGGCGAACAGCCGGCGATCGTTCTCAACCAGATGATGGAAATCACCCGCGCCGCCGGCTCGATCGGCATTCCAGGCCTTTATGTCACCGAAGATCCGGGCGCGGTGGATGATGCTGCCAAACAGGGCAGCCTGTCACTGCGTTTCGGCCTCGGTTGGGCGAAGGCGCAATCCTTCCACACCGGCCAGACACCGGTGCTGAAATATAACCGCCAGCTCATGCAGGCGATCCTGCACGACCGCCTGCCGATTGCCGACATCGTCAACGCCAGGATCATTGCGCTCGACGATGCCGTACAGGGCTATGAGAGCTTCGACCAGGGCGCAGCCACCAAGTTCGTGCTCGATCCGCATGGCGACCTGCTCAAGGCGGCCTGACGCCTGCACCGGAAAACCGGTGTAATGAAACCGCCCGCTATAAACGGGCGGTTTTCCATTGGCGCGGAATGTCCCCTGTCGGAGACACTATTTCTCGCCTTCTCCCAGTGCCTCCAGCTCGGCCATTGCCTCGGAAGAAAGATAAGGCCTGAACAGACTGGAGACCTGCCGCAGCCCCCACTCCAGTTGCTGCGACCCGAATTCACTGACACCTTCCTGCAGATTAAGATAGGACGCCCAATAGGTCGAGACGATCCACAAATTCGTCAAAACCGCCTCGCGCTCCGGTTCGGGAATGTCCACCAGCTCCGCATTCTGCATCCGCGTGACGATGTGGCCGACCGCCAGACGCATGGCGGCGCTTATGGTTCGGACGGGCTCCACCAGCCCCGGTGCCAACGCCACCAGACCGACAAGATCGCGAAAAAGGAAGCGGTAGTTCCAGACGAGAGAGAACCACTGCCGCAGAAAGCCGGCATAAGTCGCCGCAGCCGCCTCGTCCGCTCCGTCAACAGTCGCGACGAGCGCCAGCGCATCGTTTTCGAAGCGGGCGAACAGGGCAAGGACCAGCGATTCCTTGGTGCGGAAATGATAATAGAGATTGCCCTCGTTGATTTTCACATCGCCGGCAATTTCGGCCGTTGTCACACGGTCCGGGCCACGTTCGTTGAAGAGACCGAGTGTAACATCTAGAATTTTTTCACGTGTCAGGGATCGCCCCGGCCGTTTCGCGCCGTTCATCATAGAAATTTCACCCCACCATTGAAAATTAAGGCGCACACCTTAAGTTACCGGTATAAGGTAAACACCTTAACAGCATGTTGCCATTGTTCAACGCGCATAAAGGACCCGCAGATGACCGACACCGGCCTTCGCAACCCCTCGCCCGAGGCGATCGGGACACAAACCGTATCGAAGCTCGCCACCGCGCGTCTCGCTCTCTCCATTATCCGCAATCCGTTGAAGGCGTTGCCGCCGGAAATCTTTCATGAACCTGCGGTTTTCACTCGCCTTGGCGACACGATGCGCGTGCATCTCGCCGATCCCGTTTTGATCCACGAGGCTCTGGTCAAGAACGCCCATCTGCTTGGCAAGGGTGAAGATGTGCGGCGCGTCCTCGGCCCGGCCCTCGGTCAGGGACTTCTGACCGCCGACGGGGACCATTGGAAATGGCAACGGCAATCCGTCGCAGGCGCTTTCCGCCACGAAAAGCTGTTGGATCTGCTTCCGGTCATGATCGAGACGGCACGACGCACGGAAGCGCGCTGGCGCTCTCCTTCCATTGGTGACATCGACGTGGGCCACGAAATGATGCGAACCACGTTCGACATCATCGTCGAAACGATGATGTCCGGTGGATACGGAATTGATGTTGCGCGGGTCGAACAGAGCATCACCGATTATCTGAAACCAACAGGCTGGACCTTCGCGCTCACCATGCTGGGGGCGCCGGAATGGCTACCTCATCCTGGCCGGCGCAAGGCCCGGATCGCCGTCGGTTATCTGCGCGAAAGCCTCGCGAAGGTGATTGCCGGACGGCGGAAAAATCCATCCGAAAGGAACGACCTCGTCTCGATGCTGCTGGAGGCCAGGGATCCTGAAACCGGACGCATGATGACCGACACGGAAATCGTCGACAATCTCCTGACATTCATCACCGCCGGCCACGAAACGACGGCGCTCGGTCTCGCATGGACGTTTCACCTTCTGTCGAAGAACCGTGAAACGGAGAGAAAAATCCTCGAGGAAATCGACACCGTCACTGCCGGTGAACCGGTCGCGGCGGAACACATCGCCGGCCTGACCTATACCCGACAGGTGTTCTCGGAAGCGATGCGGCTTTACCCGCCAGCTCCGGTCATTACACGCACGGCGCTTGAAGACTTCAGGCTCGGCGGGCATGATATTCCGGCGGGCACCGTTCTTTACGTGCCCATCTATGCCGTGCACCGCCACTCCGCCTTGTGGGACGAGCCCGAGCGCTTCGATCCGTCGCGCTTCGGACCGGAAAAGACGAAGGCGCGCCACCGCTATGCCTATATGCCATTCGGGGCGGGACCCCGCATCTGCATCGGCAATGCTTTTGCGATGATGGAAGCCGTCGCGATTCTGGCCGTTCTTCTGCAAGGCCTTCATCTGGAAAACAGGTCAACGGCAACTGCGGCACCGCTGATGCGGGTAACATTGCGGCCGGAAAGTCGCCTGACGATGCGGATCGTGCAACGGAAAAACAAATCGCCCGCGGCGTGAACCACCGCGGGCGATGAATGGAGGCCCCCTGGGTCACCGAACGGTGACGATCACAGGTCGACGTCGAGGATCGCCATCGAGAAATTGTAGGAACGGTCGCCGTCTTCGTCATCGATGTAAACGACGCCGAGAAACTCTTCGCCAAGATACACTTCGGCGGAATCGTCCTTGCGCGGACGCGCCTTGACCACCATCGTCGGGTTGAAGGTACGCTTGAAGTAGGCGTCGAGTTTTTTGATTTCGTCGGCTTTCACCACTATTCTCCTGTGCGGTTCGCGTTGGCCCGCTTTTGGCATGGGACAAAGGCCAAAGTAAAGTGAAAGCGGCAGGTCATCCGTGTCTTCCACACGGACGACGGCAAAAAACCCGGCCACCTGTCAGCGCGAGAGTGCCGCTCAGATATCGGCTCCGATGAGCTGGTCCATCAGGCGCGAGGGTTCAGAACACCCTGCTTCTCCCACCACCCGCGCCGGCACGCCGGCAACCGTGGTCTTCGGCGGAACCGGCTTCAGCACTACAGATCCTGCGGCGATGCGCGAGCAGCTGCCGATTTCGATATTGCCGAGGATTTTCGCCCCCGCGCCGATCATCACACCGTTGGCGATCTTCGGGTGGCGATCCGCCCCTTCCTTGCCGGTGCCGCCGAGGGTGACGCCATGCAGGATGGAGACATTATCGCCGATGACTGCCGTTTCGCCGACCACCAGCCCGGTGGCGTGGTCGAGGAAGATGCCCTTGCCGATGCGTGCTGCGGGGTTGATATCGGTCTGGAAAATGCTCGAAGACCGGCTCTGCAGATAAAGCGCGAAATCCTTGCGGCCTTTCTGCAGCAGCCAGTGGGCAAGCCTATGGGTCTGGATGGCCTGGAAACCCTTGAAATAAAGCAGCGGTTCCATGAAGCGCGTGCAGGCCGGATCGCGATCGTAAACGGCCTGGATGTCGACGCGGAGAACGCTTCCCCATTCCGGCCAGTCATCCAGCATGTCCTGGAAGGTCTGACGCAACAGCACGGCCTGTATGTCCGGATGGTCGAGAAGTTCGCAGATACGGTAGATCACACATTCTTCGAGAGACCGGTGGTTGAGGATCGTCGAATAAAGAAAGGCTGAAA
The DNA here is from genome assembly GCF_003261015.1 of Agrobacterium sp. MS2. Taxonomy (NCBI): domain Bacteria; kingdom Pseudomonadati; phylum Pseudomonadota; class Alphaproteobacteria; order Hyphomicrobiales; family Rhizobiaceae; genus Agrobacterium; species Agrobacterium sp. MS2. The sequence continues at coordinate 427,912 of NZ_QLNF01000012.1, read as the reverse complement.
GCAGCGGATCCTGTGCAGCGGCGCTGCGCGCTTCATGCAGCAGGCTGCCCCAGATCGGGTCGACGATCGCCAGCTGTTCAGGCTGACGGGCCTCGGTACGTGCGACCATGAACGGTCTCCTCGTTTGCAGTGGTCGTTCTTTATACAGAAAAAGACGTGCATTAGAAATGGGATTCGAATGACGACTTTAAAGGCGGCACGGCTTCAGTTTTTCTTCATGCAGCTTGAAAAACCGTTTCTTGCCGAACTGCGCTTTGCCGCGCTTCTGCGCGGAAAGCCTGCACGGTTTTTCCTCGAAAATGCGTCAACTCAGAACGAACGGTAGAAATCCAGCACCGCCGCCTTGAACACGCGGTCGCCGACGGCCAGCATGTGGTCGCGGCCGGGAATGTCGATCGCCCGCGCGTGCGGCATGATGGCAGCGAGCTCTTCACCGGAGCCGGCAATATCGTCCTTCGTTCCCACCGCGATCAGCGTCGGCGCATCTATCTTTGCCGCCTGGTCGCGTGTGACGAGAACCCGCGATGTCTCGATGCAGGCGGCAAGCGCCAGGCGGTCGCTTTTCGTCTGATCGGCAAAGGCTCGGAACATGCGGCCGCGCTCATGGGTCACGACATCGAGCGAAGGCGCGAGAAGCGCCTCTGCGATCGGGTCCCAGTCGCCCACACCTTCGACCATGCCGATGCCGAGCCCGCCGAAGACCAGAGAACGCACGCGCTCGGGATGCGCCATGGCCAGGAAGGCGGAAATGCGCGCACCCATGGAGTAACCCATCACATGCGTCTCTGCGATGCCGAGATGGTTGAGCAGCGCCACCGCATCTTCGGCCATGACGGACGGATAATAGGCCTCCGTATCATGCGGCTTGTCGCTTGCGCCATGGCCGCGATTATCGATGGCGATCACCCGGTAGCCGGCATCTCCCAGCGTCTTCAGCCAGCCGGGATGGACCCAGTTGACGTTGGCGCTGGATGCAAAGCCATGGATCAGCAAAACCGGGTCTCCCGCCGGATCGCCTTCGTCAAAATAAGCGAGGCGAAGGCCGTCATGGAAAAAATCGGAAAACTGCGGCGTGTTGAGATTCATCAAGGACATCCTTTTTGCCGGACCATATGGCAGGAATTAGCAATGTTGAACATGTTTTGCTGACGATTTTTATGGAGATGCAATGCGTTTGAGGCTACATATCCGCAACGACGAGCCGGCATGCGAAGCCGGATTGCGGCTCTACAACGATATTGCATTTGGAGACGAACATGGCCGGGCATACCATTCCCCACTTCCAGAACGATGGCGGACACCGCATGATCGAGATCGGCGTCAAGGAATTCATGTGCACCGGCGCTTCCGTTCCTTACGATCATCCGCATATCTTCATCGATATGGGCGACGACAATGAGAAGGTCTGTTCCTACTGCTCCACCCTTTATCGCTACAATCCGTCGCTGAAGGCCGAGCAGACCAATCCTCCGGGCTGCGTTTTCCACGTGAAGGCTGCCTGACCTCCACTTTTCCTGATCGGGGCGCATCATGCCCATAAAATCCGTAGCCATTATCGGTGCCGGCATTGCCGGTCTCACCGCTGCCCTTTCTTTTGCCCGGCACGGTATAGACTGCGACATCATCGAACAGGCCGGCGAACTGACGGAAGTAGGCGCCGGCCTGCAGATTTCGCCCAATGCCGCCCGCATTCTCGCCACGCTTGGCGTGCTGCCTGCCATCGAGGCGCGCTGGACCGAGCCCGTCAGTGTCGAACTCGCCTCCGGAAAATCGCTCGCAACGCTGCTCTCCCTGCCTGTGGGCGCGGTGGCGCGTACACGCTGGGGCGCACCCTATGGCGTGCTGCACCGCTCCACCCTGCAAAGCGCACTTCTCCAGACGGTGACAGATAATCCGCTATGCCGGTTGCATCTCGGCAAACGCATCGAAAACGCGACGGCCGATGTGATTGCCGCAACCACATTCCGCGACCATGATCTGATTGTCGGCGCGGACGGTGTCTGGTCGGCGGCCCGCTTTGCCGTTCCTGCCGCTCCCACCGCCACCTTCTCCGGCAATGTCGCCTGGCGCTTCACCGTTGCCGCCAATGCCGTGCCGTCGGCCATCAACAAAAGCGCCGTCACGGCCTATCTCGGCTCGGGTGGCCATATCGTCGCCTATCCGCTGAAAGAAGTCGGCGGTTTCAACATCGTCGCCATCGCGCTTGGCGCCGATCCCGGCGCGACGTGGCGGGCGGAATCGAGCGGGCGGCAGAAAGCCCTGCTTCTTGAACAGTTTCGCGGCTTCAGCCCTGACATCGTCCGGTTGCTCGATTCGTCCGAAAACCCGACCTTCTGGCCGCTTTATCAGGCCGGCCCCGGCCGCTGGCACAATGGCCGGGACACGGTGCTGATCGGCGACGCAGCGCATGCCATGATGCCGTTCGCCGCCCAGGGGGCAGCCATGGCGATCGAGGATGCGTTTGAACTCGCGGGAACCATGGTGGGCAGCGATGCTGCAGCCACCCTGCCCACGCCGCAGGCTCTTGCCGCCTTCGAGGCGCTGCGCCTGCCGCGCATAGAAAAGGCCCGCAAGCGGGCCTCTCTCAATCGTTTTGCCTATCACGCCACAGGCCCGGTGCGTATCGCGCGGGACTTCGTGTTTTCCACGCGTCCCACCGACGCCTTCCTGAAGGACTTCGACTGGCTCTACGGCTATCGCGCCACGGGCTGAGGTCAAACCGCGGCCGCGGCTGCAAAGCCGGCTTCGAGGTCCTTCTTGAGATCGGCGACATCCTCAAGCCCGATCTGCAGGCGGATGACCGGTCCCTCCGAGGGACCCTTGGCGATGGTCCTGTCGACAAGCGAGACCGAAACGGCAAGCGATTCGTAGCCGCCCCAGGAGTAACCGAGCCCGAAAAAGGTCAGCGCATTCAGGAACGCGGCCGCCGTCTGCTTGTATCTGCCTTCTTCCGCCTTCAGCACGAAGGAGAAGACGCCGCTTGCTCCCTTGAAATCGCGCTTCCAGAGATCGTGCCCTGCAAAGCTCGGCAGCGCCGGATGCAGCACGCGCACGACGTCGTCCCGGCTCTCCAGCCATGTGGCGATGTCGAGCGCGCTTTTCTGATGGTGCGCCAGCCTGATTCCCATCGTGCGCATGCCGCGCAGGATCTGATAGGCATCGTCGGAAGTGACGCAGATCCCGAGATTGGTATTGGCCTGATAAAGCGCCTTCCAGTGCTTTTCATTGGCCGAGACGAAGCCCATCAGCACATCCGAATGGCCCGAGGGATATTTGGTGGCAGCGTGGATGGAAACATCGACGCCAAAATCCAAAGGTTTGAAATAAAGCGGCGTCGCCCAGGTATTGTCCATCGTAACAACGCAATCATGCCGATGAGCGATATCGGTGATCAGCCCGACATCCTGAATTTCGAAGGTGTTGGAACCCGGCGCTTCCAGATGCACCAGCTTCGTGTTCGGCCGGATGAGAGCCTCTATGCCCTCCCCGATGGCCGGATCGTAATATTCCACTTCGACACCCAGCTTCTTCAGCATCATATTGCAGAAGCGACGTGTCGGAAAATAAACGGAATCGACGATCAGCGCGTGGTCGCCAGCGCCGAGATAGGCAAGGAACGGGACCGTGATGGCCGCAAGGCCCGAAGGCACGAGAATGGTTCCGGCAGACCCTTCCAGCTCATTGACAAGATTGCAGAGTGCATCGGTCGTCGGCGTGCCGTGGGTGCCATAGGTATATTTCTGGTTTTCCGTCGAAAGCGTCTCCGCGTCGGGAAAAAGCACCGTCGAGCCGCGCACGATTGGCGGATTGACGAAACCGAAACAGTCCGCGGGATCATTGCCGCCATGGGTGAGGCGCGTATTCACACCTGCGGCGGAAAGCAGGTCATTTGTCTTGGTCATTTCAGATCAGCTTTCGAAGGAACATTGACGTGTGCGACAATGCTGAGAGCGAACCGCAAGGTCAAGTCCCGCCGGGACGCAACAACCGCCGGGATTGATCCATCGCCAGCCAGAATACAACAAGTATACAAATACTGTGCAAGTGCAAATTTCCGCAAAAATATGCTTATATTTTCACCCTTTGCACACTTCACGACCAAATTTTGGAAAATTCCGTTTTATAGGCACAATTATTGCCCGCACGTCTTGACCCCGCTGCCAATTGCGATTGTGATAGAAAAAGCGGATCGAAAAGATCTCGCTGAAGGGGGAGCTGGGGCAGAACAAACATGCCGGTCCTCTTCCAAGTGACGATAACAAACAAAGGTTGGGAAAAATGAAAAAGGCAATTCTGTCGGCCGCCATCGGCGCAGCAGTTTTGGGAGGAGCCTCGGTCGCTTCGGCTGCGACGCTTCAGGATGTGAAGGGCAAGGGTTTCGTCACCTGCGGCGTCAGCGCCGGCATTCCGGGATTCTCCAATCCCGATGACAAGGGCGAGTGGTCCGGTATCGACGTGGACTATTGCCGTGGTATTGCCACAGCGGTTTTCGGCGATCCTTCGAAGGCCAAGTTCGTCGCACTTTCGAGCAAGGACCGATTCCCGGCTCTCCAGTCCGGTGAAGTCGACGTTCTGACCCGTAACACCACCTGGACGATCAGCCGCGACACGTCGCTGGGCTTCAACTTCCGTACCGTCAACTACTACGACGGCCAGGGCTTCATCGCCAAGAAGAGCCTCAACGTGAAGTCCGCTCTCGAGCTTTCCGGCGCCGCCGTCTGCGTACAGACCGGCACGACCACGGAGCTCAACCTCGCCGACTACTTCAAGACCAACAATCTGCAGTACAACCCGGTGGTTTTCGAAAAGGAAGCCGACGCGACCTCTGCTTATGATGCCGGCCGTTGCGACGTCTACACCACTGACCAGTCGGGCCTTTACGCGATCCGCCTGAAGCTGAAGAACCCGGAAGAAAACATCGTTCTGCCTGAAGTCATCTCCAAGGAGCCGCTTGGTCCGGCCGTTCGCCAGGGTGACGACCAGTGGTTCGACATCGTCAGCTGGGTTCACTACGCCATGGTCAATGCCGAAGAACTTGGCATCACCTCCAAGAACGTCGACGAGCAGAAGAACAGCGCAAATCCGGACGTGAAGCGCCTGCTCGGCACGGAAGAAGGCACCAAGATCGGTACCGATCTCGGCGTGACCAATGACTGGGCCTACAACATCATCAAGCTGGTGGGCAACTACGGCGAAGTCTTCGACCGCAACGTCGGCGCCGGCTCGCCGCTGAAGATCGAGCGCGGCCAGAACGCGCTCTGGACCAAGGGCGGCCTGCAATACGCACCGCCGGTCCGTTGATCGGCCCCATCATCGGCTAGATCATAAGGAGGCTGGGCAACACCCGGCCTCCGCTTCAAATTATATAAATAAGCTCGCAAAGAGCATATAAAAGGGAAAGGTGCCTATGGCAGGCAACGCGGTCAGTTCGCAACGATCGCGCGCGCAAAGCGCGTCGTCACTTATCTACGATCCACGCATACGCGGCATTTTTTACCAGGTCCTGACGGTCGTCATCCTGGCCGCCTTCGTCTGGGTCATCGTGACGAATACGATCACCAATCTTCAACGTTCAAACATTTCATCCGGCTTCGGGTTCCTCAACGGACGCGCGGGCTTCGACATCGGCCAGTCGCTGATCGCTTATACCAGCGACGCGACCTATGGCCGGGCGCTGCTCGTCGGCATTCTCAACACGATCCAGGTTGCGTTTTTTGGCATCATCGCCGCCTCGATCATCGGCTTCATCGTCGGTATCGCCCGGTTGTCCAACAACTGGCTGATCTCGAAGCTCGCGCAGGCCTATGTGGAAATCTTCCGCAACATCCCGCCGCTGCTCGTGATCTTCTTCTGGTACAAGGGCGTCATCTCGGTCCTGCCGCAGGCACGCGAATCGCTCGAGCTGCCGCTCGGCACCTACCTTAACAATCGTGGCTTCTTCTTTCCGAAACCGCTCTGGGGGGACGGAATCTGGCTCGTGCCGCTGGCCTTTCTTGTCGCCGTCGTCGTCAGCGTGCTTGTTTACCGCTGGGCGAAAGCCAGACAGGAAAAAACCGGACAGCAATTCCGCACCGGAATAACGATAACGCTGCTCGTCATCGGATTGCCGCTCGCCACGTTCCTCGCAATCGGCGCGCCGCTGACATTCGATTACCCCATCGCCGGACGCTTCAACCTTTCGGGCGGCGCCGTCGTCGCGCCTGAATTCATGTCGCTGTTCCTGGCGCTGTCCTTCTACACTGCTTCCTTCATCGCCGAGATCGTTCGCGGCGGCATCAAGGCCGTGGCGAAGGGGCAGACGGAAGCTGCCGACGCGCTTGGGCTTCGCTCCAGCACCACGACACGTCTCATCGTCGTGCCGCAGGCCATGCGCATCATCATTCCGCCGCTGACAAGTCAGTTCCTCAACCTCACCAAGAACTCGTCGCTTGCGGTCGCCGTCGGCTTTGCCGATATCGTCTCCGTTGGCGGTACGATCCTGAACCAGACGGGTCAGGCGGTTGAAGTCGTTGCCATCTGGCTGGTCATATATCTCTCGCTGTCCCTGCTCACGGCCGTGGTCATGAACTGGTTCAACGCGAAAATGGCTCTGGTGGAGAGATGACGATGACGATCAGCAACCACGCCTTCGTGCGCCAGACCATTGAGGAAGCCCGCCCCGCGCCATCGAGCGCGGTGGGCGTAACCCACTGGCTGCGTACCAAGCTCTTCGCCACGCCCAAGGATACGGTGCTCACCGTCCTTGCTATTGCCCTCCTCGTCTATATCGTGCCGCCGATCATCGAGTGGCTGTTTATCGACGCGGTTTGGACCGGCAGCGACCGGATTGCGTGTCTCACCGCTTCACAGGGCGGCGCGCTTCCGGACGGACAGTCCGGCGCCTGCTGGGCCTTTGTCTCGGCCAAGCTCGGACAATTCGTCTTCGGCCGTTACCCCATTGACGAGCGCTGGCGTCCCATCCTCGTGATGGTGACGTTCGCGATCCTGTTGGTCCCGATGCTCATACCGAAGGCGCCGTTCAAGCGTCTCAATGCGCTGGCGCTCTTCATCATCCTGCCCTTCATTGCGTTCTTCCTGCTCATCGGCGGCGTCTTCGGCCTGCCGAAGGTGGAAACGCAGCTCTGGGGCGGCCTGATGGTCACGCTCATCCTGTCCTTCTTCGGGATAACGGTGTCGCTGCCCTTCGGCATTCTTCTGGCTCTCGGCAGACGCTCGAACCTGCCGGTCATCAAGATGCTCTGCGTCCTCTTCATCGAGGTCATCAGAGGCATCCCGCTGATCACCGTCCTGTTCTTCGCCAGCATCATGCTGCCGCTGTTCCTGCCCGACGGCTGGACTTTCGACAAGTTCCTGCGTGCGCTGGTCGGCGTGTCGCTGTTCTCCTCCGCCTATATGGCGGAAGTGATCCGCGGCGGCCTGCAGGCCATTCCGAAGGGACAATATGAAGGTGCGGACTCGCTCGGCCTGAATTACTGGCAGAAGACGAGGCTGATCGTGCTGCCGCAGGCGCTGAAGCTCGTCATTCCGGGCATCGTCAACACCTTCATCGGGCTTTTCAAGGACACGTCGCTGGTCTCGATCATCGGCATGTTCGACCTGCTCGGTATTGTCACACTCAACCAATCGGATGCGAACTGGGCCACGCCCGTCACCGCCATGACTGGCTATATTTTCGCAGGCTTCGTATTCTGGATATTCTGCTTCGGCATGTCGCGATATTCGCTGTTCATGGAACGGCACCTCGACACCGGGCATAAACGATAAGGGACGCTCAAAATGGCAGAAACCCAGGCAAAAAAACTGACCGTCTCGGCGACGGACGTCGCAATCGAAATCACCGGCATGAACAAATGGTACGGCGATTTCCATGTGCTGCGTGATATCAACCTGAAGGTCATGAAGGGCGAGCGCATTGTCATCGCCGGTCCTTCCGGGTCGGGCAAATCGACCATGATCCGCTGCATCAACCGTCTGGAAGAGCACCAGTCGGGCAGCATCGTCGTTGATGGCATCGAGCTTACCAACGACCTCAAGAAGATCGACGAGGTGCGCCGCGAAGTTGGCATGGTGTTCCAGCACTTCAACCTCTTCCCGCATCTGACGATCCTCGAAAACTGCACGCTGGCGCCGATCTGGGTTCGCAAGATGCCCAAGAAGGAAGCCGAAGAAGTCGCGATGCACTATCTGAAGCGCGTGAAGATTCCCGAGCAGGCGCATAAATATCCGGGCCAGCTCTCCGGCGGTCAGCAGCAGCGTGTGGCGATTGCCCGCTCGCTCTGCATGAAGCCGAAGATCATGCTCTTCGATGAGCCGACCTCGGCGCTCGACCCGGAAATGGTCAAGGAAGTGCTTGATACCATGGTCAGCCTCGCAGAAGACGGCATGACCATGCTGTGCGTGACCCACGAAATGGGCTTTGCGCGTCAGGTCGCAAACCGCGTTATCTTCATGGACCAGGGCCAGATCGTCGAACAGAACTCGCCCGCCGAATTCTTCGACAATCCGCAGCACGAGCGTACCCGCCTGTTCCTCAGCCAGATACTGCATTGAGAACAAGCATCATCGGACGGGGCCTTTGGGCCCCGTTTTTTTATGACGACAACCCAGCTCCAGATCTGGCGTGATCTTTGGCTTTTCATGACGCTGCGCTTCTCACGTCCCGGAGCCACTTGAGTGAATCACTGCCCACCAACGCGGTCCCCCACATCATTCTCTTCCGTTAGAAGCGCAAAACCGCGGGACCCAGCACGCTTTAACCTTTTGTTACGAAACAAGAATCCTTGTTTTTCAGGGCTTCTGGCCACCCGTGTCATTTTTTTGTCAAATCATGCGTTTTTCCGCTTGCGGAGCAACCGGAGCCTGACTATAAGGGCGCCACACCACAAGCGCACGCGCCCTTCGTCTATCGGTTAGGACGTCAGATTTTCATTCTGAAAAGAGGGGTTCGACTCCCCTAGGGCGTGCCACTTGCTTCCCTGGTTACCTCCCACACGGCAAAATCATTCGATAAAATCGCAATAATTCCAGCATCTCATCATTGCTGCGGAACCGATTTGCCGTCGGCACGTTAGATGCCTGTCCCCCCGATGGAAGGCAAGCCGGACGAAATGCCGCCGCGCAACTCACCCGGCTTGCCTTTCCCCTCTCCCAGATCATCAGGAAGTCCCAAGCTTCGGCAGAGCACTGCCAGTTCAACATCCAAGATGCTGGGCTTTGCCCACTTGCACCGCATCGTCGCGTCTCGTGCCGCGCGAGATTGGAGCGGTAATTCAAGGATTTGGGCCGGTCCGACCGGGTTTTCCACAGCCCGTTCCGCCCTGCCAAAAAAACTCGCCGCAAAGCGAAAAAAATCAGTTTTTCCGCTTGCGGAGCAACGGGAGCCTGACTATAAGGGCGCCACACCACAAGCGCACGCGCCCTTCGTCTATCGGTTAGGACGTCAGATTTTCATTCTGAAAAGAGGGGTTCGACTCCCCTAGGGCGTGCCACTTGCTTCTTCCTTAAAATCAGCAACATAAACGAAAATCTTCACGCATCGCGTAAAGATATCCTGTTGTAGTGCGTAGATCAGCGACAACCGTTGGCCGGTGACAGTCGAGATAGATTGGTGGCCCCTTTCAGGGCGCGAAAGCGGCGTCCAGAACACGCAGTTGAACCCGCCTTTGCCCCTGCCAGAGATCGGCGCCAACAGTACCCGCGACGTGAATATTCCGTCCGCGGGCATTCATGAGCATCTGTCCCAGGGGCGCCTCGGCGGCGCGGAACGCGATTCCGTCCAGCCGTGAGCCATCCATGGCCTCCAGCGTGATCTTGACGTGGGATGTGCCCACCAGCCGCACATCACGCAGGCGATGCGCCGGAACGGCAAAGATCGGCTGAGAATGACCGGAACCATAGGGACCGGCCTGTTCCAGCTGGTCGACAAGCTGCAACGTAGCCCCCGAAGCGCCGATGGCGCCATCAATCTTCAATACGCTGCTCTCTACCAACTCGTTTACGGTCTTTGCCGCTGCTTCTTCGAAAAAGGTCCTGAGCTTGCCGAGATTGGCGCGCTCAACCGTGAGGCCTGCCGCCATGGCGTGACCGCCGCCCTTGACCAGCAGGCCGGCCTCCACGGCAGCGCGCACCATCCGCCCCATGTCGAAGCCGGCGATCGAACGGCCGGAGCCGGTGCCCTTGCCGGAGGGATCGAAGGCAATGGCAAAAGCCGGGCGGCGGAAGCGATCCTTCAGGCGCGAGGCCAACAAGCCGACAATGCCGGGATGCCAGTTTTCACGCGCGGTGACGATAACACCGGCACCCGAGCCGTCGCCATATTCGAACAGGGCCTCCGCTTCGGCCTCCGCCAGCATCGCCGCTTCCATCGCCTGTCGCTCGCGGTTCAGCTCGTCCAGCCGCTCGGCAATCACCTCGGCCTGCGAGGAATCATCGATCGTCAACAATCGGCTGCCAAGCGCAGCGTCGCCAATACGCCCCCCGGCGTTGATGCGGGGCCCGATCAGGAAACCGAAATGATAGGGTGTCACAGGCCCGCCCAGCCCCGCCTTCTTGAACAGCGCGGCAAGGCCGGCATTTTTCATGTGGCGTGCGGCAATCAGGCCCTTCACCACATAGGCGCGGTTCAGCCCTTTCAGGGGAACCACATCGCAGACCGTCGCAAGCGCAACGATGTCGAGCAATGACAGCAGATCGAGCGTGAAGGCCTGGCGGTGCCGCCTGTCCTTGAGAACGCGAAGCGTGGCGACGAGCACGAGGAACACCACGCCAGCGGCACAGAGATGCCCCTGCCCCGACAGATCGTCCTCCCGGTTGGGATTGACCAGCGCCACCGCCGGCGGCAGTTCCGTACCCACCTGATGGTGGTCTATGACCACAACGTCCGTTCGTGCCTCTTTTGCCGCCTTGAGCGATTCATGGCTGGTGGATCCGCAGTCCACCGTCACGATCAGCGTCGCGCCATTGGCGGCCAGCTGCTGCATCGCCGCCGGGTTAGGCCCGTAACCCTCGAAAATTCGGTCGGGAATGTAGATCTCGGGCGTCAGCCCGAAATGTGCAAGAAACCGGTACATCAACGCGGAGGAAGCAGCGCCGTCGACATCGTAATCCCCGAAGATCGCCACCTTCTCACCCGCTTCAATGGCGCGCACAAGCCGCTCGGCGGCCTTCTCGCAATCGGTCAGCACATGCGGGTCGGGCATCAGGGAGCGAATGGTGGGATCAAGGAACGCCAGGGCATCGTCCACCCCTACACCGCGCCCGGCGAGCACCCGGGCGATCAGTTCCGGAATACCGTGGACCTGGGACATGGCCAGCGCACGGTTCTGCCCGGCCTGATCCAGCCGAGACACCCACCGCTGTTCTGTTGCCGACCGCTCCACGCTTAAAAATGCGCGGGCCACGGTATCGGCCGGCTCCATCATTACCATCCTGTCCATTCGTCCTGTCATTCGCGCCAACAGGCGCTCTAATGGTTAGAACGGGCTAAATGGCGATGCTGCGTTTTTCAAGCAAAAACGCGCCTTGACGAAATCACGTCGAGAAAATCGAGAAAAAAGGGCTGACAATCGAGACGGCCGCGACAAGCAGCAGCAGCGAAAATACCGCGAGCGAACACCAGTTACGCTCATATTCGGCCATATCGAATTCCATGCTGCGAATATTGTCATTGGCATTGTGCGGCCGCGCCCGGTGATGGCTCGCCGGAGCGCCCTGGCGCTTGTTGTCCTTGAACAGGATGATCGATGTCACGGCCACGCCTCCCTCGCTTGGTGAACACGATTAACCATAAGGCCGAATCGCCCTGCTTTCCAGCGCTTCACGCACCGTCCCCTCAAATTTTGCGGCCACCAGACCGCAGGAAGGCGCCGGTCCCCCAAGCAACAAAAAACCGCGTTTCCGGATGGAAACGCGGTTTTTGATCTCACGACAGTAGCGTCGCGCTTCAGGTCCGCTCGATGCGGATGACCTGGGGCTCGCTGACGAGATATTTCTCGTTCTTGATCGCTTTTACCGCCTTGCGGATCGCATCTTCCATTGTCGCGTGCGTAACAAGGATGATTGTCTGCGGCGCGCCTTCCACGTGCACGCGCTGGCGCTGCACGATGGATTCCAGCGAAATGTTATTGTCAGCCATGCGGCTGGCGATGGAGGCGAACACACCGGCCTGATCCTTCACCGTCAGGCGGATGAAGTAACCGCCCTCGTGGCTCTTCATCTTGGCGCGGCGATAGTCCGTCAGCGATTTCGCGGGACGGCCGAGCACCGGCACACGCTGTGCACCGGGACGGCTCTTGGCGATATCGGCGATATCGCCAAGCACGGCGGATGCCGTGGCGTTGCCGCCGGCGCCGGGTCCGACCATCAGCAATTCACCGAGAATGTCGGATTCGATCGCCACGGCGTTGGTGACGCCATCGACCTGCGCGATGACGGAATCGAGCGGCACCATAGTCGGATGGACGCGCTGCTCGATACCGGATTCGGTGACCTGCGCCACGCCGAGAAGCTTGATGCGATAGCCTAGATCGGCAGCCGCCTGGATGTCCTCGATCGAAATATTGGTGATGCCTTCGAGATAAATGTCGTCGGCAGCGATCTTGTTGCCGAAGGCAAGCGTGGTCAGAATGGAAAGCTTGTGCGCGGTGTCGTTACCTTCGATATCGAAGGCGGGATCAGCCTCTGCATATCCCAGCCGCTGCGCTTCCTTAAGACAAGCCTCGAAGGACAGGCCTTCTTTCTCCATCTTTGTGAGGATGTAGTTGCAGGTGCCGTTCATGATGCCGTAGATGCGCGTCACGTGATTGCCGGTCAGCGATTCACGCAGGGCCTTGATGACGGGAATGCCGCCAGCGACCGCCGCCTCGAAGTTCAGAAGCGCGCCTTTGTCTTCGGCAATGGTCGCCAGTTCGACACCATGCTTGGCCAGCAGCGCCTTGTTGGCTGTCACCACATGGAGACCGCGCGACAGCGCTGCCCGCACCGCATTTTCGGCCTGTCCGGAAGCACCGCCGACCAGTTCGACAAACACATCGATGTCGGCTTCGCTCGCCATCTGTTCAGGCGTGTCGAACCAGGTAATACCCGTGAGATCAATGCCGCGGTCACGCGAACGATCGCGCGCGCTTACGGCAATAATCTCAATTGCGCGTCCGCAGGTAATCGCAAGTTCGTTGCTTCTCTGCTGGAGGATGCGCACGAGCGAAGCGCCGACAGTGCCGAGCCCCGCTATGCCGATTCTCAATGAATCTGCCATGGGTATGTTCCTGATTGCTGGTGATGGTGGCGGCCGAGACCCGGCCGCCCTGGGTTTGCCCTTATCTGTGGGCGTTGAGCGAAACGACGTTGTGCATCGTCTCGTCTGCTGTCGACAGGAAACGCTTCAGATTGCGCGCTGCCTGACGAATTCGATGCTCGTTTTCCACGAGCGCGAGACGGACGTAATCATCGCCCATCTCGCCGAAGCCGATGCCGGGAGCAACGGCGATATCGGCCTTCTCGACCAGAAGCTTGGAGAATTCCAGGCTGCCGAGATGGCGGAATTTTTCCGGGATCTTCGCCCAGGCGAACATGGTGGCCGCCGGCGGCGGTACTTCGAAGCCCGCCTTGCCGAAGGTGTCGACCATGACATCGCGACGGCGGCGATAGACATTGCGCACTTCGGCGATATCGGAGCCGTCACCGTTCAGTGCATGGGTCGCAGCAACCTGGATCGGTGTGAAGGCGCCGTAATCGAGATAGGACTTCACGCGGGTCAGGGCCGCGATCAGCCGCTCGTTGCCAACGGCAAAGCCCATGCGCCAGCCGGGCATGGAAAACGTCTTCGACATGGAAGTGAATTCCACCGCAACGTCGATCGCACCGGGAACCTCGAGAACGGAGGGCGGCGGATTGCTTTCGTCGAAATAGATTTCCGAATAGGCAAGGTCGGAAAGCACGATGATCTCGTGCTTCTTCGCAAAGGCGATGACGTCCTTGTAGAAATCGAGCGACGCGACATGCGCCGTCGGGTTCGAAGGATAATTGACGATCAGCGCCAGCGGCTTCGGAATGGAGTGGCGCACGGCGCGTTCCAGCGGCCCGAAGAAGCTTTCATCCGGCTCGACATTCATCGAGCGGATAACGCCGCCCGCCATCAGGAAGCCGAAGGCATGGATCGGATAGGTCGGGTTCGGACACAGGATCACGTCACCCGGCGCGGTGATGGCCTGTGCCATGTTGGCGAAACCTTCCTTGGAGCCGAGCGTGGCGACGACCTGCGTGTCGGGGTTCAGCTTAACGCCGAAACGGCGGGCATAATAGGCCGCCTGCGCGCGGCGAAGACCGGGAATGCCCTTGGACGAGGAATAGCGATGGGTACGAGGGTCCTGAACGACCTCGCAAAGTTTGTCGACGATGGCCTTCGGGGTCGGAAGGTCGGGATTGCCCATGCCGAGATCGATGATATCGGCCCCGGCCGCTCGCGCGCTCGCTTTCAAACGGTTGACCTGTTCGAAGACGTATTGCGGCAGACGCCGGACCTTGTGAAACTCTTCCATCTCTTTCCTCATGGGAATGGACCGGTTCTTCCGGTCCATAACGAAGGTTCGTTTTTGTTGTTAAACGCCGCCGACACGAACCGACCCGGCAGGCGTTATTCATTGTAGCGCAAAGCACGGGAAAACCCACAAGGGTTTTCTCGGGCCAACGCCGCCTAGCGGTGATCCGCCCGTCCTACCGGCACCGCCTTTTCAAGCCCTCCGGCAAGGCGGATCGCGCACTATGATCAGGGAACTTGCATAACGCCAGATTCTGGGAAAATGCAAGGCAAGCCATGCTCAAGAACGGCCATTCCTGTCGTTCAGCCGCGCTCGCCCTTCACAATTGCCGCGCGGATGACCGAAAGCACGCGCTCCGGCTTGATATCCGTGCAGACCAGCTGGCTCGGATGCCCGTCCCAGTCGCCCGGCGGAAAGGCGCGTCCGTCCGGCTTCTGGATGGTCTGGCCGTCGGCAAGACCGCCGCAGACGACGCGCACCGGGCCACTGCGGGTGGTAAACAGTTCCGGCGCGACGAGATAAACACAGGCGCAGCTGTCGTGCACCACCATGCCGTCACCGGTGCGGGTCTTGTAGAAATCGATGTAGAATTGCGACAGGTCCGAAAGCAGCTGCACCGGCTTGCCGCCCGCCTCTGCCATCTCAGCCATGAAAGCGCTGGTCATCACGGTTTTTGTCGTGACATCGAGACCGACGACAACCACGCGCCACGGCGCGGTGAAGACAAGATCGGCCGCTTCCGGATCGCCATGAATATTGGCCTCGGCCGCCGGCGAGACATTGCCGTTGATGTCGAAGGCGCCGCCCATGACGATGACTTCCTTCACCAGCGCCGCGAAATCAGGTTCTTCGCGCAAAGCCAGCGCCAGATTGGTCATGCGGCCAACGGCAATAAGCGTCACTTCACCGGGATTGGCTTTGACCGTCTCGATGATGAAGCGATGCGCGGGCCGCGGGTCTAGCGGCAGGTCGATGGTGTCGGGGATATCGATGTCACCGAGGCCGTTTTCACCATGGATGAAGGTCGGCCAGTGGCCTTCCTTGCGGGCCGGATCGAAGGTTACGCCCGCCCCTTTCGCGACCGGCGCGGTCATCTGCCATTCCCGCTTGAGGAAAAGCGCATTGCGGGTGGTGATGTCGATGGGCGCATTGCCGAAAACGGTGGTGACGCCGATCAGATCGATATCGGGGTGGCGGTGCAGGAACAGAAGCGCCATGGCATCATCCACACCGGGGTCCGTATCGAATATCACTTTATGCATAATGTCCTCATCCACATGTGTCAGGCGCCATCCGTCGTTCCGGCGACGCGCCACGGAAACATAACGATAAGCGGCAGCACCGCAATCCCCGGCGCCCCTCAGACCATACAGAAAAATATTGCGCGACCGCGTTTTCGGTGAAAGAAGGGGCCTCTCCTTCCGCCTGCCCGGACATGCCAAGTGCAAGACATCGCCCTCAACGTTTTCCTCGTCCTCTTCTGCGTCGCCATTTTCGCCGGCTTTATCGATTCCATTGCCGGCGGCGGTGGTCTCATCACCATTCCGGCAATGATGATCATGGGAATACCGCCACTCGATACGCTTGGCACGAACAAGCTGCAGGCACAGTTCGGTTCGGCCTCCGCCACTCTCGCTTACGCAAGACGTGGCCATGTCAATCTGAAAGAGCAATTGCCGATGGGGTTGATGGCGATGGCCGGCGGAATGCTGGGGGCGCTGACGGCCGCCTTCGTGCCTGCCGATCTTCTGCGCACCATCATGCCCTTCCTGCTGATCGCCATAGCGATCTATTTCGCCTTCAAGCCACAGCTCAGCGATGTAGACAGCCATCGCCGCATCACACCGCTGGTGTTCGGATTTACCGCCGCGCCGCTGATCGGCTTTTATGACGGCGTCTTCGGTCCGGGCGCCGGTTCCTTTTACATGCTCGCCTTCGTGGCACTTGCCGGTTTTGGCATGCTGAAGGCGACAGCCCATACCAAGCTTCTCAATCTGGGCTCCAATTTCGGCGGGTTCGTCGTCTTCGCGATGGGCGGCGCGGTTTTGTGGAAGCTTGGACTGGCAATGGGGTTCGGCCAATTCATCGGGGCGCAGATCGGGTCGCGTTTCGCCATGAAAAACGGCGCGAAGATCATCCGCCCGCTTCTGGTTCTGTCGTGTCTGGCCATGGCGACGAAGCTTCTGATTGACGCCTCGTCCGCCTGGTCCATCGCCACGATCTGGGAAACCGTCTTCCCGAAATAAGGGACTGGTCGGGCGCGTTCAGCCCGTCCTTCGGATATCAGGGGAGCTTGGGGTCAACCCGCAGCGCGGCGCCTGCGATCGGCAATTTCGCGGATGACCACCATGGCACCCACGAGCTTGTAGGCGGAAGAATAACAAGGCGACATTTCGAGCGACTTGACGATTGTGCGACCGTTCTGGTCTTCCGCATAGGTATATTTCGACGTATCGCCCTTGAAGCAATTATCGAGCTTTTCCCTGAGTGCGTTCTGGAAACGGTGGACACCGACGAGTTCGGCGATGTGGCAGCCGACGAGCCCTTCCGGCGCATTACGCTGGAAGGCATCGAGCGCATTGGCAAAGGACACGCGGTAACCGGGGGAAACGATGACGACAGGCTCATCGAGATCGTTGAGCATATCTTCATCGAGGATCAGATGGCGGTGGTGCCATTCGAGGCTGTCTGCATCTTCGTCACCGATCACTTTCGCCTTGAGTGGCATGCCGACGTAACGGTCGACGAGCGTTCGCAGAAGTTCGGAATTGCGCTGCACGCAGCCAAGGTCTTCCGCCTCGTGGTTGAGGAGATCGATAGCAAAACGGAACTGCTCGCGAATGTCTTCGGAGCTTTCGGTCTTGCGTCCGACGACGCGCTCGAGAAGCTGCTCCAGTTCACGCTCCAGCACTGCGATCTTGTCGGCCTCGTTTTTACCAACAGCAGATTGCAGTTCCGTATAACGCAGCCAGAACAGCTCAATCAAATCTTTCAACCCAACTCTCCCTGAACGGGCAAACATCCCGATCCTAATCCGAAAGGATAGACCAATTATCCCTGATAATAGCGTCTCCGCGCTTAAAAATGACGTAACGAAGCACGAAAACACGGCGGGGATTGTTGTTCAAAATATCACAGCCGCTGCTATTTTTTCAATTTCGATAATCCATGAACGAAAAATGAGGTTCCACTACTATGGAAAAATTTCGAAAAGCACAGTTCCTGCGCCTAATTTTGTGAAAATTGCTCTGAAAGCACGAGCCAGCCGGCATCCTCAAATCTGGTGCTTAACGTCCCACCGGTCGTGATACCACAGCCATTGGCCGGGATATTCGCGCACCCAGCTTTCCACCTTGTCGTTCAGAAGCTGCGCTGTCGCCTGAATGTCGACATTGCCCTTGTCATCGCGCGGAATCTCAACCTTCGGTTCGATTTCCAGCCGGTAGCGATTATCGGGCAGGCGCACGCAACGGGCAGGATAGACATCGCAATTGAACTGCCGCACCAGCTTGGCGAGAAGCGGATTGGTGCGAACCTCAAGTCCGAAGAACTTCGTCGTCAGTCCCTTGCCAAATTTCTGGTCGACGAGCACACCCACACCACCGCCCTTTTCCAGCTGCCGCGCCAGCGCGAAGGAGGAGCCGGCATGCGAGGGCACGAGATTGCCCATGCGCTCCTTGCGGAAACTGAACACTTTCTCGGCCACAAAGGGATTGTTCGGTGGCCGGAACAGCACCGTCACATCGAGACCGAAAGCCGAGCCGGCAACCGGCAGCAGTTCGAAATTGCCGCTATGGGCGGTAAAGACGATGAAAGGCCGCGGATTGTCGCGCAGCTCGAGGAAGGTCGGGATGCCCTGGACCTCGATGCGTCCCGGCTCGTTCTTTTCCGGATCGAAATCGAACAGCCGGTCGAGAAAGACATATTCCGCCGCCAGCCGGCCCATATTGGCCCAGCTGTCCATGGCGATCTCGAGCCGCTCTTGTTCGGACTTCTCCGGAAAGGCGCGGGCGAGATTGTAAAGCATCAGCTTGTGGCGGCCGGTTTTCGGCCCCACCCAGCGTGCCAGTCTGTCAGCGGCGCGAATGCCCGCATCGGCGGGAAAGAGCTTCAGCAGGTTGAGAAGGCCGAAGGCGAATGTCGCAATCAGCCACTGCCGGAAGTGGTCCAGTTTCAGGACGATCCGTGTCAGGAACAGCTTCAAGATGCTCAGTCCATCCGCAGCACGATCTTGCCGAACACCTGACGCGTCTCCATGCGCTCCAGCGCCCGGTCGATATCGTCAAAGGTCACTTCGGTGTCGATGACCGGACGCACGATGCCACGTGCCATCTTCTGCATGGCGTTGGCCATGTTCTCCATACGGCAGCCGAAGGAGCCGAGCAGTTTCAGCTGCTGCTGGAACAGCATCATCAGGTTGATGTCGGTGGAAACACCGGATGTGGAACCGCAGGTGACGAGACGACCGCCGCGCTTCAGCGAGAACATCGAACCCGCCCAGGTATCCTTGCCGACATGCTCGAACACGACGTCGACGCCCTTCTTTTTCGTCAGCTTGCGCACGACGCCTTCGAAACGGTCGGTGCGATAGTTGATCACATGATCGGCCCCGAGCGCCTTCGCCCGTTCGATCTTGTCGTCGGAACCGACTGTCGTGATGACGGTGCACCCCATCTTCTTCGCAAGCTGGATTGCCGCCGTGCCGATGCCCGAACCACCGGCATGAATGAGGATGGTTTCGCCGAACTCCAGCTTGGCATTGTCGAACAGCATGTGCTCGACCGTGCCGAACGTCACCGGCGCAAGAGCGGCACCGACGGCGTCGACGCCATGCGGCGCCGGCACGAGCTGGCGGGCGGGAATGTTGATCTTTTCCTGCGCGAAACCGTCGAGATGGAAACCGTGCACGCCCTGGACATGTTCGCACAGATTGTCACGGCCTTCGCGGCAGGGTTTGCACAGCCCGCAGGTGCGCGCGCCATAGATCGCGACCAGCTGGCCGGGCAGCACGTTGGATACGCCCGGACCGATGGCTTCCACCACACCCGAGGCTTCCGCACCGATTGTGAGCGGCATCTTGCGCTTGGCGAAAGCCATCCCGCGCCAGCCCCAAACATCGATGTGGTTGAGCGCCACGGCCTTGACGCGCAGCGTTACCTCGCCCGGCGCCGGCGCATCCGGTTCGGGCAGATCCACTTTTTCGAGCTTCCGGTCGTCGACGAGTTGAAGAGCACGCATATATCAGTCCTTCGCCCGAAGGCGTTATCTAAAATCATTCCAGCAAAACTCTGTAACGGTTTTGCGGCTGGAATGCGAAATCAAAGAAACGGGCGCGTTTCCGCAAGTCATTCGGAAACGCCCCTGTTGTAACGAACCGGTTAAGCCGGTTCCCGCGTCATGACAAGGCTTGCATTCTGCCCGCCGAACCCGAAGGAATTCGACAGAACCGCACCTACCTCGGCATCCCGCTTCACATTCGGCACCACGTCGAGCGTGATGGTCGGATCGGGATTGTTATAGTTGATTGTTGGTGGCAGCGTGCCAGTCAGCATGGTCTGCAGCGAGAACACCGCTTCCACTGCACCTGCGGCGGTCAGCGTATGACCGATCATCGACTTGTTGGACGACAGCGGAATGTTCTTCAGGCCTTCGCCGAAGACGGCCAGCATCGAGCCATATTCCATCTTGTCGTTCTCAGGCGTCGAGGTGCCGTGGGCGTTGATATAACCGATATCGGTTTCGGCCACGCCCGCATCGGCCAGTGCCGCACGGATCGTCGCAATCGCGGGGCCGCCATCGGGCGAAGAGCGCGTGCGGTGGAAGCTGTCGGCCTTTTCACCGGCGCCCTTGATGATGCCGAGAACCTTCGCACCACGTGCGACGGCGGCTTCGAGCGATTCCAGCACCAGCGTTGCCGCACCTTCGGCGATCACGAAACCATCGCGGTCCTTGCTGAACGGCTTGGAAGCCTTTTCCGGCGGGTCGTTCTGGGTAGAGAGTGCCGAGAGAAGCGAGAAGCGGATCAACGCCTCGGCACTGACAGAACCATCGGTCGCGACCGTCAACGCCCGTTCGGCGCGGCCCTGTCGGATGGCCTCGACGCCAAGCTGGATCGCGGTCGCGCCGGATGCACAGGCGGTCGACAGGGTAACCGGCAGACCGCGCGTACCGAAACGGTCAGACAGACGCTCGGAGATGGCACCAAACAGCGCTGCTTCCTGGAATGCCGGATCGGGACGCTGACGGAAGGCCGTCAGGAACCGCTCATAGGCATCACCCGGCTGGGCGGCTGGCGGAGAGCGGTCGGCAAGCTCGAAACGGGCACTCCATTCCGGCTCGATCGGCGGCGCTGCGAGAAACAGCGGGCCGTCAAAGTCACCGGAAATGCCGGCCTGCGCCAGCGCCTCGATGGTGGTTTCGCGCGCGAAGGCATAGGAACGTTCGACGGAATTCGGAACCGGAATATCGATGAAATCCACCGTGCCGCTGATCCGGGTCGAAAGCCCTTCAGTCGGGAAACGGGTGATCTTGTGAATGCCTGACTTACCCGAGGTCAGCGCCGCCCAGTTATCGGCAAGCCCCTGACCGAGCGAGGTAATGATGCCCATGCCGGTGACGGCGACGATCGGGCGACCGAGATGATCCTTAAAATTGGTCATGGTCTTTCTCCTCACACGTCACGGGACAGAACGGCGACACCTTCGCCGCGGACATGGCCAACAGTGGTGACGACAGCCTCGGTCGCCGCCTCGCCCATTGGCTTTTCCGCATTCGCGTCGAAGGTAGGAACCTTGGCACCGCTTTCAAGCGTCAGCGCCGCCAGAGCGAGCCCGAGCGGAAACTGCGCCTCAAGTCCATGGCCCGTGACACCGCCGAAACCGCGGATGGCAGCCTTCGGCAAGGCCTTTTCGAGAATGTGCTTCTCACGGGCCGTAACGCCGTCATAACCGCTGGCGCCGGAGAAGACGACGGTCGCGGCGCTGTCCGTTGCCGGGGCCAGCAGACGCTCCATGCGCTTTTCCATTTTGCCGTCGTCGCGGCTGCCGCGATCACCTTCGATGGCGTCGATGCGGGCATAGATGCGCGCGCCGCGCTCGCTGGCATGCTTGCGTGATTCCAGCACGAGGAAGGCTCCGAGCGAGCCGGAAACCATGCCGCCGCCTTCCTGGCCTTCGCGCGACCACAGGGGCTGCCATTCGCCCTGCGCATGCGCGCCGATGGCTTCGAACAGCAGGATCATGTCTGGACGTTCGGCAGAGAAGGCGCCGCCCACGAGGGCGTGGCTCGATTCGCCCGAACGAATACGATGGAACGCGGTTTCGACGGCGGAAATGCCGGCCGCTTCTTCGCCCATGAAGGTCCGTGAAGAGCCTGTAACCTTGTGCACGATGGAGATATTGCCGGCCATAAGATTGGAAAGCTGGGCGAGAAACAGCGTCGGGCGCAGTTCCGTCGTCAGCTTTTCATTCAGCAGCTTTTCGCGGTCGTTGCGCTTCAAAGCCTCGTCAACGATCAGCGTATCGACATTGATGTCGCGCTCACCGCCGCCGGCAGCAACGATCATGTCCATGGTGGCGCAGGCTTCGGCATTTTCCTTCAAGCCGGCATCGTCAAGTGCAAGACCAGCGGCAAAAACGCCGAGACGCTGCCAGTTTTCCATCTGGCGCTGGTCGCCGCGCTTGGCGATCTGTGCCGACCAGTCGATCTCGGGCATGGGATGAACCGGATATGGCTTGAATTTTTCCGTCTCGACAATCGTCGCCGGCGCGGCGGTTCCCGAAAGAAGCGCCACATGCGCCTGGCTGCCAACGCCGTGACAGGTCACGATGCCGACCCCTGTTATCACCACATCATTGTCAGATTTCATCGTCTGTCATCCTTTGCAGCCGGCCCCGCCGAACCGGTCACGGCTATCCAACAGCGGTTGCGAACAACCACTTCATGCGTTGCGGAATAAAGCGCGCGGTGCGGATTGGCAATGGCGAAGACCCGATCCACCGTCGCGAGCCCACGATTTTCGTGCATCAAAACCGGGCCGATAGGAAAAACTGTCTTCTCCGAAACGAATGAAAAAGCTTATTTCCGTGCATCGGCGGCAATCGCCGCCATCAGGCCAACTTCTTCCGCCCGCTTCTTGACGATAGGCCCAAGCGGGATCTCGCTGAAGGGCATGGTGCGCAGTTTCAGCTGCGCGTCGCAGACCTTCTTGCCATCGGAGGTGATCTTTGCCTTGGTAACCGCAAAGCCCGAACCGTCATGCTCAAGCACTGCCTCGATGTCGAGAACAGCACCCGGCTCCACGAAAGTCCGCATCTTGGCGCCATCGACCGACATCAGGAACGGCATGGACGCGAAATCGGAAAATGCCAGAACCAGCATGCCGGAGGCCTGCGCCATTGTCTCGATCAGAAGCACACCCGGAACCAGCGGCATGCCGGGGAAATGGCCTTCGAAAACCGGGCTTTTATCGGGAACAACGGACCGCGCCTTCAACGTGCGCGCCGTCATGTCCACGGCCTCGACCTTGTCGATCATCTGGAAATATTCAAGCAGCATCCGTCCGGCCCGTCTCTGGTCGGTTAGTCATGGTTTGCCCGCAGGCGGCATCAAAAGAAAATGCCCGCCGGAAGCGGGCACCGTCACGTCAGCCCTTGGCCGCGCGCAATTCGTCAATCTTGGCGCAGAGGTTCTTCAGCACGAAGTATTCTTCCGTGGAAACCTTGCCTTCATTGACTTCCTGCGTCCACTGCTCGAGCGGAATCTTGATGCCGAATTCCTTGTCGATCGCAAAAACGATATCAAGAAAGTCGAGGCTGTCGATGCCCAGATCGTCGATCGTGTGGCTCTCCGGCGTAATGGTTTCGCGGTCGATTTCGCTGGTTTCGGCGATAATGTCGGCAACCTTGTCGAATGTAGCTGTCACGCCCATAATCCTTATTGTCGTTCGTATGAATTATTCTTTCTGACGCACCACATAGGCAAGTCGCGCAAAAAAGCCAATGGTTTCGTGACGTAACTTTGAAATTTGCCCCAAAACTGTTGCCTAAACAGCAACCGAATGACGGCCGCGCCCATTGCCGAGATAGGTATCGAAGATTGCCGCGATATTACGTACAAACGGCCTTCCCACCTCCGTCACGGCAAAAATATCGGCATCCAGCCGCACCAGACCGTCCCTGTCGCCTGCGGCAAACTGCTGCGCCTGGTCCCTCACGGAATGGCTCACCTTGCCAAAACGGTGCTGCAAGTCCGAAAGATCGATAGAGAAATCGCACATCAACCTTTCGATCACATGCGAGCGCAGATGATCGTCCTGCGACAACTCAATGCCCTTCACGGCGGCAAGACCGCCCTCACCCACCATGCGCTGATATTCACCGGTTGCCACCATGTTCTGCACATAGCCCTGCGGCAGCCGGCCGATGGATGATGCGCCAAGCCCGATCAGCGCATCGGCAGTATCGGTCGTATAGCCCTGAAAATTCCGCCGCAGGGCGCCGGCTTCGGCGGCCTGACACAATGTATCGGTCGGCTTGGCGAAATGATCGATGCCGATCTGGCTGTATCCGGCCTGCCTCAGCATCTCCCCCGCCATCGTCATCTGGCGGTAGCGTTCGGCAACATCGGGCAGCGCATGTTCGGGGATCAGCGACTGGTGTTTTTTCATCCAGGGAACATGGGCATAGCCAAAAAGCGCGATGCGATCAGGGGCAAGCGATACGATCTGATCGACCGTTGTTTTCAGTGTCTCGCATGTCTGGAACGGCAGCCCGTAAAGAATGTCGCAATTGACTGAGTGAACGCCCCTCGCCCGCACGGCGTCCACCACGGATTTCGTCTGCTCGAAAGACTGGATGCGGTTGATGGTTTTTTGCACTTTGTCATCAAAATCCTGCACCCCGAGGCTCGCCCGCGACATGCCGATGGCGGCAAGCGCGTCATAGCGGCTGTCATCCAGATCGTTGGGGTCCATCTCGACGCTGATCTCGGGTGCAAGACCGAAGGTGAAGTGACGCCGCAGACAGTCCATCAGGTCCTGCATGTCCTGCGGGTCAAGCATGGTCGGCGAACCGCCGCCGAAATGCACGGCACTCACCACGGCGTCAGGCGAAACAAGTGCGCCGACCGCAGCAATTTCCTGCTTAAGTGCTTCAAGATAAATAACAATCGGCTCGTATTTCAGCGTGTGCTTGGTATGGCAGGCACAGAACCAGCAAAGCCGGTCGCAATAGGGAATATGCAGGTAAAGCGACAGGCGATTCCTGTGACCGAGTGCGCTGAGCCAGCCGCGATAGGTCGTATTATCGATTCCCTCGTGGAAATGCGGCGCGGTCGGATAGCTCGTGTAACGCGGCACTGCCCCGGAATATTTGTGAAGAAGGTCGATATTCATCACCCGATTTGCCTTTTATCAAGAAAATGTCGATTTCCCCTCTTTCAGTAGCGGCTGCGACAGTTTGCAACTTTGACTTCAATCAAATTGAGCCATAAGTTCTTGCTAAAGTAGACGCGGGGACGACGGCTACAGCGCACACGCCTTTAAAGAGACCGGATCTGATATCCAGGGTCGCAATCGTCCCGCAAAGCCAGCATTGGAAAAGGCTTATGGACACGCTGCAGAAGACCATCCACAATTCGGAAGAGCCGGTTGTTTGCCGCTCCTGCGAGGCGCGTCACGGCGGTCTTTGCAGCACGCTGACACCGCAGCAGCTTTGCGATCTGAACCGCCATTCCAGCCGCAAAAAGCTGGAGGCCGGCAATGAGCTTCTCGGCCAGGGCGAGCTCGTCACCTCCTACGGCAATATCCTGAATGGCGTGGTAAAGCTGTCGAAAATGATGTCGGATGGCCGCCAGCAGATCGTCGGCCTGCAATTCGCACCGGATTTTCTCGGCCGTCCGTTCATGGCGGAAAGCAAGATGACGGCGGAAGCCGCAACCGATGTGGAAATCTGCCTCTTTCCGCGCCGCGTCGTCGACCGCATGGTCTCCGAAGTGCCTGATATGGAACGCAAGCTGCACAGCCAGTCACTCAAGGAACTGGACGAGGCACGTGACTGGATGCTGACACTGGGGCGCAAATCGGCGCAGGAAAAGGTTGCCAGCTTCCTTTATATGATCGCCACCCATATCGATCCGGAAAACGACGACAAGTCATGCTTCGACCTGCCGCTCTCGCGTGCCGACATTGCCGATTTCCTCGGTCTCACCATCGAGACCGTTAGCCGGCAAATGACAAAGCTGCGAAAGGAAGGCATTGTCCGCATCGAGAACAACCGTCACATCACCGTGCCCGATCTCGATGCGCTGAGTGAAGCGGCAGGCAACGACTGACAGCCGCCCCCTCGGTCATCGCCCCTGAAGTGCGGACGTTCCGAAATTGATGTGCGGCGCCCGCGCCTGAGCTGGTGCGAGCGCAAAACCGGCAAGGACCAGCAAAGCCGCGATGCATTTCATGATATTTCACCCTGTGCGCCGCTTTTTCAGCGGCCTGTTTGTTATGGC
This sequence comes from Agrobacterium sp. MS2, assembly GCF_003261015.1. Lineage (NCBI taxonomy): Bacteria > Pseudomonadati > Pseudomonadota > Alphaproteobacteria > Hyphomicrobiales > Rhizobiaceae > Agrobacterium > Agrobacterium sp. MS2. Next base: position 401,876 of record NZ_QLNF01000012.1, on the reverse strand, counting down.
TGCACCATAAGCTGCAAACCGCATCCATCCGCTTAACATCTTCGGTAAGCGGAAGGTTCAAAGGCAGGGTAAAGAAGGAGTTATGATTGCCGGGCCGACAGGACCTTCAGCCGTGATTGTCGCTGTAGGACGTTCGGCATCCCCGCTTGTTTCTTCTCTCCGGCGGGGAGACGGTGGCCCGACGGGCCGGATGAAGGGGCAAACGCGGAGATATGCGGAGAGCTCGCCCCTCATCCCGCTGCCGCGGACTTCTCCCCTATGGGAGAAGAAACAAGTGGCATGCACTCGCCCAGCTCGTCACTGCGATGCAGGCGTTGCAACCGGCTTCTGATTTTCTGCCAGCGCCCGCAGCTCGGCCACCCGGCGCTTATATTCGGCTTCCGATATCTGGCCGTTGCGCCGTGCCGCGCCGAGGCGAGACAGGCTCGATTCCATGGTTGAGGCTTCGTCGTCGCCCATCTGTGTGCCAGCGGCCGTCAGTGGCTGCGAGAACGTCGGATAGGTCCCGGTGTCGCGCTTCTGGCTCACCGCGGTGTCGCTGACCGGGCGAGGTCCGACGATTTCAGCCGTCGGACGGCGCATATGGGCGGGCGCGACAATCGGCTCGGGCGCCTTGCAGGCGGCAAGTGTGGTGACGAGCATGGCGCCGGAGAGCGAGAGGAACGCGATTCTTGCGGCGCTTTCCGCATATGTTCCCCATGTGCCGCATTTGCCCATGTGCTTGCCCATCGTCATGTTCCGCCTGTAAGGATATCTGCCGATATCGAATTCGACCGCGGTTCGGCCCTTTGCGGCCTCCCCTTGCTGGTGGAACTTGTATTCGTTTTCATGCAGAATGTGCAAACACAAATTTGGTGGAGGATGGTGCATGGCAGGTGTTGACGGCGGGGGCACGAAAAAGGGTGACAAAACGCCCGGCTTCGACGCCAGTTCCGCCGAGGCCTACCTGATCCGCGACCCCGAAACCTTCGCGATCAACATCGCACGCGCACTCGAAAACCTCGGCAAGGCTGCCGGTGAATGGCTGGCGCCACGCGAACGCGGCGAAATTCCGCAGACGAGCGCCGATCCCGTGACCGATCTGGTCAAGACGCTCTCCGATGTCGCCGAATATTGGATGGCCGAGCCGAAGCGGTCACTGGAAGCGCAGACCCATCTGCTGTCGAGCTATTACGATCTGTGGTCGAAATCGGTGGCGCAATTTTCCGGAGCCTCCGATTCGACCTCGGAGAAAACGGCCGAAAGCGGCCCTGCACAGCGCAGAAGCAAACGTTTTGCCGATGCCGACTGGCAGGCCAACCCGTTCTTCGATTTTCTTCTCAAGGCCTATCAGACGACCGTCGGTTTTGCAGACCGGATGGTGACGGAGGCGGAGGGGCTGGATGAGCACACCCGCACCAAGGCGCTGTTTTACATGCGGCAGGTGACAGAGGCGCTTTCTCCGGCCAATTTCGTCTTCACCAATCCGCAGGTCTTCCGCGAGACGGTAGCCTCCAGCGGCGCCAATCTCGTCAAGGGCATGGCGCAGCTGGCGGAGGATGTCGCGGCCGGAAACGGCCATCTGAAGCTTCGCCAGACCGATTACAGCAAATTCGTCATTGGTCAGAACATTGCCGTCACGCCAGGCAAGGTCGTTGCGAAAAGCGCGCTTTGCGAAATCATCCATTACGAGCCGACGACGGAAAAGGTCTTCAAACGGCCGCTGCTGATCGTGCCGCCCTGGATCAACAAGTTCTACATTCTCGATCTCAACCCGCAGAAATCCTTCGTCGGCTGGTGCCTCGAACAGGGCCACAGCGTCTTCATGGTGTCCTGGATCAACCCGGATGCCGGTCTGGCCGAAAAAGGCTGGGACGATTATATCAGCGAAGGCATCGACTTTGCGCTTGATACCATTGAGGAACGGACTGGCGAAAAGGAGATAAACGCCGTCGGTTATTGTGTAGGCGGCACGCTTTTGGCCTCGGCGCTGGCGCTGCATGCACAGCAGGACAATGAGCGCATCCGCAGCGCCACGCTGCTCGCCGCCCAGACCGATTTCATCCATGCCGGAGACCTCAAGGTCTTCGTGGACGAAGGTCAGCTGGCCGCGCTCGACAGACACATGCAGGCCGTCGGTTATCTTGACGGTTCGATCATGGCCACCGTCTTCAACATGCTGCGCGCCTCCGATCTTATCTGGCCCTATGTGGTCGATAATTACCTGCGCGGCACCGAACCCCTGCCATTCGACCTGCTCTACTGGAACTCCGATTCCACCCGGGTGACGGCTGCCAGCCACTCGTACTATCTGCGCAACTGTTACCTCGAGAACAATCTCGCCCGCGGTCTGATGCGCGTTGCCGGCAAGCGCATCAATCTCGGCGACATCAACATACCCGTCTACGATCTCGCCACCCGCGATGACCATATCGCACCCGCGAAATCGGTGTTCACGGGTGCTGCCCTGTTTGGCGGGCCGGTGGAATTCGTGCTCGGCGCTTCCGGCCACATTGCCGGCGTCGTGAACCCGCCGCAGCTCGAGAAGTATCAGTATTGGACGGGGCCATCACCAGCCGGAGACTTCGACGCCTGGCAGGCCGCCGCCACACCTCATAAGGGTTCGTGGTGGGTGCACTGGCAGAACTGGATCGAAAGCCAGAACGCCGAGAAGGTAAAGGCGCGGAAACCGGAGGACGGCAAGCGCCCGGTGCTCGGCGATGCGCCGGGAACCTATGTTCTTTTGTAGAATATCTGTGAAAAAGATGACCAGTACACGGCAGAAAGGCCTCTTCCACAGGCGTTCCCCGTCACCCTCATCCCTGTGCTTGTCACAGGAATCCAGTAGGCGCCGGTCTACGCGGCGAAAGACTTGCTTCAGCCCAAGGACTTGGGCTGGCGGTTCTCTGTGACAAGCACAGGGATGAGGGATAAAAAGACCCTGCAAACACACAAGCTTACCTCAAGGCATCATGTTCTTCACGCCCCCGCTCGTTCCCGCAACGCTGATCTCCCGCTACAAACGTTTCCTCTTTGACGCAGTTCTGGAAGACGGCACGGCGATAACCGGGTCCTGCCCCAACACCGGCTCCATGCGTGGGCTGACGACGCCGGGTTCCCGCATCTGGCTGTCGCAGCATGACAGCCCCACCCGCAAATACCGTCATATGCTGGAAATGGTCGAGGCCGACGGCACCGTCGTCGGCATCAATACCGGCATGCCGAACCGGCTGGCGGAAGAGGCGATCCTGAACGGCCGTATCCCGGAACTCGCCGGCTATTCGATAATCCGCCGAGAACAGAAATACGGGCGCAATTCCCGCATTGATTTCCTGCTATCCGAACCCGGTCGGCCGGACGCCTATGTGGAAGTCAAGAACGTGCATTTCATGCGCGAGAAGGGCCTTGCAGAATTCCCCGATACCGCCACCAAACGCGGCGCAAAGCATCTCGAGGAACTGGGCGATGCAGCGGAAGCCGGTCACCGGGCGGTGATGCTTTATCTCATCCAGCGCGGCGATTGCGACCGGATGCGCATCTGCGACGATCTCGATCCGGTCTATGCGCTGGCTTTCCAACGGGCAATGGCGCGGGGCGTGGAGGCTTATGCCGTGAAATGCGCGGTCACCCCGGCACAAATTTCAGTCAACGGAACGGTTAAGATGGACGAGTGGCGTCCGGCTGTTTTATGAACAGGGACGTAAAGAGACAGAAAGCACTATGATGGTCACCTATATCGACGCCGCCTCCGCCCCCCTCAAGAATACAGGCGTCATCCGCCTCTACACCCCTGAGGATTTCGACGGCATGCGCAAGGCGTGCCAGCTGACGGCGCGTTGTCTCGATGAACTCGCCGCAATCGTCAAGCCGGGTGTGACAACGGACGCCATTGACCGTTTCGTCTTCGAATTCGGCGCCGATCACGGCGCGCTGCCGGCAACGCTCAATTATCGTGGTTATACCAAATCCGTCTGCACTTCGATCAACCATGTGGTCTGCCACGGCATTCCCGATGAGAAGCCGCTGCGGGAAGGCGATATCGTCAACATCGATGTTACCTATGTGCTCGATGGCTGGCATGGCGATTCAAGCCGCATGTATCCGGTCGGCCAGATCAAGCGCGCTGCCGAGCGGCTGATGGAAGTGACCTATGAATGCCTGCTGCGTGGTATCGCGGCTGTAAAGCCCGGTGTGCGCACCGGCGCGATCGGCGCGGCGATCCAGACCTATGCGGAAGCCGAACGTTGCTCGGTGGTGCGCGATTTCTGCGGGCACGGCGTTGGGCGGCTGTTCCACGATACGCCAAACATCCTGCATTACGGCCGTCCGGACGAAGGTCCGGAAATCCGGGAAGGCATGATCTTCACCATCGAGCCCATGATCAATCTTGGCAAACCACATGTGAAAGTGCTTTCCGACGGCTGGACGGCGGTGACGCGCGACCGTTCGCTGTCCGCCCAATATGAACACGCCGTTGGCGTCACGGCCACCGGCTGCGAAATCTTCACGCTGTCGCCCGGCGGCTTCGACCGTCCGGGCCTGCCGCCGCTTACCCCTTCATAAGGCCAGACCGCCCATGGCAAGACGCCCCGCCCCGCCTCCCGCCGAGCTTTCCACGACGTCCGGCTTTCAGGCGGGCGAAGGCGATCTCTTCGAAGGGGCGGACGAGCGCGGTTTTTTCGCCGAGCCGCGAAATGCGGTGAAGAAGCCGGTGCCTGTCATCGAGCCGCCGGCGGATGCCGCCCATTATCATGGTCACCGGGACCGGCTGCGGGCGCGGTATCGCGATGGCGGCGACGCGGCGCTTGCCGATTATGAGTTGCTGGAGCTTTTACTGTTCCGGCTGATACCGCGGCGCGACACAAAGCCTATCGCCAAGGCGCTCCTTGCCCGTTTCGGCACGCTGGGCGGTGTACTCGGCGCACCTCTGCCGCTGTTGCAGGAGGTGAAGGGCGTGGGCGAAGCCGTGGCGTTCGACCTGAAACTCGTCGCCTCCGTTTCCCAGCGCATGCTGAAAAGCGAAATCCGCAACAAGCAGGTTCTGAGTTCCTGGTCCTCGGTCATCGATTATTGCCACGCCGCCATGGCCCATGAAACGCGCGAACAGTTCCGCATCCTGTTCCTCGATAAGCGCAATGTCCTCATCGCCGACGAAGTGCAGGGGCACGGGACCGTGGACCATACACCGGTCTATCCCCGCGAAGTGGTGCGCCGCGCTCTCGAACTATCCGCTACAGCCTTGATTTTGATCCACAATCACCCGAGCGGCGACCCGACACCTTCGCGTGCTGATATCGAGATGACCAAGACCATCATCGATACGGCAAAGCCGCTCGGTATCGCCGTCCACGACCACATCATCATCGGCAAGGATGGCCACGCCAGCTTCAAGGGCCTTCGCCTGATCTGAAGCAGACGCGAAGGTTTACACAGGCCTGCAACCCATAAGCGCACGTCAACACAAAATTAACACCTATAAATTAGCATTTCCGAAAATAATAAATCAAGGCATCGAACCTTGGTGCCTTAAGGAACGGGGGTGCTTTATGCGTAATGCAGTGCGTTTCCTTCGCGATCGGTCCGGCTCGAACGCTGTCGAGTTCGCCATTGTCGCGCCAATCTTCTTTCTCGTCCTCCTGACCATGATTGCCTACGGCATTTATCTGATGGCGGCCTATTCGGTGCAGCAGATCGCCGCCGACGCGGCAAGAACGGCGGTCGCCGGTCTTAACACAACCGAGCGCCAGCAGCTCGCCCGAGATTTCGTCGCCAAGAGCGATCTCGGCTACGCCTTCCTGGATAAAAGACACTTCACGGTCGACGTCGCCACTGATCCCGCCAATGCCAACCAGTTCACGGTGAAAGTCGAATATGACGCCCGTGATCTGCCGATCTGGAGCCTCTACAGCTACACCCTGCCCGAGCCGGTCATCCGGCGTTTTTCCACCATCCGGATCGGAGGAGCATGACATGAGGACCATCCATTCCCTGCTCTCCGGTTTCCTGAGGGATCGCGCCGGCAACATCGCCATCTCCGCCGGCCTGACGGCGCCGCTTTTTATCGGCATCCTGGCGATTGGCGTCGATTACGGTTATCTGACCCTGCAGAAGCGGCAATTGCAGCAGACCGCCGATCTCGCGGCCATTTCGGCAGCAGCCAACGTCACCGACGCGGAAAAGACGGTGCAGCAATATTTTGCACTCAACGGCCTGGACCTCGGCGTCAGGACGGCGCAGGGGCTGCTAACACCAACCGGGCTGCAGCCTTTCGATCCCCGGAATGAGTTTGCCAAAACCCATGGCTACGCCGAGGTTGTCAAAGGCCATTATGAACCGGATGCCAGCCTCCCGGTCGGACAGCGGTTCGTCGAAAACGCCCAGCCGACCAATGCGGTAAAAGTAAACATCTTCGAAAAGGGCCAGATCTTCTTCGCTTCGGCCTTTACAACGCCGCCAAGGATTTCGGCCGCCGGAACCGCCTCGTCTCAGAAAGTCGCCGCATTCTCGGTGGGATCGCGGCTTGCCAGCCTCAATGACGGCCTCCTGAACAGCCTGCTCGGCGGTCTGCTCGGCACCACGGTCTCGCTCAAGCTCATGGACTATCAGGCCCTTGTCGATGCCGATGTCAACGCGCTGCATGTCGTCGAAGCTCTCGCGATCGATCTTGGCCTCACCGCCGGCACCTACAAGGACGTGCTGCAGACGGAGATTACCTACGGCAAGTTCCTGAACGCGCTGACGAAAACGACGGGCCTGCAGCCAGCCGTCGTCACCGTTTTGAAGACATTGGAAAAAACCGCCGGCAAGAGCAACATCAAGCTCAAGCTAGAAGAAATCGTCAATCTCGGTCCCTTCACCGAAAAGCTCATTGGCAGCGGGGAAAATCTCAAGGTCAATGCCAGCGTCTTCGACCTTCTCAATGCCGCAGCCGTTGCCGGTAATGGCGGCAACCAGCTGGCGCTTGATCTCGGCGCTAATGTTCTCGGCCTCGCCTCGGCCAAGGTGACACTCGCCATCGGCCAGCCGCCGGTCGAAACGCCTTCGCTCGCCGTTGGCGGCCAGGGCACCGTGGTCCGTACCGCCCAGACCCGCCTTGCGGTCAATGTCGTGGTGGATGGGCTCCAGGCAATCGCCGGCCTCAAGGTCAATGTCCCGCTTTATGTGGAAGTCGCCCACGCGGAAGCCCGGCTTGCGGACATTCGCTGCACGGGCGGCGGACAGGGAACCGTGGATGTCGAAGTTGTTCCAGGCGTTGCAGAAATTGCACTTGGCAATGTCGATACCACGGCCTTCGCCAATTTCGGACGGGACCCGCGCGTGACAAAGGCGGCAATCGTGGATTCTGCCCTGCTTGCCGTCAACGGCAGCGCCCTCATCAACGCCACCAACATGACGAAGACCAAGCTGACCTTTACGCAGCTGGATATTGCCCAGGGCAAGATCAAGAGCGTCTCCACGAAGGATACCGTCACGACGCTCGTCAGCTCGTTGCTGAAGAACCTTGATCTCGACATCAGGATTCTCTTCCTCAACCTTGGCGGCCTCGGCGTCATCCAGACGGCGCTCGCCAACACGCTGTCCCTCGTCACCGCACCGGTCGATACGCTGCTTTACAACACGCTTCTGGTTCTCGGCGTCAAGATCGGCGAAGCCGATGTTCGTGTTACCGATGTCCGCTGCCAGCAGCCGGCTCTGGTACAGTAAGCCTATAGCCACAGATAAAAATAGCCGCCGGAAATCCGGCGGCTTTATCATTACCAGAGGCTGAAGCGTCCGCGAGCGGGAGCCTCACACTCCCGAAGCCGGACCAGATCTTCAGTCCGACACGATCAGACCTCGCGCAAGCGCAGAGAGACTTTCAGCTCTTCCATCAGGCGCTGGCGATTGCCAGGCGCTTCTCGTCGCGCCCGCTTTTCATGCGCTCTGACAGCAGGAACGCCAGTTCCAGTGCCTGATCGGCATTGAGGCGCGGGTCGCAATGGGTGTGGTAACGGTCGGACAGCGAATCCGCCGTCACGGCGCGCGCGCCACCCGTGCACTCCGTCACGTCCTTGCCGGTCATCTCAATATGGATGCCGCCCGGATGCGTGCCTTCGGCGCGGTGGATCTGGAAGAAGCTTTCGACCTCCGACAGGATACGCTCGAACGGGCGCGTCTTGTAGTGGTTGAGCGTGATCGTGTTGCCATGCATCGGATCGCAGGACCAGACGACCTTGCGGCCTTCCTTCTCGACAGCACGGATGAGCTTCGGCAGGCTGTCCGCCACCTTGTCATGGCCGAAACGGCAAATCAGCGTCAGACGGCCGGCCTCGTTTGCCGGGTTCAGCGCGTCGATCAGCTCGATCAGATTGTCGGGCGTCAGCGACGGACCACATTTCAGGCCGATCGGGTTCTTGATGCCGCGGAAATATTCCACATGCGCATGGTCGAGCTGACGTGTGCGGTCACCGATCCAGATCATGTGGCCCGACGTGGCGTACCAGTCACCAGAGGTGGAATCGATACGGGTCAAGGCTTCTTCGTAACCAAGCAGCAACGCCTCATGGCTGGTGAAGAAGTCGGTCTCGCGCAGGCTCGGATTGCTGTCCGCGCTGATGCCGATGGCCTTCATGAAGTCCATGGTTTCGGAGATTCGGTCGGCCAGCTTGCGGTAACGGTCGGCCTGCGGGCTGTCCTTGATGAAGCCGAGCATCCACTGGTGAACGTTTTCGAGGTTGGCATAACCGCCCATTGCGAAAGCGCGCAGCAGGTTCAGCGTCGCCGCCGACTGGCGATAGGCGTCGAGCTGACGCTCCGGGCTCGGAATGCGCGAGGCTTCGTTGAATTCGATGCCGTTGATGATGTCACCGCGGTAGGACGGCAGCGTCACGCCATCCTGCACTTCCACGTTGGAAGAGCGCGGCTTGGCGAACTGGCCGGCAATGCGTCCCACCTTTACGACTGGCAGCTGTGCGCCATAGGTCAGCACCACGGCCATCTGCAGGAAGGCACGGAAGAAGTCACGGATATTGTCCGCGCCGTGCTCGAGGAAGCTCTCGGCGCAATCGCCGCCCTGCAGCAGGAAGGCGTTGCCTTCCGCCACATTGGCAAGCTGCTTCTTCAGGCGGCGGGCCTCACCGGCAAATACCAGCGGCGGATAGGTTGCAAGCGTGGCTTCCGTTGCCGCAAGCGCTGCCGCATCAGGATATTCGGGAACCTGCTGGATCGGTTTCTGCCGCCAGCTGCCGGGGGTCCAATTCTGTGCCATGTTCTTACCCTTCTTTCGACCGCGCAACCGCCGCGCGACCGCCTCGGAAATTTGAGCGGCTTATAGCTCCAAGCACAGGCTTTGCATAGACATCCGCGCGCCGCCGACCCTCTTTCGGACCGTTTTGATCCGCCACGAAGGAGAAAAATGATTTCAAACGATTTAAATAGTTTCTGTGGATGGTTGCCCATCCCTCCGAAGTCACCGACTTCCGGGCTTGATGCAGAGATATCGGCGCAGGGACTGAGGCAGATGCAAGAGAAACACCACAAGCCGGTCCAGTGGCGAGCAAGGCCAGTTCTCCCATTCGGAAACACACCCGCCTCTTCCGTGGCGGATTTCCATGTGTCTAATCTTCTCCATAAGGAACATCGTTTCGGGTAACATGTCTGTCTCCTTTGTTGGAGACGAGTTAGGTTGCGCCCTGCAGCAAGCGTAGAGGCAGGACTGAAAGACCCGTTTCATATCTGAACGGAGAAGACAGGCCCTGATGCGGCTAAGATGCTGCCATGATGTGGAGAGGATGCCGTGACAGAAGTGGACTGGGACGAGTTGAGGCTTTTCGACATTGTCGCCACAGAGGGCGGCCTCGCCGGCGCGACGGGTAAAGCCGGGCTCAGTGCGCCGACGATTGGCCGAAAGATGATGCTTCTTGAACGCAAAATGGGGCGAACGCTCTTTATTCGGAGTCAGAACGGATACCGGCTCGCACCGGACGGCCAGGTCCTGTTCGAGAAAGTAAGGTCCATGCGCAACAGCGCGGCGGAAATCACTCAATGGCACAGCGACGCTTTTTCGCTACCGATCGTTTCTCTGTCGAGTGACATCTGGATTGCCGGATTCATAGCCACCAATGCGGCGGCCATTCGCGGCCCATCAGACGCTTTCCGCCTGTGCTGCAAGCAATATGAGAATGACGACGAGTTGACCTACAGGCGCGGCATGATCGCGATCAGGCACGTCAGGCCAGCCACCGGGAATTTCGCCGTCCGGAAATCGGTCGACGTTGCCTATTGCGCCTATCGCGCGCGCGACGGCTCAGGCAAGAATGTTGAGCAATGGATTTCGATCGGGACCGAGGTCGCGAAATCCGACGCCGAAAAATGGGTGTTCCGACATCGGGAACCGCTGATCCACACCTGGACGAATGCCCCTGTCCTTTTGCCGAGCCTGATCCAGAGCGGCGCCGGAAAAGGCGTCCTGCCCTGCTTTATTGGTGACAACGTCCCCGGCCTCGTCCGCGACGGCGAGATCATCGAGGAACTGTCCCATCCGCTTTGGATCATCGTCAACGACGACGACCGGCACGCCCCGGAAATGCGGCTCGCCATAGATCGCCTCGTCGCTCTCCTGAAGGGCAACGAGGCGTTATTCGATGGCAGCCGCCATTATCAGGCAGAGACGAGCTGGAAGCCGGAGCGGAAGATGAGCTAGACCCGCTCGCCGTTTACGACGCGATAGCTCGGCGAATACATTGTCACCAGTTCCTCTGCCGCCGTTGGGTGAACAGCCATGGTGCGGTCGAAGTCATCCTTCGTGCAGCCGGCTTTCAGCGTGATGCCGAGAAGCTGCGCCATCTCGCCGGCCTCATGGCCGAGGATATGCACGCCGACGACCTTGCGGTCAGCGGCATTGATGATCAGCTTCATGATCGTTTTCTCCTGCCGGCCAGATAGCGTCGCCTTCATCGGACGGAACTGGGCGCGATAGACTTCCAGTTCCGGATATTTCTTGCCGGCTTCCTCTTCCGAAAGGCCGACAGTGCCGATTTCCGGCTGCGAGAATACCGCCGTCGCAATCAGCTCGTGATCCGGCTTGGTCGGGTTGTTCTTGTATTCCGTCTCGATGAAGCACATCGCCTCGTGGATCGCCACCGGCGTCAGTTGTACCCGGTCGGTGACGTCGCCAAGTGCGAAGATGCTGGGCACGTTCGTGCGCGAATAATCGTCAACGACGATCGCGCCGCGGGCGTCCACCTCCACACCGGCATTCTCGAGACCGAGCCCCTTGGTATTCGGATCGCGGCCAAGCGCCAGCATCACCAGGCCCACATGCAGCGAAGCGCCCTGCTTGGTGCGGGCCACGAAACCGCCGGCGCCATCCTTGCTGACTTCCTCGATGATGTCTTCCAGAATGATGCGGATGCCCTTGGCCTCCATCGCCTCATGCAGGCCCTTGCGCATATCCTGATCGAAGCGCGACAGGATTTCCTTGCCGCGATAGATCAATGTCGTTTCAACGCCGAGCCCGTGGAAGATATTGGCGAATTCCACCGCGATGTAACCGCCGCCGGCAATCAGGATCGATTTCGGCAGCTCCACGAGATCGAAAGCCTCGTTGGACGAAATCGTCAACTCATGGCCGGGCAGCGCCTTGTGTTCGTTCGGCGTGCCGCCGACAGCGATGACGATGCGCTCGGCGGTGAAGGTTTCTCCGGTTTTCGTCAGCTTGACGGTATGGGCATCCACGAGTTCCGCCCGGCTGTCGAAAATATCGGCCTTGGCGTTTTCCAGACCCTTACGGTAGAGCCCTTCGAGACGGGTGATTTCCTTGTCCTTCGCCGCGATCAGCTTTTTCCAGTCGAAGCTGCGCTCGCCGACGCTCCAGCCGAAACCTTCAGAATCCTCGAAATGCTCGGGGAACTGCGAGGCGTAGACGAACAGCTTCTTCGGCACGCAGCCGCGGATGACGCAGGTGCCGCCATAGCGGTATTCCTCGGCGATCGCCACGCGCTTGCCGAGCGAGGCAGCCACACGGCCGCTGCGCACGCCGCCGGAACCGCCACCGATGACGAAGAGATCGTAGTCATAAGCTGTCATAGTCAAAACCCCTGATCAAAACCGCCATCAGCCGCAAATGGGCAGCGGTGCATTCACGCCACATATAGGTGCTGCGGCGCACAAATGAAAAGCCCGGTCTTGCGGCCGGGCTTTGAATATTTCTGAACCTGGAAAAGCGCCTTATGGCTTGGCAGCCGGAGCGCCACCCGTGGCATTGTGATCCGCCGGAAGCGGCTTCAGATCAGCGCCTGCGACCTTCTGCAGTTCGGTCATGCTGGCAGCGTTGAGATCGCGGTTGATACCGGCGGCCCAGATATCGGCAGCCTTCATCAGTTCGCGGGTCGCAATCGGGCCGTCCTTCAACAGCTTCTTGCCAGCTTCGCTGCTGTAGAAGGTGGAGATGGCGTTCAGTTCCTCGACCGAAAAAGCACGTGCATAGGTCAGCGCGGCCTCACGCTCGAGATCGGCGCGGCGCGGTGCAAGCTCAAGCGCCTTGGCGTCAACCGTCGCGGTGATCGCATCCTGAACATTCGGCGAAGCCTGAATAAGTTCGGCCTTCAGACGCTCGGCCAGTCCCGGCAGAATGTCGTCGAAACGGTCGGTAACGCCAAGAGAGGCGATCGCCTGCCGCGCGGCAGCAACATGCGCTTCGGAAATTTCCTGGGCGCGTGCGGCAGTACCGAACACGATGCCGGAAATGAGGATCGAAGCAGCGGCAGCTTTGCCCAGTCCCGCTAGTTTGATCATGAAAATCTCGCTCCTGTTATACTGCCTGCATCACGCGGGCGCCTTCAGGGCCAGCGATAATGGCAAGCGATGCCAAATTTATGAAAAGTCCGTGCTCGACGACACCGGGAATCGTGTTCAGCTCGCGTGCTAGCGCTTCTGCATCAGGAATACGGCCAAAAGATGCGTCGAGAATAAGGTGTCCGCCATCCGTCATGAAGACGCCGTCACCGGAAGAGCGAAGCTTCAACTCACCCGACAGGCCGGACCGCGATGCCAGCTTTTCGATGGCGATGCGGGTCGCAACCTGACCAAACGGATTGATCTCGATGGGCAGAGGAAAGGCGCCCAGCGTCTCCACAACCTTGCTCTGGTCGGCTATGACGATCACGCGTGCGGATGCCGCCGCGACGATCTTCTCGCGCAGCAGTGCACCGCCGCCGCCCTTGACGAGCCGCAACGCGTGGTCAACCTCATCCGCACCGTCAATGGTCAGATCCAGTTCCGGCAATTCATCGAGAGATTTCAGTGGCACGCCAAGCTCGACGCACAGACGCGCGGTGCGCTCGGATGTCGGCACGCCCTCGACCTTGAGGCCGGCGGCGACCTTCTCGGCCAGAAGCCGGACGAATTCCTCGGCCGTCGAACCCGTGCCGATACCGAGCCGCATCCCATCCTGTACATGGGACAATGCGGCCTCGGCGGCCTTGATCTTCATCTGGCGGGCATCCATGTGCCTGAAACTCCGGTAGCTTTGTCGTCGCCGTGCTGTTTACACGGGTCGAAAGCCAAACGAAAGCCTTTTTCAAGGCAACGAACAGAACGTTGTGATGCGGTTGCAAAGACAGGAGGCTTTGCCTAGGCTTGGCGCGAATGAAAGCATGAATAGCTCAGCCCCGCATTCTACAAGAGGCCGTTTCCGTGACATCCCGCCCGCTCTCCCCGCTCGCCATTTTCGATCTCGACGGTACGCTGGTCGATACCGCCGCCGATCTCGTCTCGAGCCTCAACCATACCATTGCCGCCGCCGGGCTTGCGCCCGTCACCTATGACGACCTGACGCATCTCGTCGGCCAGGGCGCACGGGTCATGATCAAGCGCGCCTTTGCACTGCGCGAAACGGAACTGCCGGAAGCCGAAATCGATCCGCTCTACGAACGCTTCATCACGCACTATCGCGCTGAAATGCCCGGCGAAAGCCGCCCTTACCCCGGCATCGTCAACACCCTGGATGCGCTCTCGAAAGCCGGCATAACGCTTGCCGTCTGCACCAACAAGACCGCGGTCCTCGCTGTACCGCTGCTCGAAAAACTCGGCCTTACGCCGTATTTCGCGGCCATCACCTGTGGCGACACGTTCGAATTCCGCAAGCCGGATGCGCGCCATATCTTGGGGACCATCGAAAAGGCCGGTGGTGACCCGGCGCGCACGATCATGGTCGGCGACAGCATCAACGATATCCTCGCCGCGAAAAACGCCAACGTGCCCTCCATCGGCGTCACCTTCGGTTACACGGATATACCGATGGCCGAGCTCGAGCCAGCTGTCGTCATCGATGATTTCGAAGCCCTGACACCTGATTTGTTCGCGAAGCTGATTGAAAGAGGCGCTGCTGCGGCTTGAGTGCTGCGTGCTGACGAAATCGGGATGGTCGACGAAAAGTTCTTTTTCCCGCGCAAGGCTGTAAGCATCATCGCGGTGGGCGACACAGGCGAAGCTCTACTTTTGCGCGCTATATTGGAGAGCCTGGGAGCCGCGGTTCGCCTGCACCTCCCGGGAACGCCGGAAGATATTCTGGCGTGCCTGAATCAACCTGATAACCCGCCGCCCTATCTCATCATCAGCGGCCATGGCGATCAAAATGGCCTCGTGATCGGAGACATCAATCCCGACGTGACCCAATTGAAATTGCGCGAGGGCAGCCTGCCTGTTGAAGCAATTCTGGGAAAAGTCCACCTGTCGGGCACTGTAATTTTCAGCACGGCGTGCTGCACGGGCTACGATGCTTTCGGGAAGGCCTTTATTGAAGGCGGCGCGAAAGCCTACATTGCTTCGGCGGGTTACCCGGACGGTGCGGCGACGCCACTTTTCGTCCATATGTTGTTTTACGAACTGCTAGTCGGCAAATCATCGCTTGAAGACGCGCTTAGCCGCGCTGCAACGATCGATGACGATGGCGACCTCGCATTCGCACTTTTCAAGCAGTAGCCAGAACCGCAATCGCCGGAACAAAAAAGCGCCGTTTCCGGCGCTTTTTCTAGGTGCGACCTATCAGATCGAAGCAGCCCTTGCCTTCGTCGTCACCGCAAAGGCCTTCTGCACGTAGCTGTCGCGATCATAGACATCGTCGAAGAACTGGACCTTGCCGTCCTTATCCGGCCAGGCGGTGAAATAGGCCACATAAACTGGAATCTTTTCCGGCACCTGCACGGCGCGGTTCTTGCCTGACGCAATCTGCTCGCCAACCTTGTCAACGCTGGTGCCGAGAACGGCAGCCGCCATGCGGCGCGGGTCGACCAGGCGGATACAGCCGTGGCTCAGCGCCCGCATGTCGCGGTTGAAGAAGCTTTTGGCCGGCGTGTCATGCATGTAGATGGCATGTGCGTTGGGGAAGAGGATTTTCAGGTCGCCCAGCGCATTGTCGCTGCTCGGCGGCTGGCGCACGGAAACGGCGTTGGTCGAGCCATACCAGTTGACGCTGGAGGACGACACGGCGCGCCCATTCACCTGCACTTCGTAACCCAGGCGATCGAGGTATGATGGGTCACGGCGCAGCTTCGGCAGCATTTCGTTGATGATGATCGACTGCGGTACGCCCCAATAGGGATTGAACTCGACGGTCTGAATCTCGTCCTGGAAGAAATAAGTCTGATTGGCCTTGGAGCCGACCACGACCTTCATGCCGAACTGTTCGAGGCCATCATTGTGGTAATAGGCCATGAAGGCGGGCTGGTTGATGAAGACGTAACGCTGGCCGAGATCGGCCGGCAGCCAGCGGATCTGCTCCATGGCCACCTGCACCTTGGCGATCTTCGCGTCGTTGCTTTCGCCGACCATGGCGCGCACGGTCGCACGACCGATGACGCCATCCGCCTTCAGGCCATTTTCGCTCTGGAACGCCTTCACCAGATCGACGAGATCGGGCGTGTAATCCGGCGTCTGCTGGTAAGCGGAGATCGTTGCGGCATGTTCCGCCTTGAAGGCGGGAGAAGCCCGATGTTCGATAGCCTTGACGACACTCGCCATGTCAGCGCTGCTGTTGCCGGGCTTCAGCACCAGATCGGCGGGAACACGAACGACATGGGCGGCATCGCCCTCGCCACGCAGGCGGGCAAGCTCTGCCTTCAGCGCCTGATACTCGGTGCTGGAGGGCTCGCGGCTGCGCAGATAAGCGGCCACATCTGGGCTAAGGCCAGCAAGCTTCAGCACGGGAGCGAGGTTCACCGTCTTGCGCTTGAAATCATGGTAACCGGACAGCCGGTTCGGATCGACGCGGCCACGGGTCGTATCCTGCACATAGGCGAGAACCTTGGCGGACAGCGCCAGCTCGAACTGCATCTGCGCCCGCTGATAGGCATCGGAAACAGGCGCCGAAGCCGTCTCGACCGGTGTGCCGTTCGATGTGGTGCCGGCAACATTGCTGCTGATACTCGCGGTCACATCCTTGGCCGGTGCGGAAATGCTGTAATCGGCGGGATCGAGACCGCTTTCGCCAACCGTCTCCAGGAAAGCGATGGCGGCGTTGGCGCGCTCGGTCAGTTCGCCACCGGATACCCACAACGTCTTTCCGCCAGCGCCGTAATAAGCCTCAAGCGCCTTGGCGATCTCGGGCGTGGCGCTAAACTTGAGATTGGCAAGGCCTTCGCCGAAATTCGCGGTGTTCACCGCCCGGGCCGTATCCGCTTTGTAATCATAATAACGTGGGCCGGAAACGCGGGGCAAAGGCTCGGGATCGGAAGCATCAGCACTCTGACCGGCGCCCGATCCGGAGCCGGATGGCGAGGTGACGATGCCGGCCGGCGGCAACTCGCCGCGATCCCGCGCGATCTTGCCGGGCCCGCCGCGCAGGAGGTCCATCAGGGTCACCGCACCGGCGCTGCCGGGAAGAGCGGTGGAAACGGAAAGACCGAGAGCCAGCACCAGTGCTGCCGATGATTTTCCAGATGTGACTTGCAATTTGATCCTCGTAGCACCCAGCACCACCGGAAAAACGGCGGGCATTAGTTTCATGCCTGTCTAGCCGATCAACGGCCTGTTGAAAAGAAAACGCCCAAAGCTCAAAATCGTGCCGAAATGAACCTCATAATACAGCCAAAGCCGTAAAAACGTAATTTCCAGAATTGGCGAGAATGGTTAAATTTCTATTTATTTCATTCACTTTGCTTTGAGCGCCCGCCCCGGTACAAGCCCGGTTTCCCTGCCTTTTCATGACGTAGTAAAAATGCCACGCGGCCGGGTTTTTCGCCTTGCTGCATTCGCTGCAGGCAAATCGCCGCGCAACGACCGGAAATATCTTCCCGCGCCGCATTACAGCGGCTTTCTTTGCCGCCGCGATGATTCTATATATCGGCCGCGCAAGGCGGGCGAAGGCGCCGTTTTGGCGGAGGAACACGAGTAAAAAGGCAAGATTGATGACAGCCACACGGACGGAAACCGATACATTTGGCCCTATTGAAGTTCAGGCCGATCGCTACTGGGGCGCGCAGGCGCAGCGCTCGCTCGGCAACTTCAAGATCGGCTGGGAAAAGCAGCCCGCTTCTGTCGTTCGCGCGCTCGGCATCGTCAAGCAGGCCGCCGCCCGTGCCAACATGGCGCTCGCCGGCCTCGACCCGAAGATCGGTGAAGCCATCATCGCCGCCGCACAGGAAGTCATCGACGGCAAGCTGACCGAACATTTCCCGCTCGTCGTCTGGCAGACCGGCTCAGGCACCCAGTCCAACATGAACGCCAATGAGGTGATTTCCAACCGCGCAATCGAGATGCTCGGCGGCGAAATGGGCAGCAAGAAGCCGGTTCATCCCAACGACCACGTCAATATGAGCCAGTCTTCGAACGATACCTATCCGACGGCGATGCACATCGCCTGCGTCGAGCAGATCGTTCACCACCTGCTGCCGAGCCTGAAGCACCTGCACAAGGCGCTGGAAGCCAAGGTCAAGCAGTTCGAAAAGATCATCAAGATCGGCCGCACTCACACGCAGGATGCAACGCCGCTGACGCTCGGCCAGGAATTCTCCGGTTACGCCGCGCAGGTCGCCTCCGCCATAGCCAACATCGAAACCACCCTGCCTGCGCTTTCCAAGCTCGCCCAGGGCGGCACGGCCGTCGGCACGGGCCTCAATGCCCCTGTTGGTTTTGCCGAAAAGGTCGCCGAGGAAATTTCGAAGATCACCGGCCTTTCCTTCGTCACCGCGCCGAACAAGTTCGAAGCGCTTGCCTCGCATGATTCCATGGTCTTCTCGCATGGCGCGATCAACGCGGCAGCAGCGGCACTCTTCAAGATCGCCAACGACATCCGCTTCCTCGGCTCCGGCCCCCGCGCCGGTCTCGGCGAACTCTCGCTGCCGGAAAACGAGCCCGGCTCGTCCATCATGCCGGGCAAGGTCAACCCTACCCAGTCGGAAGCACTGACGCAGGTTTGCGCCCACATCTTCGGCAACAATGCAGCGCTCTCCTTCGCCGGTTCGCAGGGCCACTTCGAGCTCAACGTCTATAACCCGATGATGGCCTATAACTTCCTGCAGTCCGTCCAGCTTCTGGGCGACGCGGCCGTCTCCTTCACCGACAATTGCGTCGTCGGCATCGAGGCCCGCGAAGACAACATCAAGAAGGGGGTCGAAAACTCTCTGATGCTCGTCACTGCACTGAACGGCAAGCTCGGCTACGACATCTGCGCCAAGATCGCCAAGACCGCCCACAAGAACGGCACGACCCTGCGCGAGGAAGCCGTTGGTGGCGGATACCTCACCAACGAGGAATTCGACCAGTATGTGCGCCCGGAGAACATGATCGGGCCGAAGTAAGACGGTCGGGATTTGTCACTGGAGTTAAAACGGGCCTTCGGGCCCGTTTTTGTTTGCTTGATTGACACGCCGCAGAGAGACTGTGACATCGCTGACCCGAACCGGAATATCTTGTTGCAACCATATTGTCCTGTTGGTTTTTATATAGGCCTCATAAACTGCTCTACCGGGAGAATACCGGATCCAAGTGCCTGATGGAGGAAGACATCATGATCTGCCGCCGCAGCCTTCTTTTTGCCGGGGCATTCCTCGCCACATCAGTGAAAATCCCAAATCTGCTTGCTAAAGACAATCCGCGCCGTCTTGCGCTTTGGCCCGGCAGCCCGCCCGGTGGTGGCGGTCCAGACGGCCCTACGGATATCAGCAAAAAAGGCGCCGTCACCAACATCACCATACCAAGCCTTGAGATATTTGCCCCGGAAAAGCCAAATGGGTCAGCGATGATCATCGCAGGAGGCGGTGGATATAAACGCATAGAGGAAGGCAAGGAATCCTATCCCGCCGCACGCTGGCTCGCGGCCAGAGGCATTTACGCTTTTGTCCTCAGCTACCGTCTGCCGATTGAAGGATGGACGCTCGGACCACTTGCACCGTTGCAGGATGTGCAGCGCGCGTTTCGTCTGGTGCGTGCACGCGCTTCGGACTGGCAGATTGATCCGCACAGGATCGGCGGGCTTGGCTTTTCTGCGGGTGGCCACCTGATGGGGCTTGCCGCCGCCCGCTCGGCTTTTACGTCTTATGATCGTATCGACGACATTGACGGGCAATCAGCCCGCCCGGATATCGCAGCGCTGATCTACCCAGTCATCACGCTTGCCGCTCCCTATGACAATACCTCGACCCGCAGATCGCTTGTCGGCAGACACCCGACAGATAAGGCCACAAGCGAATGGTCGGTGGAAAGCCATGTGCGCAAGGATTGCCCGCCGATTTTCCTGGCACAGGCGGATGACGACCGGATCTCCAATCCAGCCAACAGCCGGCTCATGCGAGACGCCTGTGAAAAGGCTGGCGTGGATGTCGAACTTCATCCGATCGCATCCGGCGGCCACGGGTTCGGCATGGGCAAGCCCGGCACCCCCACAGAGGAATGGCCGAACTGGTACGAGGCGTGGCTGCGGAAGCATAATTTTTTGGGGTAAGGCGCCGTCGGCGAACACTCGCATAGTGCATCCTGAGACGCACTATTGCCCAAACAAAAAAGGGCCGCTTTCGCGGCCCTCTTCATAATCCTTCAAACCGTCAAACCAGCCGGCTCTGCTCCACCGCCGCTTCTATGAAGCTGGCGAAAAGTGGATGCGGGTCGAGCGGACGGCTCTTCAATTCCGGATGGTACTGAACACCGATGAACCACGGATGATCAGGATATTCCACCGTTTCCGGCAGCACACCATCCGGAGACATGCCGGAGAAGACGAGGCCGCATTCTTCCAGCCGGTCCTTGTAGTCCACGTTTACCTCGTAGCGGTGACGGTGGCGCTCGGAAATATCCGTGGAGCCATAAATCTCGGCGATCTTGGTATCCTTCTTCAGCGCCGCCTTATAGGCGCCGAGGCGCATCGTGCCGCCGAGATCGCCCTTGGAGGAGCGCTTCTCCAGCTCGTTACCCTTCACCCATTCGGTCATGAGGCCGACAACCGGCTCCGACGTCGGACCGAATTCGGTCGAAGAGGCATTTTCGATGCCGGCCAGATGACGGGCCGCTTCCACGACCGCCATCTGCATGCCGAAGCAGATGCCGAAATAGGGCACGTTGCGCTCACGCGCAAACTGCGCCGCCATGATCTTGCCTTCCGAACCGCGCTCGCCAAAGCCGCCCGGCACCAGAATGCCGTTGACCTTTTCGAGATAGGGCGTCGGATCTTCCTTTTCGAAGACTTCCGACTCGATCCACTCGAGCTTGACCTTGACGCGGTTGGCGAAGCCGCCGTGATGCAGCGCCTCGATCAGCGACTTATACGCGTCCTTGAGGCCGGTATATTTGCCGACGATCGCAATCGTCACTTCGCCTTCCGGCGTGCGGATACGGTTGCAGACCTCTTCCCACTGCTCCAGACGCGGCTTAGGCGCCGGCTCGATGCCGAAAGCGGCCAGCACTTCCGAATCGAGGCCTTCCTTGTGGTAGGCGATCGGAACGTCGTAGATATTCGCCACATCCAGCGCCTGGATGACGGCGGAGGGACGCACGTTGCAGAACAGCGAAAGCTTGCGGCGTTCCGCTTCCGGGATTTCCCGGTCGGCGCGCACCAAAAGGATGTCGGGGTGAATGCCGAGAGCCTGCAACTCCTTCACGGAATGCTGGGTCGGCTTGGTCTTCAATTCGCCTGCCGCCGGAATATAGGGCATCAGCGTCAGGTGAAGATAGATCGCCGTGCCGCGCGGCAGGTCGTTGCCGAGCTGACGGATCGCTTCCATGAACGGCATCGCCTCGATGTCACCCACCGTGCCGCCGATCTCGCAGATGACGAAGTCGTAATCGTCATTGCCTTCGATCACGAAATCCTTGATCTCGTTGGTGACGTGCGGAATGACCTGAACCGTTGCGCCGAGATAATCGCCGCGCCGTTCCTTGTCGATGATGTTCTTGTAGATGCGACCGGTGGTGATGTTGTCGGTCTTGGTGGCCGAACGCCCGGTAAAGCGCTCATAGTGGCCAAGGTCGAGGTCCGTCTCGGCACCGTCGTCAGTCACGAACACTTCGCCGTGCTGTGTCGGGCTCATGGTGCCGGGATCGACGTTCAGATAGGGGTCGAGTTTGCGAAGCCGCACCCGATAACCACGGGATTGCAGCAAAGCTCCGAGTGCAGCAGCTGCGATGCCCTTACCGAGAGAGGAGACCACGCCGCCTGTGATGAATACATATCGCGCCATGGGATTCACCGGATACCTTTTTACCTCTGATTCCGCCAGCCCAAATTTCATGCTGTTGCAAATTCGCTGTTGACGAATTCACAATTCAACTGGCCGGAATGCGAACAAAAGAAAACCGGCAGGCTTTTGGCCTGCCGGAGCGTTAAATCAGAACCGGGCTTATTGACCGGTCGGAACTGCGTTCGGATCGGCGGGCTGCGCCGGGGCCGGAGCGGCCGTGCCGGAAGCGGCCGGAGCCGGTGTGGTCTGTGCGGGAGCAGCAGCACCGTTATTGGTCGGAACACCATTTTCAGCCGGAGCCGGCGTCGAAGGCGTCGTCGACGGGCCGAGCGTGTCGAGAATGCCGTTACCCTGGCCCTGCGTGGCCGGAATACGGTTCAGGATATCGGTCGGACGCGATTCGTAACGGGTCAGAAGACCAAGGCCGAGCGACGTTGCAAAGAACAGCGCCGCAAGGATCGCGGTGGTGCGCGTCAGGGCATTGGCCGTTCCGCGCGCGGACATGAAGCCCGAACCGCCGCCGATACCGAGGCCGCCGCCTTCGGAACGCTGGATCAGGACCACGCCGACAAGCGCCAGCACGATCATGAGGTGAATAACAATCAAAACGGTCTGCATGACAATCCATTCCATGCCCCGCGCGGAGCACCATAAAGAAGGTTTTGCGGCTCTTTACATGAGGCGAAGGCTTATTCCAAGCCCTTTCCCGATACTCTTTCAGGAAAGCCTCATTCAGGCCGTCAGTCGCTCATATGCCGCATAGATGGACAGGAAGTCCGACGCTTTCAAGCTCGCGCCACCAATCAGCGCGCCATCGACGTTTTCAACGCCCATCAACTCCAGCGCATTGGCCGGCTTTACCGATCCGCCATAAAGGATGCGCATGGTCTTTCCGGCATCGCGGAAGCGCTTGACGAGCTCGTCACGCATGAAGGCATGAGCCTCGCGCACATCGTCCACCGTCGGCGTAAGACCGGTGCCGATCGCCCAGACGGGTTCATAAGCGATAACGGTATTTTCCGCCGTTGCCTCATCCGGCAGCGAGCCGGCAAGCTGGCGCTTCAGAATATCGAGCGTCTGGCCCGCTTTGCGCTCATCGGCCGTTTCGCCAATGCAGACAATGGCGATGAGATCGGCCGCATGGGCGGCAGATGCCTTGGCGCGAACCAGGTGATCAGTCTCGGCATGGTCGGTGCGGCGCTCGGAGTGACCAACGATGACGTGGGTGCCGAAGCAGTCGGCAATCATCTCGGCGGAAATATCGCCAGTATGGGCACCGGAGGCGTTCTGGTGGCAATCCTGAGCGCCGATCATCAGCGGGCTGTCATCGCAGAGCGCAGTCGCGACGTAAAGCAAGGTCGAAGGCGGGCAGATCAGCGCATCCACCTTCTCGGACAGCGCGCCCTTGACACCCTCTGCCATGGCCTTGATCTGGTCGAGCGAGGCACGCGTGCCGTTCATCTTCCAGTTTCCGGCAACAAGCGGTCGAACATTCGGCGTCATGCGTATCCCATTCCCTTTGTCTCGGGGCGCAGCCCTGGCGGCGCCCTATCCCTCAGCCGCTGACGGCCCTTGATCACGACAGAAGCTCTGCCGCAATTTCCCGGATATTCCTTTAACCGCAGCGGGCAGCAATTGGTACAAAAAAGCGGCCCAAGGGTTAAAACCAGCGGCAAATCTGGAAAATTTGTCGTGACCGAGCCCGCCGCGATCCCTTATCGGCTCAAAATCCAGTTCAGAACCGCCCGCCAGTCGGTCATCCGCACCGGCGTGCCGTGGCTGCCAGTCTCATAGCGCGTGAACCGCGCGGGCTCCCCAGCCTTCAACAACGTGCGGAAGATCGTCGCCTGCTGATCGGCCGAATAAACCTTGTCGGCGCTGCCATGGGTAAACCAGACCGGCTTCTTCGCCTTCGCGAAAGCGCTTTTCGGAAAATCGGGATCGACCGCGCCCCCCAGGATCGCCATTCCCTTGAGATTGGCAACGGCTGCCTTGTCGCGGCTAATGCCATAGCAGATGAAACTGCCCATTGAGGCGCAGGTCAATATGACAGGCTTGCCGCCGGATTTTTTGGCCACATCCGCAATAAGCGCCGCAATGTCGGCAACGCCGTTCTCATCGAAAGAACGAACACTCGGCACGTAATAGGTGCCGCCATTGGTCACGGCCAGATTTTTCAGCCGGTTGAAATTACCGCCGAACGTATAGTCGTTCATGCCAAGCCGCCGGTCACCGCCGCGCCCATGGATGAAGATGATGGTGAACGCCTGCCCGCTGGCCGGGCCGACGCGGCCGACCTCAAGCGCCCTGCCCTCAGCGGACACGGTTTCCAGCGCCTGCACCTTCTTCGGCGCCATATCCACATATTGCCGCTTCACCCGCCGCTCCGGCACCTCGTCGCGGCCGTTGATGTCGCGCATCTCCTTGTAATCGATGACTTCGGATGCGCCGCCATCGCCCGTGGAAAGCACCGTCTGCGCGGAAAACAACTCGTCCTTGAAAGGCCGCAGCGGCCCGTCGGCGGCGGAGGCTGCGACGGGCATGGCCGCCACAGTCAGGCTGAAAAGAGTACAAAACGTGAAATGAGCTGTGGACATGCCTTGGCTAACCGTTCATTCGTGGCTGCGAGACTTGCCATCGCAAGGCCGGCAGCGCAATCCTCCTGTTGCGAAACCCTGACACAATCGTGGCATAGGATGCGCCGCGCTCGCCCAGGCGGACCCCGGTTCAATCGGACGGGAACCACATTTGGCGGTATATTGACGCTGATGGCAAAATGATTCGCATGGCGAAATTCTGACACACGCTTTTGAACTTTGGACATGATGGACGACAGCAACGATCTCTTCTCCGGTCTTCCGGCGGCACGAAACAGCGACACGGACACGAACGAGGACGCGGCGAAGCCCGTGAAGGCCCCGGCGACCGCTGCTGCCAATGTGAACGTGCAGCAGAAACCCGCAGCCGTTGCAGCCGCGGCCCCCGTCGCGTCGTCTGCCCCTCCGCCGCCCGCGTCTCCAGCCGGTGACGACTACGGCGCATCATCGATCCGCGTGCTTGAGGGCCTCGAGCCGGTGCGCATGCGTCCCGGCATGTATATCGGCGGCACGGACGAGAAGGCGCTGCACCACCTCTTCGCCGAAGTCATCGACAACTCCATGGACGAGGCCGTCGCCGGTCACGCCAATTTCATCGAGGTTCATCTCGATGCCGAAGGCTTCCTGACGGTCACCGATAACGGCCGTGGCATTCCCGTCGAGAACCACCCGCAGGTTCCGGGCAAATCGACGCTCGAAGTCATCATGACCAAGCTGCATGCCGGCGGCAAGTTCGACGGCAAGGCCTACGAGACCTCTGGCGGCCTGCACGGCGTCGGCGTCTCCGTGGTCAATGCGCTCTCCGATCTTCTCGAAGTGGAAGTGGCACGAAACCGCAAGCTTTACCGCCAGCGTTTTTCGCGCGGCCTGCCGATCGGTCCGCTGGAAGAGCTTGGCGACGTGCATAATCGCCGCGGCACCCGCGTGCGTTTCCATCCCGATCCGCAAATCTTCGGCGATCACGCGAAATTCGAACCGGCCCGCATCTTCCGCATGGCCCGCTCCAAAGCCTATCTCTTCGGCGGCGTCGAAATCCGCTGGAGCTGCGATCCCGGCATGGTGCCGGCCGATGGAGAAATCCCCGAAAAGGCCGTGTTCCATTTCCCGGGCGGCCTGAAGGATTATCTCGCCGCCACGCTCGGCAAGGAATTTACCGTCACCCGCGAGATTTTTTCTGGCCGCACCGAAAAGACCGGCGGCCACGGCGCGCTGGAATGGGCAGTCACCTGGTATGGCGGCGACACGCAGATCCATTCCTATTGCAACACCATCCCAACCCCCGAAGGCGGCACGCACGAAGCGGGCCTGCGCATCGCGCTCACCAAGGGTCTGAAGAACTATGCCGACCTGACGCAGAACAAGCGCGCCAAGGACATCACCACCGATGACGTGATGATTTCGGCGGCCGGCATGCTCTCCGTCTTCATCCGCGAGCCGGAATTCGTC
Source organism: Agrobacterium sp. MS2 (assembly GCF_003261015.1). Classification (NCBI taxonomy): domain Bacteria; kingdom Pseudomonadati; phylum Pseudomonadota; class Alphaproteobacteria; order Hyphomicrobiales; family Rhizobiaceae; genus Agrobacterium; species Agrobacterium sp. MS2. The sequence goes on along the minus strand of NZ_QLNF01000012.1, from coordinate 376,207 downwards.
GGCCAGACAAAGGACAAGCTCGCCACCGTCGAAGCCCAGCGCATCGTCGAAAACGCGCTGCGCGACCCATTTGACCACTATCTGACCGGCAACCCGGCCGAGGCGGCAAAGCTGCTCGACTGGGTCATCGAGCGCTCGGAAGAGCGTATGCGCCGCCGCAAGGAAAAGGAAGTCAACCGCAAGACCGCCGTGCGCAAGCTGCGTCTGCCCGGCAAACTGGCGGATTGCTCCCAGAACACGGCCGAAGGCGCCGAACTTTTCATTGTCGAGGGTGACTCGGCTGGCGGCTCGGCCAAACAGGCGCGCAACCGCGCCAATCAGGCCATTCTGCCGCTGCGTGGTAAAATCCTCAACGTCGGCAGTGCCAGCCGCGAAAAGCTTTCCGCCAACCAGCAGATCGCCGATCTCATCCAGGCGCTCGGCTGCGGCACCCGTACCAAGTACCGCGAAGAAGATTTGCGTTATGAGCGCATCATCATCATGACCGATGCCGACGTCGACGGCGCCCATATCGCCTCGTTGCTCATCACCTTCTTCTATCAGGAAATGCCGGAACTTATTCGCGGCAACCACCTCTATCTGGCAGTGCCGCCGCTCTACGTCATCCGTCAGGGCGCGAAATCCGCCTATGCCCGCGACGACGCCCACCGCGCCGAGCTGATGGAAACCGTCTTCAAGGGCAAAAAGGTCGAAGTGGGCCGCTTTAAAGGCCTCGGTGAAATGATGGCCGCCCAGCTCAAGGAAACCACCATGGACCCCGAAAAGCGCACCCTGCTGCGCGTCGAGATCGATGACGTGGACTTCGAGGGCACGCGCGAGGCTGTCGACAATCTGATGGGCACCAAGGCCGATGCCCGTTTCCGCTTCATTCAGGAGCGGGCGGCTTTTGCAGATAATCTGGATATTTAATCATCCGGATGGACCTTTGAAAGGCAGCGCATTGGCGCTGCCTTTTGTGTTGATATGGAAACAACATCTTGCGGATAGTACCCGGCACTACGCCGCGATATCCTCACGAACGCCCAGAACGCGGTCGATCAGACCCCATTCCAACGCTTGCTCCGCCGTCATGAAAAAATCCCTATCCATGGCCGCTTCGAATTTCTCATAACTCTGTTTGCAATGTTCGGCGTAAAGCCGCGTCATGCGGTGCTTGGTCTGCTGCATCTCCTCGGCGTGGATCAGCATGTCCGATGCCTGTCCCTGGAAACCGCCCAGCGGTTGATGAATGTGGATGCTGGCATTGGGAAGTGCTGTGCGCTCGCCCGGTTCGCCCGCCATTAGCAGGAACGATCCCATGGAACGGGCCGTGCCCATACAGAGTGTGTGAACCGGGGCGCGGATGTAATGCATCGTATCATACATCGCCAGGCCGCTCGTCACGACGCCACCCGGAGAATTGATATAAAGATGGATCGGCTTCTTCGGGTTTTCCGCTTCGAGAAACAGCAATTGCGCGCAGACGAGCGCTGAAACTGCATCGTTGACCTCGCCATTGAGAAAGATGATCCTTTCCCGCAGCAGGCGCGAATAAATGTCGAAAGATCTTTCTCCCCTTGATGATTGTTCGACGACCATAGGGACGAGTTGCATCACTTCGCGCATCGGCGAACTCCTGTGTTTGGAAATGTCGGGAAACGAGTGGGATCAGGCGGCGAGCTTGATCGGCGGGCAGTTGTGGTTTGCAGCGGCCTTCATCGTCCGGCCGGTATTTGTGGGCAGTTCATGAATGATGCGAAGGCTGGTGCCGCCCTCGGCATTGGCCGCGATCCTGAAGGTTACGGTGCTTTCCAGAAATGGTGGAATGTCTTCACGCAGCCGGTAGCGCACTTCCTCGCCAGGTTTGATGTCGATCGCGTCAGGTTCCGCCAGAGCCTCGTTCGGCAGCCAGTTTTCACGGAACGCTGCAATGCTGATGGCGCGCCAGACCTTTTGCGGCGGCTCGTCCAGATCATATTCAAGTTCAATGCCGTTTTTCGGCGCTTCCGCTGCATCCCTGTTCATTGGTCCATATCCTTCAGCAGGAGTTTGAGAGCCTCAATGCGCTGTGGCCAGTAGGCGCGATATTTGCCGAGCCACGCAGCAATGCGTGTCAGCCCCTCCGGATCGACCTCGTAATTGACGAAACGGCCCTGCCGTCTTTCAACCACTAGCCCGGCGCCGCGAAGAACCGAAAGATGCTGCGACATGGCCGGCTGACTGATCTCGATCCCTTCGCGCAGGGCAGAGGCATTCATGGCACCATCCGCCAGCTTTTCGAAAATGGCACGGCGCGTGGGATCGGCCAGTGCCCGGAATATATCGTTCTCTGTCATAAACACACATAAGCACGCACTTATGTGTTTGACAAGCCCGTTGTCGCGCCTGTACCGGTTTTTCATACTGCCGCCGAACCGAAATGAACGCTTTATTCCCTCGCGCGTTTCCATCCCGCCTGATACTCTCCAGGCCGGGAGCGATCAAAACAAGTGACTGCATTTACGGTCTTCATCATCATTCTTCTGCTGCTCGTCGGGCCGAGCCTGTTTGTCGTCATCGGTAAACAGCGGGAAAAATCCATTCCCAAACGCCCCTCCGCCGCCCTGCCCGTCACTGAGGACGAAACCGTGCTGGATCGGCACTGGCAGACCATAAAAAATGGCTGGAGCGAAAAGAATGCGCTGTGCCTGCTACACTCCAATCTCGATGCATTTGCGGTGCGCGTCGCGGCGGCGCGCGCGGCCGGGCGTAGCCTCGATCTCATGTATTACATGTGGAATGCGGACCTGACGGGACGGCTGATGATGCGCGAGGTCATCGCGGCGGCCGATCGCGGCGTGCGGGTACGGCTGCTGCTCGATGATCTCGGCGTCTCCATGTCAGACCGAATTTTCCACGCCATCGACAGCCATCCCAACATCGAACTTCGCCTGTTCAACCCCACCCGGGCGCGGGAGAACATGCTCCATCGCGGCATGGAACTTTTGCTGCGCTTTCGCAGTGTCAATCGCCGCATGCATAACAAGGCCTGGATTGCCGATGGCCGCGCGGTGATCGTTGGCGGTCGAAATATCGGCGACGCCTATTTCGATGCCGCCGAACGGGCGAATTTCCACGATTTCGATATTCTCGGCTTCGGTGACGTCGTGACCGACGCAACGGAAATCTTCGATGATTACTGGAACAGCGCCGTTTCCGTCCCCGTTCGCTCGCTTCTGGCGCGCAGGCCGAGCAAACTCGCAAGATTACGGCGCGAGCTGGACGCCCTGCCAAAAAGCGAAGCCGCCAAACCTTATCTGGAGCGCGTTGAAAGCCAGTATGACCGAGATCATTTCCTGATGTCGGACCGCATGCACTGGGTGGATTCCGTGGATGTGCTTGCCGATCCTCCGGAAAAAGCGGCAGGCAAACGGCGGAAGGGCCACAACTTCCTGATGGAAAGCCTGCTGCCCCTGCTGCAGGCGGCAAGCGACAGCCTGCACGTGACATCCCCCTATTTCATTCCCGGCAAACAGGGCGTTGAGATTTTCCTTGATATTGCCGAACGGGGCGTATCGCTGGCCATCCTCACCAATTCCCTGGCGGCGACGGATGTGGCCGCCGTTCACGCCGGGTATGCCCGTTATCGCAAGCCGCTTCTCTCGGGCGGCGTGCGCCTGCACGAGCTGCGTTCGCAGGTGGACCAGCCGAACTTCACCCTGCGCGGTTCCGGACAGGCGAGCCTGCACACCAAGGCATTCACGCGTGACGGCATGACAGGTTATATCGGCTCGCTGAATTTCGATCCGCGCTCGGCCTCCCTCAACACGGAGATGGGCGTGGTCTTCACATCGCCGCCGCTGGTCGCTTGCATGGACGAAATATTCGCCGAGGAAATCCGCCGCACGATGAGCTTTGAACTGGAGATCGACAGCAGCAACCGCATCGTCTGGACGACGGAGGAACAGGGCCGTACCAAGACCTACCGGCGCGAGCCAGACGCCGCTATCGGCCGCCGCCTCATCGCCGGCATCATGCGTTTCCTGCCGCTTGAATCTCAGCTTTGAAGACGAGCGTCCGGCTTACGCAGCCGGCCGCACCCCGGACTTCGCCAGCTGTATCTGCACCAGCGTATCGAGGTTCTGGTTGACGCGGCAATAGAACTCTTCATCAATGAAGGGCCGCAGCATGAAATCATTGCCGCCAGCCTTCAGGAAACGCGCCGACAGCAGCCGGTTGGTGGAGGAGGAAACACCGATGATGCGCAGTTCATGGGAGCCGCGCACGGTGCGGATGCGCCGCGTCAGCTCGAAACCGTCAATGTCGGGCATGTTATAGTCGGTGACGACGAGGCCGATATCGGGATTGGCCCTTAGAATATCGAGCGCCTTCGCACCGCTGTCTGCCAGGCTGACGCGGAAATTATAACGCTTGAGACGGCTCGAAAGCAGCGCCCGCGCCGTCGGGCTGTCGTCAACGATCAGCACATGATGGCGGTGGTTGGTGAGGAAGCGGCAGACGGATTCCGTCAGCATATCCACGGCGAAGATATTGTCTTTCAGAATATAATCCACCACGTCCTTGGCGATCAGCGTTTCACGCGTCGCCTCGTGGAAGGTGCTGGTGAAAACGATGGTCGGGATCGATAGATCGATCAGATATTCCAGCGCTTCGCCCTTTTCCGCGCCCGGCAGGTTGATGTTGGAAATGGCGAGCGTCACCGGCTCGGAAGAATGTTCGTAGCAGGCCTGCAATTCCTCGAAGGAGCGGCATACTTCCACGGTAACGCCCAGCATCTCGTTGAGCCGCCTGCTCACCATCTGGGTAAACACGTTGCTGTCTTCCGCCAGTAAAATGCGGTTATTGGTAAAAGGCACGCCCGAATATTGCATGCCCGTGATGCCCAGGAAATTCATTCTGCCCCGATCCCCCATCGTATGTCAGCGGAAGATAGCAGGCTCATTTTTCAGAATGATTAATAGCACTTTTCCTGAAGCATCAGTTGAGCACATGCTTACTTAAACGGAAATACGGCCCGCGAGGGGCCGTATTCCGATTTTGGGAGGGGATTTTGGTCTTATGCGCGCAGAAGCGCGTTGTCGGTGTCGAACGGGCTTTCTTCCACCACCTCAGCGTCATAGGACGTGCCGAGAATGCGGATCTTCAGCTTGGTGCCGACTGCGGCATATTCCGGCTTGAGCATGGCGAGCGCGATCGACTTGCCGAGACGCCAGCCGAAACCGCCGCTCGTCGCGCGCCCTGCAAGTGCGCCGTTTTCATCGAAGATCGCTTCCGAACCGCGCGCATCGACATCCGTATTGCCCGACACGGTGAGCGTCGAGAAGACCGACTTCAGGCCCGCCTCCTTGTAGGCCACCAGTGCGTCGCGGCCGATGAAGCTCTTCTCCGGGCGCAGGAAACGGTCGAGACCCGATTCATAGGCATTGTATTCCACCGAAAGCTCGCGGCCCATATTGCGATAGGACTTTTCGAGTGACATGGAAACCATGGCGCGGATACCGAAAGGCTTGATGCCGAATTCGGCACCGGCTTCCATCAGCCGGTCGAAGATGTAGTTCTGCATCTCGATCGGGTGATGCAACTCCCAGCCAAGTTCACCCACGAAGTTGACGCGTAGCGCATGCGCCGTCGCAACGCCGACGGAAATCTGCTTGCCGGTGAGCCAGGGGAAGTCCTTGTTCTCAAGGCTGGTGCGGGTCAGCTTCTTCAGGAGATCACGCGATTTCGGACCGGCCAGAACCAGCACGCCGTATTTCTGGGTGATCGGCTGCAGCACGACCGAGCCATCGGTCGGCGCCAGGCGGAACAGCACGTCATGGTCATGCGCTTCGAGACCACCGGCCGAAACCATGTAGAAGCGGCCCGGCGCCCATTCATAGACCGTGAACTCCGCCTTCACGCCGCCATTCGGCGTCAGAAGATGGGTGAGCGCGATGCGGCCTCGCTTCTTCTGCACCGCATTGGCGAGAATGCTGTCGAGCCAGGCACGCGCGCCAGGGCCGGAAACCTCCATCTTCGCGAAGGCCGACATATCGAGCACGCCGACATTCTGATGGACGTTCTTCACTTCGTTGCCGACATGCTCGAAGTAGTTCGAGCGGCGGAACGACCACTTCTCAACGATACGGCCGTCATCCAGAGCCGGTGCATGGTTATGACTGGTGATGACGTCGGCGCCAACGCCGAGGTCTTCCTCACGCAGCGCGTAACCTTCGGGCGCATACCAGTTGGCGCGCTCCCAGCCATAGACGGAGCCGAACACGCCGCCGAGCTTCTTCAGACGGTCATAAACCGGCGTCGTCTTCAGCGGACGGGCGGCAGAGCGCTCTTCATCCGGGTAATGCATGGTGAAGACGTTGGCATAGGCTTCCTCGTTCTTGGCGATGAGGTAACCTTCCGTTGCGTAAGGGCCGAAGCGGCGCGGATCGACACCCATCAGGTCGAGCGTCGGCTCGCCATCGACGATCCATTCGGCCAGCTGCCAGCCAGCACCACCAGCGGCGGTGATGCCGAAGGAGTGGCCTTCGTTCAGCCAGAAATTCTTCAGGCCCGGCGCAGGACCGACAATCGGATTGCCATCAGGCGTATAGGCAATCGCGCCATTGTAGACCTTCTTGATGCCGACTTCGCCGAAGGCCGGAACGCGCACCATGGCGGTTTCGATATGCGGCATCAGTCGGTCGAGTTCTTCCTGGAACAGCTCATATTCGCTGTCATCGGATGGACCGTCGACATAACAGACCGGCGCGCCAACTTCATAAGGACCGAGGATCAGCCCGCCCGCCTCTTCACGCATGTACCAGGCCGAGTCGGATTCGCGCAGCACGCCCATTTCCGGCAAGCCCTGGCGGCGGCGTTCCTGAATGGCCGGATGCGGCTCGGTGACGATGTACTGATGCTCGACCGGAATGACCGGAATGTTGATGCCGACCATCTCGCCGGTCTTGCGGGCAAAGGAGCCCGTGCAGGAGATGATGTGTTCGGCGATGATCTCGCCCTTGTCTGTCGTCACCTTCCAGTGACCGTCTTCAAGCTGCTCGATGGCGGTGACTGTCGTGTTGCGATAGATGGTCGCGCCGCGGTCACGCGCGCCCTTGGCCAGCGCCTGCGTCAGATCGGCGGGCTGAATATAACCATCGTCAGGATGCTGGATGGCGCCGAGCAGGCCGTCCGTCTCGCAGAGCGGCCAGATCTCCTTCACCTGCTCCGGCGTCAGCATGTTGACGCGCACGCCGATGGTCTCGGCAATGCCGGCATAATACATATATTCGTCCCAGCGATCCTTGGTGCGGGCGAGACGGATGTTGGAGACCTTGGAGAAACCGACATTCATGCCGGTCTCTTCCTGCAGTTCCTCGTAGAACTTCACGGAATATTTGTGGATCTGGCCAACCGAGTAGCTCATGTTGAACAGCGGCAGAAGCCCGGCCGCGTGCCAGGTGGAACCGGAGGTCAGCTCCTTGCGCTCGATGAGCACGCTGTCGCTCCAGCCCTTCTTGGCCAGATGATAAAGCGTCGAGACGCCGACGACGCCGCCACCGATCACCACCGCCCGTGCATGTGTCTTCATTTACAGAACCCCTGAAAAGCGCCGGCCTTGCCTTATTCCGCCAGCTTTGGATGGGAGGAATATGAAGCGCTTGCGGGTCGTTCAGCCGCCTGATTGCGACATGGCCATAGGGTGCTGCGACAGGGAAGAAATTGCGGAGCGTGCCGGACGAACGTTGCACAGCTTTGCCGCTCTTTTCTTCTCCCGCCGGAGAGAAGCTGGCCCGAAGGATCGGATGAGGGGCAACGTTGCCGGACTCCGCAGAGCGCGCCCCCTCAACCCGCTGCCGCGACCTTTCTCGCTGGCGAGGAGAAGGGGAAAAGCGGCGAGCACCCTTGGCCGGAACTCAATGTCCGCGATCAACAGCGATCTACGCTTTCGTGCCGGGTTTCTCCTTCGGCTCTGTTGCCTTGTCGTTTTTCGGTGCCTCTTTCTCTGGCGATGCGGCGCCCGTATGGGCCACCACCGCCTTGTCGCCCTCCTCCGAAAGCAGGGCTGCCAGCATCTGCGGATTGGCGTCGCCTTCCACGTGGATGTTGAGGTTGCGTTGCGGGAACGGGATGGCGATGCCCTCCTCGCGGAAGCGCTGGAGAATGGCGATCCTCAGGGAGTTCTTCACGGCAAGCCCATTCGAGAGGTCTGCGAGATGGAAGCGCAGTTCGAAATCCAGCGAAAAGTCGCCGAAACGGAGGAATTCCACATGCGGCTCGGGATTGCGCAATACCGGCGGCTGGGCGCGCACCAGCTCAAGCAGAATGTCCATGACCCGCTGCGGGTCTGAATCATAGGCAACGGAGACCGGGATTTCAGCGCGCATGATGCGGTTGCGGTGCGTCCAGTTACCAACGGAGGAATTGATGAATTCGGAATTCGGCACGATGATCGATTGGCCGCGGAAGGTCTCGATTTCCGTTGCGCGCACCGAAAGCCGCTTGACCGTGCCTTCGGTCGTTCCCGTCACCACCCAGTCGCCAACCTTGAAGGGGCGCTCCACCAGCAGGATGAGGCCGGAGACGAAGTTCGACACGATATTCTGCAAGCCGAAACCGATACCGACCGAAAGGGCGGAAGCGACCAGCGCCAGGCTGGAGAGGTTGAGGCCGGCGGAAGACACGCCGAAAATGGCCGCAACCGCAATGCCGAGATATCCGATGCCTGTCTTGACGGAGTTGCGCACGCCGGCATCCACCTGGCCGCGCGCCATGACGTTGCTGTCCAGCCACTTCTGGAACCAGCGGGTGATGATGTAACCGATGGCGAAGACGAGAATGCCGCCGAAAATGCCGATCAGCGAGATCGAGGCATTGCCGACGGTGATACCCGTCAGCAGGCGATAGGCCCAGCTTTCTATATCGCCGGGCTGGAAGCCCCAGGAAAACAGGATAAGCGGCACACCGAAGGTCAAGGCCACGGCATAGATGCCAAGCCCCGCCACAAGCCCGGCCTGATCGAGCGGCACGGGT
>NZ_QLNF01000012.1:308713-367206 GCF_003261015.1 Agrobacterium sp. MS2 | reverse complement strand
GCATAGATGCCAACCCCCGCCACAAGCCCGGCCTGATCGAGCGGCACGGGTCCAAGGCCATAACGGCGGGCAAGGTAACGGCCGACGAGCGATTCGGCGAAGGCGCCCTGCCGGGAAATGGCCTTGCCTGAGAGAATGCCGATATACATGGTGGCCAGCACCGCGCCTGTCGCAACGATCTGCGTGGCGAGGAAGCGCGCAAGACCGACATAACCCGTCAGGCACGCGCCGATGAGAACGAGGCCGCCGATGCGCAGCAGAATGACGAGCCAGCGCGGCAGGCGCTGGTTGCCGGTCTCATAATCCTGCCCCTCGCCGATCACCGGCCGCAGGAACGATACGGCGAGCAGAATGAGGCCGATGATGATCGAGGCGACGAAACTCTTGGCAACGGTGACGATAAGCGGCGAATAAAGCGTCTCGCTGATGGTGCCGAACAGATAATCGAGACCATTCACCAGCGCCATCAAAAGCACGGCCGAGGACAGCTGATGTGCGCCGCGATTGGAAACCTTCAGCAGGCGCCATTCCGGCTGCGTCGGCGCAAAGATCGCATAGCTCAGCCGCGACACGAAATAAACGAAGCCCGTGACCGCCATGGCGCCGAACAGGATCGGCGCGATGTCGGACCGCAACACGTTGAAATTATCAAGGAAAAACGCCGACGTGAGCAGAAACAGGAACAGCGACAGCGACTGCACCATGGTGGACCAGAAGGCCACCGATAGCCGTCTCAAATAGGATGGTGCCCCCGTGAAGGCGCGCCGCTCCATACGACTGCCGAAAAGACGGTAGCCGCCAACCAGGAACAGCAATGCGGCCATGATCGACAGCGTCACCGCCCCGAACATCGGCAGCCGCTTGTAATTCCATACATAGGCTGCCCAGCTGCTGAAGGCATTGTTGAGGTTGGTGAGCTCCGTCAGGAAGGCGGATGAGGCATCACCGAGCGTCTCGGCGGAGACTTCCGTTCGCTTGAACAGCGTTGCGGCAAACAGCGCCCGGCGGACGGCTGTTATATTGTTGGAAATTTGTGCGGCATTATTGGCCGTGGCCTCCACCTCGCCGGCCATGGCATTCACTTCGCCGCGTTCCGCCGTCAGCCGGTTACGCTCGTCCGTCACCATGTCGGCTTCCGGAGGCTGCCCTTCGCCGGGCGCGGCACCCAGTGCATCCAGCCGGGTCTTGATCTGGTCCAGTCGCGCGCGAAGCTTGGTGTTGGTTGCGGCAGCATCGGCGGCGATACCGTCCGCCCGCCCCTTGAGATCGACAAGCTGGGCGTCATCGCGTCCGCCTGCCTCCACCTGTCCCGAAATAAACGCCAGATCCGATTTCCATTTTTCCAGATCGGCTTTTGCCTGCTCGATGGTCGAGGGCTGGATGGCGCCCGGCGCCGTTGGCGTCGTCGCCTCCTGCGCCGAGACAGGCGCAACGCTCAAGACGCTGAAAAGCGCAAAAATCGCAACCAGAAAGGCGGCAAGTCCGCCGCTCCGCCGGCCACGGCCCGCCCGCTTGTGAAGCACCCGCCTGCCGCTCATCCATCCGCCAAACATCAACCGCACATCCACGCCTTTCATCTCTTGCACCGCATCAGGCTATTTAGCGCCTGCAGCGCGGAAAACCACCCGCATGAAGCGAGGTTTTCAGGAGTTTACCTTGCTTTTCCCCGCGCGAATCATCACCTTTGATCGTGCAGCAAACATGGGAGGAAATCATGGAATCTGCTGGCATTGGCTGGATTGCAGCCATCATCATCGGTGGCGTCGCGGGGTGGCTCGCCGAACAATTCATGAAAAGCAATATGGGTGTTTTCATGAACATCCTTCTCGGAATCGTCGGCGCCATCATCGCCAACGCCATCCTTTCGGTCTTCGGAATCGTTTTGACCGGCTGGCTGGGATATTTGATCGCCGGCTTCATCGGCGCTTGCATCCTCATCTTTATCGGGCGGGCGTTCAGGCGCGGATGACGAAAAGAAAAAATCCGTAAAACGCCGGATTTCCAGGCTTTTCCAGCGCGGCCGAAATTTTTTCGTCACAAAAATCGAAGAAATTTCATTTACGCGCTGGACAAGCCCAAACTTCCCCTTTATACGCCCCCTCACACCGCCACACGGTGCCGGTCGGGTGATTAGCTCAGTTGGTAGAGCAGCTGACTCTTAATCAGCGGGTCGTAGGTTCGAGCCCTACATCACCCACCAAAAATCAATGGGTTAGCCGCGCCCAAATTCGGCAGTTTGCAAATTAGCGATGTGGTTTGCAAAAATTGGACCCGGTCTGTTCCGTTCCCCCTTCAAATAATGGCCGCGCTGATGCCGACAATTCTTAGCTTTCCGCTTTGGCGCATTGTCGCTCAATACTGGTTCCCGCTGATCGTCGCGTTAGGCGGCAAAGCGAACCTTGGCTTTTGTCATCATGTCCCGATATCCTACAGGCTGAGCTAAAGTTGCAAATGCCGATCGTAGGTGAACATGTCAGTACTGAACGTGAAGCGAGCCATTGGGTCGTTCTTAAGCAGCCCTGAGCCAGAGGTTCTCTGCATCCGTGGCAATTGGGGAACGGGGAAAACCCACACATGGAAAGAAGAAGCCAAGAGGGCCCGTGGGAGCGCGGCGACATTAGCGCTGAACAACTATTCATACGTTTCACTCTTCGGCGTCAATTCGATTGAGGACATCAAAAGTCAGATCCTGCAAAACCTTCAGACGCGAAAACAGGTTGGCGACGTCCCAGATTACTCAACTCTAGAGAATATGGTTAGCGCGGGGACAAGCGGCCTACAGAAAGCCATCACCGAAGCGGCGCGTGTCCTCCCTCACGGTCTAAAAGGCGGTGTGATCTCAGCATTGTCTTCAGTGGTCAGCAAGCACATCGTTTGCATCGATGACATGGAAAGAAAAGGCGCCGGACTAACAGCAGGCGATGTTCTAGGTTATGTCTCCTATTTGAAGGAAGAGCGTAAATGCAAAATTGTTCTTCTCCTAAACGACGAGGCGTTGAGGGGGCCTGACAGGGACCAGTTTAGTTCATATTTAGAAAAGGTTGTTGATAAAAATGTTCTTTTTGCGCCGACGCCGACGGAGAGCGTCTTCATTGCAATAGAAGATGATGATGAAGTGGCCACATATACGAAGGACCGGTGCGTTTCACTAGGAATCGACAATGTCCGGGTTATAAGGAAGCTATACTCCGCCGTCCAAGCCATATCCCCACTTCTTGCGTCATATCACCACGACGTGATGCGTAGTGTCGTGAGCTCAATCGTGCTGCTTGGATGGTGCCACCATCAGCCAGAAGTCGCTCCGTCTATTGATTTCGTTCAGAGGAGGTCATTGATTACAGACCGACTGTCTCGCGCGGAAAAAGGAGAGGCTAACGACAAGGAGCTCATCTGGGATCAACTAATAGATAATTACGGGTTTTCGCATATTGATGAATTTGATGAAACCATAAAAGAAAGCATTGCAAAGGGTTACTTCGTCGATGCTGATATAAAAAAGCATGCGACCGCGCTCCATGAACGTGTGGAGAGCTCATATGCTACGAAGGAATACAGGAAAGCCTGGGATCTTTTTCATAATTCTTTCAAAGCGAGCGCTGACACTGTTGCAGTCGCCGTCTCCAACGCGTTTGTGTCGGGGGTGAAACATCTTACTGCGGACAACCTGTCAAACACAGTTTCACTTCTGAAGCTCTTGTCTGCTGACGAGAAAGTTAAGCCGGTCATCGACGCCTTTCTGGAAGCCCACAAGAATGTGCCTGGTCGATTGAAGATTGACCCTATGTTTCGAGATGCAAACAATCCGGTCGATCATGAAGTCGCGGCAGCGCTAAATGCTGCGATTGCCGAAGCTTTGCCAAAATTGTCAGCGGATGAGCTGTTCACACGATCTGCCGATGAGGGCTTGACGCAGCCGGTCCTATCCGGACTGGCGGCACTGCCAATCGAGGAGTATGTGCGCGTTTTCAAGTCGTATGAATTGGATGACCTGCAAAAAATCTTGATCGGAGTCATGCAGTACCGAGCTCATGGCAACGGGAATCCAGACATGGCGTCAATAACGCAGAAGACAGATGCCGCCCTGAAGCAAATCGCAAGAGAATCTCCCATCAACGAGCATCGAGTACGCGCGCGCAAGGTGCTGCTGGACGACTGACACGTTGCATGTCGTGTTGCGCCACTCATCCCCGATGTTTTGCCGCGTCCCAGTACGCCTCGACCTGCCGACACGCCGCCTTGGCCGTAGGGAGCCAGCCGCTGTGCGGGAGAATGATGTCCCGGCAGCCGCGCGGATAGGATCCGCTCCACCTCCACTGATCTCGCTTCTCGGTGGTCTGTGCGTCCTGGAAGATGCGGCCAATATATTGGTCGCCGTCAAAACCGACATAATCTTCCAGCGGCTTCCCGTCGAGGCCGCGGTCATTCGGCCAGGAGCGCACCCATCGGTATTTCTTCGCCCAATCGTCTATCTCGGCAACCGGCCCATGATCCAACGATTATTCCCCCTGTTGCCGCACGCGAGGCACCGGAGCCTTGGCGAGAGCGACGACAAATAAGCAGACGACCCGAATCGCTTTGCCACGTCATCCCGCACCAACCAGCCCGAACGCTCGCACTTGGCACAGTGCCCACCAAGGACATGCCAATCCCTGATATCGTCAAGCGTCGTCTCTTCCGGCGTCTCAACAAGGCCCAGATAGACGACCTCGTCGCGAGGTTGACGAACAAGCTCGATGCTGCGTGCGTGTCTCATGTTCCTATTTTGTTCCCATCGACGGAGAGAGTCAATGGGGCGGAGAATGCGCAGGAAACAAAAAAGGCCCGCCTGCGGTCAGCAAGCGGGCTTGTTTTCACTTCCATTCTTGGGCGGTTGCATGTATGCTTTCAACGCAACATCCGCGGAAGGCGACCATGGCAAAATCAACAACAGGCAAGGGCGGCGGAGCGAAGAAGCAAACTAGCCAGTCTGTATCCTCTATAGCATCGAAGGGGTTGAAGACCGGAAAGCTGACGGCCGCCGAAACCCGCAAAGTGTCCGCGTCTGCGCTCGGTCAAGATGAGAAGCCAGGGCCGAAGAAGCGTTAACCCCAGCGCCTGATCACTTCCTCGATCTTCTGATGCAGATCCTCTATCGAGCCGCTGTTCGCCAGGACTGCATCAGGATCCGTACCGATGCCCGATTCGCTTTCGTGCGTGCTCTCGATCCCGCCACGTGCGGCGATCGCGATGATGTCGCCACCGAGAGCGCGGATGGCGGCAGCTTCATTTGGGAATCTGCAGTCATCGACGACGACGCGGTGGCCCTGACCCGTCAGTTCTAACACTCGCTGCCCCCACAGCGACACCCAGAAGCTTTTGCCGATAAGGTCTCGGCCAAATTGAGTTCCGAGGAGCTGCATGAACTGACGCGGCGTTTTGCCCTGGATCATGGGCGAAGGAGTTTCCTTCAGGTGGCCCTCGATCTGCTCCTCCACCAGTCCGATCGCGCGGCACATATCCTTCAGCGGTCCGGCGAACTTCACGAGCTTGTAGCCGTAGCGTTCGACCAGATAACGGCTCGCCGTGGACTTGCCGGCTCCGGCCAAGCCGGTGAACGCTACCACGGGCGGCAGGTTGTCGTCCGCGTGCCCCGAGCAAGGGGGAACGCGATTGTCGTTGGCGGGAATGCCGGTGAGGTCGCCCCAAGGCGTCCACAGCGCCACACCCTGCGGCACAGCGGCAAGGCAGCCGGCGTCTTCGGATTTGATCATAGGTGCAAGTGCGGTCACTGTTTTGCTCCTCTCAATTCAGCTTCGATCAGGCTGGCCCAGACATCATTGAACTTCTCAGGGTATGACGGCGTGCCGAGCGTCACATTCCCGTCGCCGCAGGAAAAGTCGTCGTAGTAGACGGCGATCTTGTTTGCGGCCGCATGCAAGGTGGGCGTCGGCTTCCGCATCAGTTTCAAAATGCTCTCTGCGCTGGCCTTGCGCTCCTCGTCGGTGGCCTCCTCGGGCAAGACGTTCTCGTCACGGTCTTTCAGGAAAGAGGCGATCCGTTCAACCAGGGTCGTCATGCGGCTTCTCCCGTGAAGTGATATGCGACGATCTTGCCGCCGTTGCTGTCGTTGTCGTTCGCGGCTACCTCGCGCTTCGCCCGTCCCCAAAGAACGTCCTTGGCGCGCACGTCCTCGATCACTCGGCCGCAGCGAAGCATAACAGCGCCGATCGCGTCTTCCGGAACCGGCAGGAATTTCCCGCCGTTCCAGCTTGTCCAATTTCGGTTGGTCACTCGCACACCTGCCTTTCCGCGTTCCACGAAGGCTTGCCAGTACCGCGGCACTGGATGTCGAACACGCCGAAGGCTAGGCACATTGCCAAGCCAATCAGCAAGCCTACGGCGCCCCCTGACGCGACAGCCTTTCCTTCCCTCGTCATGTGGTCTCTCCCTTCGCGGCCGCTACTATGGCATCGTGCGAAATGACCTTCCCGCCGATCAGAAGAATCTTCGCACGCTCCATCGCTACCTTTGCCGTCGCCGCGCGAAAAGGGTACGTGGTCTCCTCCCGCCAGAAACTCCACGGCCAGCGGCGATACTCGACGGCATAGCTGCCCATCGGCAGTTGCCTGATGCGTATCCGATGCACCTTCATACCAATTCCTCCTCTCTAACTTTCCCCTTCGCGCCCGGCCCTACGACGGGTCGGAAGCGGCTTGCCGCAAACGGCGGATCCTCTTCGCCGAATTGAGGGCAGACGCCGCGGTGGATGCCTTCCAGCCTGATGCCGAGATAGTCGCCGCCAAGGTAGGTGCGGCACTGCCCTATCCACCGGCAGACGTATGTCTCCCCGGCACGAATGCCGAGGTACTGTTCGGGGAGCGTCCGGTCGTCGACGCAGATGACGGGATCGCCTGGCTTGATGGGGTTCATTTATAGTCCTTCGCCAGATGGCTGCACGCGGCCTGCACGCCAAGAGCGCAACTGACCTGAGACCTAATCGGGTCCGCGCTGACGAAAACGCCAATCATAAACACTACTGCGAAAAGCCAGCCGTTCATGATGCCTCCTTCATCTCTGCCCGCGCGCGGATGGTGGCCATAATCTCTTTGACTGTCGTCCACGGCACCACGACGTTCCGCGAGCACTCCTCGCCATCTTCGTTGCGGTCCTCGACACTAAAGCTGAACTCGCCGATGTAAGCGGCCTTTGTGTCGCCGCTTGGCGTCAGGGCCTCCTGCAGCCGTTCCACCTTCCCACGCAGGTGCGCGAGCGACAGGTCGTGAAAGCACTCGCTGGTGAACTCCGGCGCCCGGTCTAGTGGCAAAGCATAACTATCACGCTCTTTCGGCGTGTATTTCGCCTTGATGGGAATATCGTGGCTGGCGAACTCCTCCGCCGTCCATGTGCCGGCATTGTCACGGATGCCAGTGTAACCCATGTGGCCGGGCCGTTCGTAGAGGTCACGTTTTAGCAGGACGTATCGCATCTAGCGGCCCTCCCCGTCTGCGGCTCCATCACGCCAAGATCTTCCGGCTTGAGATAGATGATCGGCTTTCCCGCCAGCAGGAAGCTTTCAAACTCATACTTGAGCCCGACAGATTCCCACCATCCACGCATCTCAAGGACAATCAGCGCGGACGCCGCATCGATCAGCGGCTGGTCCTGATCCTTCCAGTAATCCCACGTCCGTGGGAGCTCCTGGAGGCGCGTCACCGTATGGCCGTGCGCGATCGGGCAATAGATGCGGACGCCGCGAGCCATGAGCTTGCCGGCGCATTCGGTAACGACGCGCGCCGCCTCGTCTAGGCCAGCATGATATTTCGCGTAAGGCGAGCCGAGATAGATGAAGCCCGGCAGCTTAGCGAGGACTTCGATCCGCGCATCCCGCAACTTCTCCAGCGGCGCGTATATTTCGGCTGCAAGTTCCGGATCCAAGCCTGCCCACGTTGCCTGGTTTGCGTCAGCAGGATCTGCCAGCGCGACGTTGTCGTTGGCCGCAATATACTCGCGATCCAGCGCGCCGTGGTGCGGCACGAACTCTTCTGCGGCAGCCTGCGACACCGGCAGGCCGTCGAACCACTGTTCTCTGTGTGCCAGCATGATCAGAACGCCTTTCCGCCGGCAGCTTTGCGGCCTTCAATCGTGTGATCCTTCCGCGTGGCGTTGAACTTCATCTTCTCGACGATCGCGCCGCCGAGATCCAAGCCGAGGAATGACGCAAGGTCGCCGATTCGGATCATGGCGTCGGCAAGTTCGACCTCGATCATCGGTCGGTGCGGCAGCTTGTCGTCCTGGAGTTTCTTGCGAAAGCCTTCCATGGCTTCGGCGATCTCACTCACGATCAGCATGAGCATTTCCGGCACATTCCGATCCAGTGCCTTGCCGGTATTCAGGTCGGTGTACCACCCTGCCCTGCGGCTTGCTGCGTGGCAGTCAGCTGCAAACAGGTTGATGGCCGATGCATGCGAATGGTTGTCGTTGGCGGGGCGCGCGTCGTCCATCAGGTCAGCCACGGCAAGCCGGATGGCAATGTCGGCGACTTTGGCGGCGTCATCCGGTTTCGGCTCTTGACCTGGCGCCCAGCTCTCGACACGGTAGGCGCTATATCGCGTCTTGAATACGTCACCCTTCTCGCTCACGATACTGCTGGTCGTGATGTGTTCGCCATCGCGGAATCGGCCCTTGGTGTCACCGTAGACCTGGCCGCGAAGACACGGCGCGCGCGGGTCTACGATTTTGCTCGTGACGAGGCGCGCGTTCCTCAAAACCCCGTTGATTTCCATTCTTCAATCTCCTCTTGGTGGTGTCCTGCCGCTGGTGACGGCAGGGTGGTGTCAGTAATCTCGCCGGCTACAAGCAGCCAGCGAGGGGTCGTCCGGCATGCAGAGCCAGACGGTTATTGGAAGCCGCCAATGTGCGACGGCCTCGTTGATCAGGTACGCGTAGTAGAGCATCGGGCTTGTGTCGACGGTCACCCGAGGCTCGTTCTCGTAGATCGCCGCCAGAAGTTCGCGAACCCACACGGACGAAGCCGGATCATGGTTGCCGGACGCCATAACGATGTGGACGTGCTTGTGCTTCTGCAGGAGCATGTCGATCACCCGCCTCAGTGTCCGGATGACAACGCGCACGACCTTATGCAGTCGGCTGTCCGCGTCGAGGACGTGCCGGTGCGCCGGCGTCAGCTGCTGGATCCGATCGATCGTATCCAGTGTCGTCTTGAGCGCGTCCTTCTGCATCGCCTTGGCGGTCTTGGTCGAGTCAAGGCCAAGTCGCTTGAATGCCTCCCGCTTCTCCTTCGACGCCCGACCCGCCGCGGTGAGCGCATTGCCCATATTGCGGAACGACGTTGCTGCTACTTCCGATTCAGCGCCGGCGGCAATCATCGCGCCGCCGAACGCCAGCGACTGCTGGGCCGTGAAGCCGAACATTTCGCCTTGCGACGCAACGCGGTTGGTGAACTCCAGGAGCTTTGGCGCGTTCGCCGCGCTATTGTTCGACAGGTGGTTGAGCGCGTCGGCAAACAGCCCGACTTCAGACACACCGAGTTTCAGCTGCGTCTTGATCTCGGCAAGAGCCTGGCCCGTCTCGCGAACAGGAACGTCCCATGCGGTCGAAACCTGCGCGACGGTCTTGGCGAAGGTCTTCAGCTCATCGTTCGCGATACCGGACTGACCGGCCGCTGCATAGATTTCAGCGAAGCCGCTCGCGGTGATAGGCATGTCCTTGGACAGGCCAAGGATGTCGCGGCGGAAGCTCTCCAGCTGCGTCGACGTGCCGTTTACCACCTTGCGGACGTCGGCAAAGGCGGTTTCGAATTGCATTGCTGCGCCGACGGTGCCCTGCACGCCCTGCGTGACGCCGACATAGCCGGCGCCGAGAGCGGCGAGCCTGCCGATCGTTCCGCCCAGCGGCATGACCGTCTGCCGCTGAAAGTTGGACAAGACGCCAGAAATGCGGCGGATTGGGCCGGACACCTGATCGAGAAGCGACAGGCGAAGCTGTGACTGTAAGGTGGCCATCAGGAATCCTTCGCCTTCATGATCACGGTAGCGGTTTCGAAGTAGGCCAGCGCTTTGTCAGGCGACCACTTCTCGATCACGTCGACCGGCGTGTGCAGAACGTGAGCGACATAGCCCGCGACTAGTCGCCAGTCGTGGGCTCCGGCGAGTTTCCCAGGAGATCCTTCGTCGCCGTCATGATCCTGGTGAGATCGCGCGCCTTGATCTTCTTGAAGGCCGGCAGCGGCGTGTCGCTGATCGACGCCAGAACGGCGATCGACTGCGAAAGCTCGTCCTTGAAGTGGCCCGATACCATCAGGTCACCGATCTCGGCTTCGCGGAAGGTCAGGGCTGAATAGGTCTTGCCGCCGTGTTCAACCGGCGTGGAAAGGGTAACGGTCGTCATGAAAACTCCTCAAGATTTGGTGGGTGGTGGAAGGGCGGCATCAGACCGCCCCTCTTAGATCAGAGAAGCATCGAATTGCGCTGGCCGCTGACCTGGCTGACGCCGCCGATAAGGACGTCAAAGTCGTCCATCTCGTAGATCGGCGCGCCATCCACCTCGAGCTTGTAATAGTTGACGCTGACCATGTAGTCGTTCTCGGCCTGGTCACCCGCTTTCCAGGAGCCGGCGTCCGCCTGCTTCAGGAAGCCGCGGATGGTCATGACGGCGGAGTGGTCCGTGCCGTCCTCGTCGACCAGTGCGCCGGTGATCATGAACGGGTTCTCTGTGCCGGGACGGAGACCGAAAAGCTTCAGAACCTGCGGATCAAATCCAGGCATCTTGAAGCTGAACTCCAGCTTCTCGTAACCCATGTTGATCTCGCGGGGCTTTACCATCCCCGCGTTTCGCATTTCTTCGACCTTGACCTGCGGGACCGGCGGCGTGATGTCGCCGATCTGGCCAAGCTTGGATTCGCTGTCGGCCCACAAGGTGCAGTTGCGCAT
The DNA here is from genome assembly GCF_003261015.1 of Agrobacterium sp. MS2. Classification (NCBI taxonomy): domain Bacteria; kingdom Pseudomonadati; phylum Pseudomonadota; class Alphaproteobacteria; order Hyphomicrobiales; family Rhizobiaceae; genus Agrobacterium; species Agrobacterium sp. MS2. Next base: position 356,278 of record NZ_QLNF01000012.1, on the reverse strand, counting down.
CAGGAAGCGCGGAAGATTAGTCGCCATGTGTGATGCTCCTTACGCCGCAACCGTCAGCGGGCCGTTGTCGATCGCGCCGCGCACCTGATCCAGAAGGATCTGGTAGTAGAGAATGTTGCGGTACGTGGTGATCTTGATCTGTTCCATCAGGCCGACCGGCTCGAACTCGACGTTCAGGTAAACCTGGCCATTCGCATTGACGGTCGGCTCGTTCAGGTCCGACAGCCAGACCTTGCCGCCGATGATGTCGTTGTTCTTGGCGAACACGCGAAGCGCGGCGTTGCCGTCTTCGATCATCATCTTCAGGTTGGCCTTGGTGAGCTTCTTATCGACCCACTTGAAGTAGATCTTTTCGAGGCTCTCGTTGATCATGTCAGCCGTCGCGCGGACGCTGTCGAACTGCCATGCGGCGTCGTCTGTCGCGAGACGCGAACCCCAGGTGCGCCGGCCGTCTTCGTTGATGACGGTCGCGATCTGCTTCTCGTTCAGGTAGTTGCTGTCGGTCGGGTAGTTGACCGAGCGCGCCACACCATCGAGCGTGCGGATCGTCTTGTTCGAGACCGAGCCGGAAACGCCCTCATCGGACGCAACGACACGCGCACGGATGCCGGCAAAGACCGGGGCAATCGGTACGGTGACGGGGGCGCCGTCGACGTTCTTGATGCCCTGCGGATCAATGATCATGATCCGGCCGCTGTTGACCGTGTTACGGAAGCGCACCGCGTCGGAGTTGACCGCGCCGCCGCCGGTGGATTTTGCCACCTGAAGAGTGCTGGAATTCACGGCGGCCGCACAATTCCCACCTCTACCGCCTGTTCGATTTACATCTCCACCGGAAGCCGCACCTCCCGCGCCGCCTAATACGGCCGCGCCTTGGACGCCGGTTTTTCCACCCTTGCCCCCGTAAGCGATGATGTTGTACCCGCCGCCAACAATGGACGTGTTCCCGCCGTCGGTCCCATTTACCAATGTGGTAGAGGTGCTGACAGCAACACCTGCTCCTACGGTAAACGTGTAGGCCACTCCTGCCCTAAAGAGCACCCGCTTCTTCGCATAGCCACCGGCGCCTCCCCCTGTCGCGATGACACTGTCGCCCTTTGCCGCACCACCGCTGCCGCCGGGACCAAACAAATGAGCGACGCAATCAAGATCCTGCTCAGGAGTGAACACTTGAGATGGCATGCGCAGCCACATGATGGGAGTGCCGGAGCCTCCACCCGAACCGAGAAGATTTGAAACCAGCTGCATCAGAATTTCCCCGGAATTGCCGACCAGTTGCCGTCGAAATATTTCAACTGCACAAAGATTCGGTCTGTATCGATCTGGATGTCGTCGGCCACGAAGTTGATCGTCTTGCCGTTGCGAGCGATGGTCACGGCATTCGCGCCGTAGCGCCATATCGTGATGATGTTGCCATCAGCGGGAGTGAGCGGCAGCGTGACTGTGACGGCGCCTCCGGCCGTTTTGGCATAATATTCGCCACCGGCAACCGCCTGCGTGTTCGCCGTGACAACCGACCCCAGTCCGGCCGCCACCGCTGCGAGCGCAGATGCATCCGCCTTGAGGTTCAAAGCATCCGTTAGACTATTTGCCAGCGCTTCCAGATCCGCCACCAGCTCAGCGAACGCCGCCTGGCTGTTCGTCGCGGTCAGACCGTCGATCGCGGTGATGGCAACGTTCGCCGCCGGCACGCCGCCTGCCAGCATCTGGTCCAGCGTCTCCTGCAGATCGGCGATGCTCTGGCTGGCGGCCGCCAGTGCGGCAGCGAATGCGGCATTGGCATCTTCGACCGTGTCGGACAGCTCCTGCTGTGCCGTTGCCACCGCCGCCTGAAGGGTTGCGAGCGACTGCTGCGTCTGCTCGATCAGCGGATTGATCGCCTCGTCGAGGCGCTGGATGCCGAAGTTCCAAGCGGCGCATCCATTGAGATAGCGTGGCCATCTAGGTTGCGGTGCTTAACCACCCTCACCCGGTCGCCGACCTTGAACTTCGGCTTTTCAACCGGCTGCTTGGCAACATGCGCGTTTTCGTCGCTGGCGGGTTCGACCCACTCGGCGACGAGGTCGGTATCACCGCGGCTTGTTTCGAACCAACGGAGGCCATCGTCACGCCACATGCGGCCGTCTTCGAAGCTGGTGTGCCAAGCATCGTAGTAACGCTCCATCGGCCCAATCTTCCGGCCGTCGCGGGTCTTGTAGAACTTTCCGGCTTCGATCTTGAGCTTCAGGGGTTCCGCTTCTGCTGCCGGTTGGGCTTCCGCGGCAACGTCCAATGGCTCGATGTCGTTGACGCCGACCCACCAGCCGAAGCCGTCTTTCGTGCGGCCGCTTGCGAAGTGGCCACGCAATTGTTTTTTATCGAACTCGATCACGATGTCCTGATCCGAGCCGCCGCCGTTGTGCACGACCGTCGCGCCGCAGTTGGCCTTGAGCCCATCCACTTCCTTGATCATCTTCACCCGATCGCCGACGCGCGGGTCCCAGGGCTCAATGTCGGCAAGCGCTATAACCTGCGCGAAATCCTCAGGCGGGAATTTCACGACAGCCATCCCGCCGTCCAGGTGCTCAACCTTCATAAGTTTGTTGTGGTATACCGCCCCAAACGATGGGGTCTTCATCTTAAACCGCACCCATTGCTCAACTTTCAATTTAGCCATCATGCCCTCCCTGCAGGACGAAGATTGATGATGTTGTCGAGGTGCGGAGGAACGCCCTTTTCGGGCTCCTCATCGTGGCCACCGCCGGCATTGCCCTTGGCCTTGTACGGTTCAAGTTCGACGTCCTCGAACCACTCCACGTCGGTGGAGCCGCCGAGCCTCACGGCATAGGACTTGCCCCAGTCGCGCTCGTTGACCACCTGGCCCACGATTTCCTGCGTCATGCGAACGCGAACCAAATCGCCGCGATAGAACGCCTTGTGTTCGTTGAACCCCGTGTGCTTCATGCCGCCACCCCACGGTAGTCGCCGTCGATCGACGGAACACGAGCGAGAGTCACCGGCACCATACCGGACGTGGTGCTGCATCCGCCGTTATGTGGGGAAAAGCGGGTGACGCGATCCGCGAAATTGTCGTTCGCGGGTCGGGGCGGTCTGCGGCCGTTCAATGCGTCGTAAACGGTCTTCTTGCCGCAGCCCTGGATATCCGCCAAGCTCTGGTAGGATGCGCCGCCGCTGCGGAGCGCGCGCAAGGTTTCGATTTCGTCTTCATTCAGACGTCTTGTTCTCATTCTGGTCTCCTCTTGGTGGTGTCCGTTGGTGGCGGACGATGTATGGATGATGGTTACATTGCCGACGCGCAAGTGGAAAAGTTGACATGGCGGCGGAAATGTTTTAGAGAGCGGCTGTTTCCAGCTCTCAGCGGGCTGGTCTCCTCAGAATACGGGGAGCTCTTGGTGGGGCTATGATCCGCATTCAAAGGCGCGGCGGGAGTTAACGGGTGGTGCCGGTCTCCATAACGCCGCGCCTTTTGCTTTTAGGGTTGGTTTCCCGGTGCATTTGCGCACCGGGCTAACCGGCGATCTCCTCTGGTGGTGCGCGGCTAGGCCGCTACCCGCTGACGTGGTGGGTCAGCGGGCGTCTCGTGAGGATGGCAGAAGAAAACCTCTCCCATCCGGAATGATTTGTATGTCAGCCAATCGATCTCGCCGCGCTCGACATTGCAGCGAAAGCAAGCGAGAGCCTTGTTGTTCAGGCTGTTGTCTCCTCCATCCGCCCTGCGGCGGAGGTGCTCAATTGTTTCACTGTCGGGGAATTGCTGGCCGCCAGCCTGGGGGTTGCGCATCTTGATGCCGCAGTAGCAGCACTTGCCGCCTTGGGCTTTGCGGAGCAGCTTTCTGTGGGAAGGTGTGAGATTGGTCATGCGGCGGCCTCGTCCTTCGAGGCGCCGTTGTCGTTGGCGCTTGGCCATGCCTCCGGCGGGATGATTATGTCGGGGCGGTTCTCGCGCACCCATTCAAGGGCAGCCTGGATGGGGATGCCGAGTTTGTGGTCGTAGGGGAGGCCGGACTCGACCAAGTCGTGCCTAACTTTGTGTTTGGCGACGTCCACAAGGCGAGCGAAGTCGGATATGTTTGAATGGCCTGGAGGCCTCGCCCGCGCTGCCCGTCTGTCTCTCGACCAGATCAACACAGCGTTTCTACTAACCCACTCATCGCCTTCGCCCGATGGGATGTACTTTCCATCAAATGGCAGGCCCAATCCTATCCAATTCTTAATTGTGCCGGTGGCGCGATTGTTGCGCCTCGCAAACTCGTTCATGCTCTCAGCGCCAGAAGGCTTATCCAAATTTCTTACCTTGTCTCTGTTGGACTTGAGCCAATCCACTCCCTTTTGGACATCGACGCCTAGATGCGGATCATACGGGAAGCCGCGTTTTTTTGCCCACGAATCCAGTGTTTTCCTTTTCACTCCAACCATTCCCGAAAACTCAACCAGCGACACCCTGCTCGAGTGTTTCTTCTGCTTCTGGACAGAGCTAGCAAGTGAGCGGTCAACGAATTCACGATTAGCGGCTACCCAATCATCGCCCTCCAATATTGGAACAAGCCCCCCTTGGCTCGGCAACCCCATGCCAATCGCTTTTTTTGTAAAGTGCTCGGACGAGAAGCCGTGCCTCCGAGCAAAACCGCGAAGATTTGCGTACCCAGGCGGTGGAGCATGCGCAGATGCGCTCGCGGCTATTTTGCTAAAGTCCACATTCGCAGCCACCCACTTGTTCGCGTCCTCCAATGGTACGCCAAGCTGTGTGTACGGCATACCCCTATCGATCCACGAAATAACGGTGCGGTTAGAGACTCGGTGGATGCCTTCAAACGCCGCTCGCGACACCACCCCCTCCGGCACCACACCCCGCACCTCGCGCAATACGCCGTCGTATTCGCCAATCTCGCGGCCGGTCGGGAAATCGTAACCACAGCGACACGTCTCAACCATCTCGAGCCGGACTTCTTTGCACTCGGGGCACCGGCGCAAGCGCCCTTCGCCCATAGACGCAATTCGCCGCTTGCGTGCGCCACCCTCGATCGACCATGGCAGCGGCGCGTCGAACCATCCGTGATCGAGCCACAAGCCAGCATGGTCGAATATCAGCGCCTCGTCCTTGCCGTCTGCAGTGCGAAGAGCGCGGCCGATCATCTGGAGAAACAGAGCTAGGCTTCTCGTGGGGCGCATAAGGATAACAGCATCAATGGCCGGAAGGTCGAAGCCTTCCGTGAACACCTCGACGTTGCTCAGAACCTTGATCGATCCGGCGGCCAGCGCGTTGACCGCCTCGTCACGCTCCGCCGTCGGCGTCGTGCCGTCAATATGCTGTGCCGCAATGCCTTCAGCAGTAAAGCGGTCAACTATTGCGATGCTGGCCTCGACAGATGCTGCAAACACCAGCGCCCGCTTGCCGTTCGCCTTAGCCTTGTATTCAGCTATCGCGTCGCCGATGAGGACCGGCGTATTCATAATCGCCGAAGCATCCTTCTTTCGATAGTCGCCCGCCTGCAACTTGGCGGCGGCGAGATCCGGATCTGACGGCGCAAAATAGCGGAAGTCGGAAAGGTAGCCGCCGTCGATGAGTTCGCGGGTGGATGGCCCAACGATCAAGTCAGAGAACCACTCCTTCAGGCCTTTGCCGTCGAGTCGTTCGGGCGTGGCAGTAAGTCCGACGTGTACTGTTGAATGAAGTTGCTCGCGGATTGCCGCCCAAGATTTCGCGGCAACGTGGTGGCACTCATCCCAAATTGCGAGCTTAGGTGATGGGAGGTCGCCCATTCGACGGGCAAGCGTGCCGACAGAAACAATCTGAACCGGTCTTTCGTACTGCGGCTCTCCGCGCGGCGACACAACGCCGAAGTCTATGCCTGCTGCCTCAAAGGCGGCTGCTGCCTGCCTTTCAATTTCCTGGCGATGACAGATGAACCATACCGGCCCTTCTGACGTCGACACGATCTCCGCTGCCACTCTCGTCTTGCCGCCGCCAGTTGGCATATGTAGGACGACACTGCCGTGCTGCGCGATCGCCTTGCGCGTTCTCTCGATGATGTCCGACTGGTACGGTCTGAGTTGCATGGTGGTCTCCTTGGTGGCGTAAGTTTGGTCCCTACAAAAAGGAAAAGCCACCCAATCGGGTGGCCTTGCGTCGCCTCAGATTCTTCTCCTGCCGCCTTGTTGCTCCGTTATTCTTCTGCCAGTGCCAGTTTCGTGCCGCATGTCTCAGGTCTCCTCTGGTGATGGAAAATTTATAGTGGCCTAACGGCCTAAAATGCGGGTGGACCCCGCTCCTGCAAAAATCCTCTTCTTTGCCGCTCCCTAGCGACAAATCTTCTTCTGAAATATTCGCCTCGTTCGTTTTTCATGTCTCGCCTCCAGTCTGGGTTGCCCTTCCTGACCCGGTGACATCGATAGGCATATGCGCATTCGCATACGACGTCAAGCGGAAAAAGGCGAGTCCGCCTTTGACGGCGATTTTTTTTAGCCCTATGCGCATACGTCTTTAATTAGCAATGAGATTTTTATGGATATTGAAGAGCAAAAAAAGTCTGCGGCCGAACGCATAAAAGCGTTTCGCGAGTCGCTGGGGCTTGATCAGGAGGAATTCGCTGAATTCCTGGAAATGGGTGAAGGCGGGCAATCTACAATTTCCAAATGGGAACGCGCGAAGCAGTTGCCGGGGTCTAAATATACATCAAGGCTGGCACAAAAGTCTGGCAAGAGCACGGTGTACTTTTCGGGGTTGGCGCCAGTTGACCAAGACGGGATCGACGATGCTCAGGCCTTCCCGTTGATCGGCGAAATTCAGGCGGGGGTCTGGCGAGAGGCTATGCCGTTCGACGAGCACGAGGCGCCCCTAGTATCACTGCCCTACGCGGCGAATGTTGCTCCGTACAAGATGAGGGCGTTTCTGGTTCGAGGGACGTCCATGGACGAACTCTACCCCGATGGCAGCATCGTTTTCGTCGCGGGCCTGCATGACAACCCCATCTCGCCCGTCGACGGTGATGTGGTTGTCGTGCAACGGCAAGACGAGGCAGGCCTGTATGAGGCCACCCTCAAGGAGCTCGTGATCGACGAGAACGGCAGGAAGTGGCTTTGGCCTAGGTCGTTCGATCCAGAACATCAGTCGCCACTTTCGATCAACCACAAGCGCGATAAATCTACCGACGTTGTGATCCTGGGCATTGTCCAGGCGGCTATCGTAAAGCCGAGGCGGTCGCGCCGACGCTAGTTCAGATTCTCGGCGGGGATGTTGCCGCGACAGCCTTTGTTCTTGCCCACGGGAATCATGATGTCGTGGGTGACTATTCCCATATCTGTCACAATGACCTGGGTGCCGGGGGGCACGATGCATGCGACGTAGGGCGCCAAGATTGACGGGTCTTGTCCGGCCAGGCCAGAATTGATGATCTGGTTAGCCTCCGATTGAGCGTCTGAAGACTTCCAGACGATTATGCTGCTCATCCCGTCGAGGGGCTTAAGCCTGTGCGCTTGCTGCGCGACCGCGGCAGACGGCACGGCAGTCGCGCAAATGATTCCAAGGATTGCGTACCTGATCATATCTTCCCCCGCCCTCACTGGTGTAAGACTATAGCCAATGCAACCCAAGTCAATCGGCGAAGGAAAATGCGTTCGCGCCTTTTTGTAGGTTGACAAAAAAGGCGAATGCGCATACAACTCCCCTCACAGCATGAAGAAGCCCACTCGCGTCTATCTGCTGCCGCCAACCAAAGCGGAACCACCAAGAGGAGACTGTCGATGTTTCACGATTCCAGAAGACCCGTTGCTGACCTTGAACTCGGCGACTACACGCCGATCAATCCCGCAGGCAGCGTGGAGCCTTTCCACAAGCCCGACCACAAGAGCAAGAAGCACCCGCGTCCGCGCCGCAACGAAAAAGTTGGGGGCGGGCATTTCGTGTTTAGGCGCGGTCGCCGGACTGGCCGCATCAAGACCGGCGCGATCATGTCAGGTCGCATGCCGTTCGAGCATCCCAGCATCGAATCGGCGGTGGCCGAAGCTGAACGCCTCCATGGCCTCTACGGTGGCCGCTACGAAGTTTTCTCAACTTCGGCAGTCATCGACGGCGTCGATGCCGGCGACGACTGGGACATGGCGCCAGCAGTCGTCCACGGTGACGCGTGATGGACTACGACAAGCCAGTGCGCGATAGCCACAGCTACCTGTACGGCGCTGTCGGTATTGTGGTCCTCGTCGAACTTCTGGCAATCGCCGCTGTCTGGTGGTGGCTGCCGTGACCACCTCCCGCCACATCCGCATCATCCCCATCGTCGACACGCCTGTCGGGCATCACATCGTGGCTTCGCACCTAATCCTGGTGCGCGCCGCCGCAATTGTCAGCATTTGCCTGTTCGGGCTGTCCGCCGTGACGGCCCTGGCAGACACGGACAGGCGCATTGCCATCGAGAGAAGAGTTTAGCAGCAGCCAACCACCAAAGCGCGGCTACCAACCGCGCGCCACCAAAGGAGACCACCATGACCAACAGCACCAGAAGAATTCATGTTCTCACGGCCGACGAGTTTATTGCGCAGGGCACGACTGCCGGCGCGATCATGTCTATCGCTGTCGCGAACCCGGCAGCCAGCCAAGAGCTTACCGCGATTGCTCGGCAAGTCGCTGACAAGACAGGCCAGCCGCTGCAGATCCCCGGCGCCGTGACAGCAGCGCGCGAGTCGCGTCGGAGGCGCCCGGCAAACGACAACGGCAGGCGGAGGGCCGCGGCGTGAATGCCGCGAGGAGCGAAGAGATGACGGAAATTCCTGATGACGTCGAGACGATTGCTCGCGCTTTGAATATGCGCCTTCACAACGCAAAAACGCTTGGCCAGCGCACGCTCTGGATCGCAGAGGCCATTCTTGCCGACCGCGCGCGCCAGGCGGCCACCCCCTCGCCCTCATCACATGTGGAGGTGCTCGAAAAGGCGCTCGCCAAGATCAACGACATCCGCAACAGCATCATCGGCTGCCAGAAGATGAACTGGTCGGAGCACATCTATCCGCTAGTGGCAGCGTTGAACGAGGCTGGCATCGAAGGGCAGGATTACCCCGAAGCCCGCGAATACGTCGGCACGATGCTGGAGCGCACGTTAGCCGCCGAGAACGAGGTAATTACGCTTCAGGCGCAGCTTCGTTACATCGCTAGCCAATGGCCTGAAACATCTGCGGGAAAATACGCCAACTCCGCCCTCGCTACGGAGGGCAAGGACAATGGCTGATAAGGTCATCTACATGCGCCCGGGCGAGACGCTGGAAATCCGCCACCTCACCCATGAGGATTATGATCGGAATGCCAAGAGTTGGCAGGATCAGGCGCGCCCGCAAAGCGACCTAATCAGGATCAACGGGCCGCACTCGATAACACCGGCCAGGATGGATCTTGAATTCCGGCATTGGAAGACTTGGAGCACTTCGCCGCCCATGAAATTAGAACGAGGCGGGTGCCCGACGTGTGGCGGGGCTGGCCGGGTGGGGCCGTTCTTCGAGGGCGGGCTGTCAACGATCTGCGGCAACTGCCAAGCCCCATCATCCCAACCGAAGATGGAGGGCAAGCCATGAAGCTCAGAGACGAACACTTGCAGTTCCTGATCCGCCTCGCCAATGGGCAGCATCCAGGGATTGCAGATAATGCAGCAGATAAAGTCCGGCAGTTCTGCCGCCGCAATGGGCTGGCCGAATGCGTGATGAACCCTCGCAGATGGGTGATCACCGAGGCAGGACGCAACGCCCTGAAGGAGAAGCCGTGACCAGCTGGGCTACGATCGATACTGATATCCTGATTAGGAGACGGGATGAAAAGTTGGCCGAATTGCGGGCATTTTTGCGCATGGATGCTAGGCAAATAGGAGTGAACGAAGGGCTTAGAGCCGCAAAGCTCTCAGGCACGATCGACGCGCTCGACGTAATCATCGAGGCGACGAAGCCAAATTCAGTTGCGGGAGGTGTCGCATGAAACACGACAACGACAACGGGCCGCGGCTCCTTTCGAGGCGGCAGGCAGCAGAATATTGCGGTATCGCTGAATCCACATTTTCAATGTGGGTGGCAAGCCACAAGATGCCGGCCGCGATCTTCGGAACGCGACGGTGGGACAAGGCGGCAATAGACGCGAAGCTCAACGAGATCAGCGGGCTTGCTAAGAGCGGGAATGAGACGGCCGACACTGGCCTAAGCGATTGGAGGCGCCGTCGTGACGCGCGTAAAGCTCAAAGGGCTAATGAAGGTTAAGAAGACGCTGGCCACAGGCAAGACGATTTACTACTGCTACGCCTGGCGCGGCGGCCCGCTGCTGAAGCACAAGAACGGCTCCCCGATTCAACCGGGCGACCCTCTGCTTGTTCGCGCCTTTTCGGACGCAACAGAAGGTCGGTTCACGGATCCATCGGAGACGCTCGGCAAATTGATAACGGACTTCAAAGGGGCGTCTGAGTTTACTGGCACATCGGATAAAACGCGCCGCGCTTATAGCCGTTACCTCGACATGATCCGCGATGAATTTGGAGACATGTCGTTCAATGAAATCCAGAGCAAGGAAGCGCGCGGAGAATTCAAGGAGTGGCGCGACACCATCGCCAGGACCGGGGGCAAGACGAAAGATCAATACCGACCTCGAGCCGCCGATTACGCTTGGACCACGCTTGCACGGGTGCTGTCGTTCGCCAAAGACCGGGGCTTGATCACGGTCAACGTGTGTGAACGCGGCGGCAGGCTTTATGAAGCCGATCGAACAGAAAAAATCTGGACGGAGGCGGACGTGGCTGCCGTCCTGTCGCTTCACAAGCCGGACATCAGCGCTGCGTTGTTGCTGGCGTTGTGGACCGGCCAGCGTCAAGGCGACATCCTCGCCGCCGCCTGGACCAACTACGACGGCTCGGCTCTGCGCGTTCGGCAAGGGAAGACCGGAGCGCGCGTCGTCATTCCGCTCTCTGCTCCCGTGCGGAAGATGCTAGACGCAATGCCGCGCAAGGCTACGACGATCCTCACCAACGCGCACGGCAACAGCTGGACCAGTGATGGCTTTCGGACTTCATGGCGCAAGGCGGTGCAGGCTGCTGGCGTCAAGGGCCTGACATTCCACGACCTGCGCGGCACGGCAGTCACGCGGCTGGCGCTGTCAGGCTGCAACACGGCGCAGATCGCATCGATCACCGGCCATAGCATGAAGGACGTCGAGCAGATCCTGGACGCGCATTATCTGGGCGGTAAGGTAGAGCTCGCAGAGCAAGCGATTCTGAAGCTGGAAGGTAAGGGTTGGTGACAAAGGTGCCGCGGTCACTGGACAAATAAGCAAAAACAGCTGTACAAAAGCCCGCCAAATGAGCGGGCTTTTTAGTTTTCAAATGGACTGTAAGTTATTGAAATTTGCCATACTGGATTATACGCAGTTTGTTTTTATGGCTTTGTTTTTATATTAATAAATAGCTGACTCTTAATCAGCGGGTCGTAGGTTCGAGCCCTACATCACCCACCAAATTTCTCCATAAAGGACAAGACGTTGCGATGCCGGTTTGAAGCATCGCGTGAGCTTCGGAAGCCTCGTTTTAGGTCGGGCATTCCGATCGCAGTAAATTTGCTGCCGGCAGTCACGACGCCAGCGCTCGAAGCGTCGCGTGTTTTCGCCTGGCCTCTAAAGTTCCAGCGTCGGCACAGGCTCTTTTACACCGACAAAACGCGGCGCCAGCGGCCGGCCGGCGATACGGCTTCCAAACTGCTCGGTAAAGAGAACAGGTGCCGCCCGCCTTACCGCCTCGATGGCGGATTCGATGAAGGCCCTGCGTCTTGGACTATCCTCCTGCGGGCGCGCGGCAATCACCACCACCTTGTCCCTTATCCTTCCGTCCTTGTGCAAAATGAACTGCAGCGTCACCACCAGTCCCTCCGTGTCCTCCGGCGGCACCCAGCAGGCGAAGATGGCATCGAACATTTCGTCGAGATTGCCGACAGGCGTAGGGTCGTTGCAGGCGCGCGACTGAGCGGAAGCCTGCGTCAGGAAACCTGTCAGCACGATGGCGCAGGCCACAAGGCCCGAGAGCTTGCCGGTCGGGCAAGCCGGGAATGAAAGAATGAACAAATCTGCTATCCTTTCCTCGCGACACAGCCGCAGGATGGTGAATCCGCGCCGCTTGTCAGTAAGTGATGGCTAAAATATCAATGAAATAACACTCGGATTTATCGCCTAACCTAGATACAAAACGATGAAGAAAAAATACTTATGAACTTTCTAAAATCTCTCACAAAAATATTTATATTACAAAATATATTTCACAATATACCGCAATGAAGTAAGATATACATTAAAACCGCGCCCCAGAAAGGAAATTGACATAACCCCCGGGCGGTTTTTCAGTCATGCTGCGTCGAGGCACCCAACGATCCCGGGATGCCTCTTCAAATTCTTGCGATGAAGCGGACGAAAGCGCGATTCTCGGCGTTGCGGTGACGTTACTTCCGCAAAGCTGTCTCAATCATCCCTATGATCGAGATTATGAGATTACTCATCACCATATTGCTGTTCGTCCTCGGCGCGGTCGGGAGCGGGGTATGTGCGTTTTTATTATCGGCAGCCCTTGCCGATTCCGGGCTCCTCGGCTCCTGTTTCGAGGGAAGCTGTGCTTTTGCGGCGCTTTTCATGGTGCTTCCGGTCACATGGTTCGTCCTTTTCGCGCTTTATGTCATGGCTCTGCTGATCTGGAGACGAAAACCCTTCCGCAACCGAAGCCTCTGAAAAAGCGCATCCCCGCCTCATCGCTACCGGGCATTCGTTGACAGCGACGGGCACTTGCCGTTAACTCCCGCCTGCTGGGGGATTCGCTGCCAGTGATATCGGGCCCTGCGGGGCAGATGCGGTATCACCGGCCTCTGAATGTGCATGTTCCAATTTGCGTTTCGCGTTTGAAGGACATGACGGAAAACAGGGAGACCAAACGATGCGGGCCGCAATCAATTCCCCGTCGCTTTCGATCGACACCATGGACTATCAGGCCGAGTGCCAGTTCGCACTGGAACCCTCCATTCAGGGGCTCATTGAAAAAGCCGAACATGCCGGCTGGAACCGCCAGCAGGCCGCACTCGCCATCGTGGCGCTCGCCAGCGAACATCTCACCGATATGTTATCGACGCTCGCAGCGCCGGACCAACGCCCCCACTCCTGAATGCACCCTGCCGCCGGGGCGGATCAGCGCCCGGGCAATCTTGATATCCATCCCCACACACCGATCCCCAGGCTGGCGTAGGCTAAACGCCTCCACCGCAGGCGCATGATGCGCCTTGCGGAGCCGTGCCGGGCCCCACGCCCGCTGCCACGTCATACGCCCCTGTTTACCCAGCAATGTCGGAATGGCGCTGACAGCCTGCCTTAGTGTTGACACAAGCAGCCAATAATGAGAACATATAGTGAACATTATGGAGGTCAGCGATGAACACAGCAGACGCAACCATAGAAAATGCCCTCACCGTCGTGGCCCGTTCCCGTGACATGCGCGAGCGCGCGCTGGAACGCCGGCGCGAATTGCAGCGGCGCACCGAGGTCATCATCACCAGGCCGCTTTACGTGCTCAAGAAGAGCGAAGGACCGCGGCAATTGTCGCTGAAGCTCGACAGCTGAGGCTGTCTGCCTTTCTGGTGACGTTCAAACGCCTGCAAAACGGCGGCGCGACGCAGCCAGACAATGAAAAATCCCGTGCGGATCACATCGCGCACGGGATTTTCAGAATGAAGAGATCATGGTTCTGTCTTATTGCATGCGTTGCATTGCGGCTTCGGGCTCGCCGGTCGTGGCAACCGCCGCGGCGGGAAGGCGATCGGTCTTTTTCAGGATGACGACGGGCTTGTCAGCCGGTTCCGTCGGCGGAACGATGCTTGCGGTTTTGAATTCGCGGTCGACGGCAGGGACGGAAGCGTTGATCTTTTCATGACCCGCGCATTCCGCAAGCGCTGCGCTGGCGGAAAAACCAAAGACAGCGGCGATAATGAGAACTGATTTCATGTCATTCTCCCTTCGCTTTTATGGCAATCTCCAGTCTAGGTGGAGACGAACCGGATTGAAAATCACACTTTAGAGACACCTTATAAACTTCACGTCGGCAGTCGTCGTTTCGATATGCGAATGGTGCGCCAGAACTGGCCGTGCTTTGTTTATTTCTTCCGCAGATCCAGCGGATTTCTGCAAAGCGGTCTGCGAAATATCATCGCCACGTAACTTCCCTTGAGGGAAATCAGGCTTGGCGTGTAAGTCGAAACCTTCGCCTGGTTGGCGGCCTTGATCGTTCTTCCTTCGAGGGAATTCTGCTGCATTGCACGACTCCTTCCGTAAGCGATAACGAAAATGCACTGGTCTTGTTCCGATCACGGTTTCGTTGGTGCAGTCGAAAGAATGAACGTGTCGCCGCCTGTTTTTTCTTCCGCGGCGGCGAGACGAAGCAGGCGGAACACTCCCCAAGTCCCCCATGCTTGAAAAATCCGCCCGAAAGCTATATATGACCAGGCGCGAGGACGACCTCGGCCACATCGGCGACAGCATGCGGGACGGCCCGGTCACAAACCGGAGAATAGAATGCGCTCCCTGCAAGATCGTATCCGCCACGCCCTCAGTTTCGAGATCATCGGGCTTCTGCTGGTCATTCCACTCGGCGCATTGCTGTTTGGCATGCCCATGGAGGATATCGGCGTCGTGGGCCTCGTCAGCGCCACGCTCGCGACCATCTGGAATTACGTCTATAATCTCGGCTTCGACCACGCCATGCAGCGCCTGAAGGGCACGACGCTCAAGACACCCGCCATTCGGGTCGGGCACGCGGTGCTGTTCGAACTCGGCCTGCTTATCGTCCTGATGCCCTTCATCGCCTGGTATCTGAATATCAGCCTTGCCCACGCGCTGGTGATGGATATCTCGTTCGCGCTTTTTTACGTGGTCTATGCTTTTGTCTTCAACTGGAGCTACGACCGCGTCTTCCCATTGCCGGAATGGAAGTCGCAGCAGGACGCCGCCTGAAACGATCGGGAAAATACCGATAGCGTCCGTGCCGGCACCGCGCCTGCACGGACCAACCGTCAGAGAGACTTCAGCGTCCAGGCCACAATCTCACGCGTCGCGGCGGCAAAGGCCTGGTCGAGTGCTTTCACGAAATTGGCGTTGCCTGAGCCGCTGACGCGGGCGCTGGAACGGAACACCTCCTGCGCCTTCACCGTGCCGTTGCGGTCGTTGAGGAGCTTCACCGAGATTTCGATATTGGCGAGGTTCTTCGCCGTATCGATCTCGAAGGCACGGATATCGCTCACGACCTGATAATCGATCGCCAGCCCCTGCCCCGGCCGGCCGACGCCGCCGAGTTTGCCGGTATCCTCGAACGCTTCCACGAGCTTGGATTGCACCATACGCGGCAGGCGGTCGCTCCATTGCGAGTTACCGAGATATTGCACTTCCGAGCCAGAAAGCCGCACCACGATGTTTTCGCTGTCCAGCGCCTTCAGGGCGGTCGGATCGGCAATCAGCAGCTGGCGGCTTTTCAGCGACGGCCCCTGTGTCACCGCCGCCGGCGAGACGGAGAGATCGAACGTATCGTTCTTCGGCGCGCCCGCGCAGCCCGCCATCATTGCAGCAAGCAGCGGAGCCAGAAGGAGGGCGCGGCGTTGGCCGTTCATCGATAGTCTCATTGGCCCATACCCCTCTTAGCGCCTTGTTCTGCCGTCATATTGTTTCACGGTTTCGCCGCCGAAAATCAACCGTTGCGGATCGCGGTCGATATTGGTGATGGCATTGTTGAGATTGTCCACCGTCTGTCGCGTGCTGCCGATCAATGCCTGGAAATCTTTCAGGCCCGAGCTCGAGAAGCGGGTCAGATTGTCGGCGATCGGTCCGATGCGGGCATTGAGATTGTCGGCCACCGCCTTGAAGGAGGTGAGCGTCTCACGCGCCTTGGCAAACAGCGAATTGGCGTCGTCAGTGCCGAGCATGCCGTCCACCTTGGCGAGAATCCCATCAACGCGGCTGGAGGCCAGGTTCAGCTTGCGGCCCATCTCGGTGAAATCGGAAACCGCCTGATCGATATCGGCGCGCCGTGCGCCCACATCATCGGCGATCCGCTTGAAGTTCGCGACAGCATCGCGCGCATCGGCGGTCGCAGAGGAAACGTCGTCAACCACGGTGCCCACCTTGGCGGGATCGACGGAGGCGAGAAGCTCATCCGCGCGCTTGACGACCGTCTGCACTTCCGTGCTTGCCGCCTCGAAATTGCGCGCCGTGCTCTGCACCGTTTCCATGATGCCCTGAATATCGCTCGAAGCCGACGCGACATCCTTCGTCACCTTGTCGACATTGGACAGGATGGAATCGATCTTGCCAGCATCCACTGCCTTCACCAGATCTTCGATGGCGCTCAGCGTGCCGTCGAGGCGCACCGAGACCGACTGTACGGTGGTGGAAAGCGAGCTGAGGCTGGCAATGAAATTCTTGATGCCATCGGAGTTTGCCGCCAGCGCATCGGAGAATTTTTCGGCATTGCGAACCGTCTGCGTCAGCGGGCCGCGCGCATCCTGCACGAAGCCCTGCAATTCGCCGATGGCGCCATCGGCGCGCTTCAGTATCTTGTCGGCGGTGGCAAGCAGGTTGGTGACGCTGGAAAGATCGGCCGTCAGCTCGGCCGGAACACCGCTTTCGACGGCTTTCTGCAGAATGCGCTCGCCATCCTTGTTGCCGCCGGAAAGCTCGATATACGCCGCTCCGGTCAGGCCCTGAATTTCAAGCACGGCGCGTGTGGAAGGGAAAACCGGCGCATCCGCCTGTACCTCTGTAAAGGCGATGGAATAGGCCGGGTCGTCGCGGTCGATTGCAAGCCCGCGCACCGTGCCGACGGGAATACCGTTGAAACGCACCGGAGAGCCGACCGAAAGGCCATTGGCGGAGCCCGGAATACGCACCACAAGCTGTGCTGTCGGGCCACCGCGGCCGAATTCCGCCATCCAGTAAACGAAGCCAAATGCAGCGGCGATCACGATCAGCGTGAAAATTCCGACTATGGTGTAGTTCGCCTTGGTTTCCATGCTTCTCGTTACTCCACCGGATGTTCCTGCCTGTCGTCCGGAAGAACGACAGAGCGCGCCCGTTTACCGCGGAAATAGGACTGCACCCACGGGTCGTCGCAGGCAAACATGTCCTGCAGCGTCCCTTCCACCAGCACCTTCTTCTGGCCGAGAACCGCAATGCGGTCACAGACGGAGAACAGGCTGTCGAGATCGTGCGTCACCATATAAACGGTCAGGCCGAGCGAATCGCGCAGCCGCGCGATCAGCATATCAAATTCCGCCGCCCCGATGGGATCGAGGCCGGATGTCGGCTCATCAAGGAAGACGAGGTCGGGATCGAGCGACAGCGCCCGGGCAAGCGCTGCGCGCTTGATCATGCCGCCTGACAGTTCCGACGGGTATTTGTCGCCCGCATCGGGCTTCAGCCCCACCATCTCGATCTTGAGATAGGCAAGCTCGTCCATCAGTTTCTTCGGCAGATCGAGATATTCGCGCATCGGCAGCTGGATGTTTTCCTTCACCGTCAGGCCGGAAAACAGCGCGCCCTGCTGGAACAGCACCCCAAGCCGCTGGTCGAGCCTCATGCGCTCGTCCTCGCCCGCCTTGTCATAATCAGAGCCGAGAATGCTGATCGTGCCCGCCTGCCGTGGCAAAAGCCGCAGGACCGTGCGCATCAACACGGATTTTCCGGCCCCGGAGGGACCGATGAAACCCAGGATTTCGCCGCGATAGACATCGAGATTGAGATCTTCCAGCACGTTCCGGCCGTTAAAGCCGACTGTCACGCCCTCGACGGAAAGCACCACCTCGCGGCCGTCTTTTCCGGTCTTTGTCTGCTGCTGCGGTTTCTGGTCCAGTGTTTCCAACGCGCCCTCCCTAGAAATCGATGGCTGCGTAGAAGATGGCAAAAAGACCATCCACCAGAATGACGACGAAGATCGACTTCACCACCGAGGAGGTGACGTGCTGGCCGAGCGATTCCGCCGAGCCGCCTACTTTCATGCCCTCCACCGCTGCGACGATGCCGATGATGAGCGCCATGAACGGCGCCTTGATCATACCCGCTGCGATGGTCGATTCCTCCACCGCGCCATGCAGACGCGAGAGGAACACCTCAAAAGTGATGCCGGAATAAAGCAGCGCCACGATGGCAGCACCAAAAAGCGCGGCAAAATTGGCGAGAATGGTCAGAAGCGGCAGCGCAATGGTGAGCGCCACCAGCCGCGGAAACACCAGCACGCCCACGGGATTGAGGCCAATCACCTTCAGCGCGTCGATTTCCTCGCGCATCTTCATGGAGCCAATTTCGGCGGTGATGGCGCTGCCGGAGCGGCCGGCGATCATGATCGCAGTCAGCAGCACACCGATTTCACGCAGCTGGAGAATGCCGACCAGATCGACGACGAAGACCTCAGCCCCGAAATATCTGAGCTGGAACGCGCCTTGCTGGGCGATGATGGCACCGATCAGGAACGACATCAGCATGATGATCGGCACGGCGCGCACGCCCATATGGTCAATCTGGTTGACGATTGCCGCCGGCGAGACGCCGCGCCCGCGTCCGAGCTTCATCTGCGCACCGCGCACTGCCGAACCCAGAATATACATGCCCGCCAGGAAATCCGCGCCATTCTGGACCACGGCCTTGCCGATCGGAGAAAAGATGCGCTCCACCAGTCCCTCACGCGCGACCGGCTCCGCCTCCATCTCCGCCTTGTCGGGCAGCTGCCCGATCACCTGCTCGATACGGTCGTTGCCGCTGAGCGTGACGGTCGCACCATTCGCCTCGAGGTCCTTGCGCAGGCGCTGGATGATCCAGGCGCCGGTCGTATCGATGGACTCGACGGAGGAAAGCTCGATCTCCACCGGGCCGGCGGGTCTGCTTTTTTCGATCTTATCGAGATCAGGTAAAACGGCGGAGAGATTACTGTTGCGCCAGGAGCCGCTCATGACATAGCGCAGGCCGCCGCCGGAGACGGTGCCGTCTTCGGTGATTGCGGCCGGGGTCGCCTGTTGCCGTGTGTCCTGTTCTTGCATAATGCTCCGAGCGAATGCAGCCGTCACGAGATTCTTAAAGGTTTCATAACGTTTCGGCCTCCGGCAAGCCACAGTGGCAGCCGACAATTCGTGATAAATTTGGCGTCATGTGTCATTTGACGCCCAATCGGAAGTGAAAAAACATGCCCCGTTACCTTCAAGCCACAACAGAACGTTTCGCCGTTGCTGGCAGCTTCACCATTTCACGCGGCACCCGGACGCATGCGGATGTCGTAACGTGCACCATCCGCGATGGTTCCTTCACCGGCAGAGGTGAATGTGTGCCCTATCCGCGATATGGCGAAAGCATCGAAGGCGTCATTGCCGATATCGAGGCGATGGCGGAGCGGATCGCCGCAGGCCTGACGCGGCAGGAGTTGCAGCAGGCGATGGAACCGGGTGCGGCCCGTAATGCGGTGGATTGCGCGCTTTGGGATCTCCAGGCGAAGATGAGCGGCCAGAGCGTCGCCGAGCAGGTCCTCGGACAGGAGGCAGAGCCGCTCGTCACAGCCTATACGATTTCGCTTGCAGACCCTGAGACCATGGCCGCAAAGACCGCGGAGAACGCCGGACGTCCGCTTCTGAAGATCAAGACCGGCACAGCCGACGATGAAGCCCGCCTGCGGGCCGTCCGCGCAGCCGCACCCGAGGCGCGCATCATCATCGATGCCAACGAAGGCTGGAATGACGATAATATCGAATATTATCTGAGGCTTGCGGCAGAGCTGAAGATATCGCTGATCGAACAGCCCCTGCCCGCCGGCAAGGACGCCATTCTCTCCCGTATCGACCATCCGGTGCTGATCTGCGCCGATGAAAGCGTGCATTCCACCAAGGACCTCACCGGCCTGCGCGACCGCTACGACGCGATCAACATCAAGCTCGACAAGACCGGCGGCCTGACGGAGGCGCTTGTCATGAAGGCGGAGGCCGAAAGGCTCGGTTTCACCATCATGGTCGGCTGCATGCTCGGCACCTCGCTGGGCATGGCACCTGCCGTGCTTGCCGCGCAGGGCACAGCCTTTGCCGATCTCGACGGCCCGCTGCTTTTGGCCGAGGATCGGGAGCCTGGGCTGGTTTATGAAGGGTCGCTTGTTTATCCGGCGCGGCCGGAATTGTGGGGGTAGAGCTCTCGCTAAGGGTCCGGACTGGGTTGGTGCCTAGAGGCTGCATTCGCACCCTCTCTCCGGTGCGTCACCGGAAGGTTACTGAGAAGCCTCTAAAGCCTCACCTCGGTCATGCCGGACCTGATCCGGCATCCAGCCACGGCGCGTCTGCGCCGTGAGAAATAAGTCTTACGCGATCAAAGACTTGATCGCACTGGATCCCGGCTCAGGGCCGGGATGACGGTATGCGGATGCTACAATTTCAACCAACACTCGTTTACAGGTGAGCCTACCATCAGCGCCCGTCAAACGCTCCAATCACGCCGCGTGCTTGCCAATCAGCCCCGGAATATTCACCGGCTCCATTTCGTCCGATGTCTGCTCGGCAACCACTTCGCTCGTCTGCATCCAGGTGATCAGCTCGAAGCTGCCATCGGCGTTCTCGGCAATCGCCGTGCAGCTTTCCACCCAGTCGCCGGTGTTGATGTAACGTATGCCGTCCATGTCTTCCATGACGGCGTGGTGAATATGGCCACAGATCACGCCGTCGACATTGTTGCGCCGGGCTTCATCCGCCACCACACGCTGGAATTCACCGATGAAGTTGACGGCGTGTTTCACCTGCAGCTTGGCCCAGGCCGAAAACGACCAGTAAGGCAGGCCGATGCGGCGGCGTACGGCGGCGATGGCGATATTGATGGCGATTGCTGCGTCATAGGCCCAGTCGCCGAGATAGGCGAGCAGGCGGGCGTTGCGCACCACCACGTCGAACTCGTCGCCATGGATGATGAGATATTTCCTGCCGTCGGCCGCCTCATGGATCATGCGTTCGGCCACTTCGATGCCGCCGAAATGCATGCCGGGGAACTCCCGCAGGAATTCATCGTGATTGCCGGGAATATACACGATGCGGGTTCCCTTGCGGGCCTTGCGCAGCAGCTTTTGCACCACGTCGTTGCAACCCTGCGGCCAGTACCAGCTGCGGCGCAGGCGCCAGCCGTCGACAATGTCACCGACGAGAATGATCGTTTCGGCCTCGTGATGTCTGAGGAAGTCCAGCAGATAGTCAGTCTTGGCCGCCTTGGAACCAAGATGAACATCCGAAATGAAAAGCGTTCTGAACTGTCTGGTTTCGATTTGACCGGCCACGGATTTCATCCCCCTGTTCGGTTGCGTCCCTGCGGCTTTCTTCCCTCTCAGAACCAGACTCGTGTTTCAGCAACATGACAGCGGCCGTTTTTTGCAGGGAATATGACGAAACGCTTCACGAAAACGCGAATAAGCCGTGGCCGCATTTGCATGAGACGCCCGTAAATAACGGCTGTACCACGGGGAAGTTTGTTGTATTCAGGGGTCCGAAATAAAACCAGATACGACGGTGGAAGACATGACCTCTCACGATAAGAACAACACGCCCGCCAACACGGCAAAGGCCGACATCGAAGAACAGGCGCTCTTTTTCCACCGCTATCCGCGCCCCGGCAAGCTGGAGATCCAGGCCACCAAGCCGCTCGGCAACCAGCGCGATCTGGCGCTCGCCTATTCGCCGGGTGTCGCCGCACCCTGCCTCGCCATCCATGAAAATCCGGAAATGGCGGCGGATTACACCGCCCGCGCCAATCTCGTCGCCGTCATCTCCAACGGCACGGCCGTGCTTGGCCTCGGCAATATCGGCCCGCTCGCCTCCAAGCCTGTGATGGAAGGCAAGGCCGTCCTTTTCAAGAAATTCGCCGGTATCGACGTGTTCGATATCGAGATCGACGCGCCCGGCATTAACGACATGGTTTCCACCATCGCGGCGCTGGAACCCACCTTCGGCGGCATCAACCTTGAAGACATCAAGGCGCCGGAGTGTTTCGAGGTGGAGCGCCAGCTGCGCGAGAAGATGAACATTCCCGTCTTCCACGACGACCAGCACGGCACCGCGATCATCGTCGCCGCCGCTGTCACCAACGCTCTGGAACTGGCCGGAAAGTCCCTGTCCAGCGTCAAGATCGTTGCCTCGGGCGCCGGTGCGGCAGCCCTTGCCTGCCTCAACCTCCTCGTTGCGATGGGCGCGAAGAAAGAAAACATCTGGGTCCACGACATCGAGGGCCTCGTTTATGACGGCCGCAATACGCTGATGGACGAGTGGAAGGAAGTTTACGCCCAGAAGACCGACAAGCGCGTGCTGGCCGAAACGATCGACGGCGCCGATGTCTTCCTCGGCCTGTCGGCGGCAGGCGTTCTGAAGCCGGAACTGCTGGAGCGCATGGCGGAGAACCCGCTGATCCTCGCGCTTGCCAACCCCAAGCCAGAAATCATGCCGGAAGAGGCGCGTGCCGCCCGCCCGGACGCGATGATCTGCACCGGCCGTTCGGATTTCCCGAACCAGGTCAACAACGTGCTCTGCTTCCCCTATATCTTCCGCGGCGCGCTCGATTGCGGCGCGACGACGATCAACGAGGAAATGAAGATGGCCGCCGTGCAGGCCATCGCGGAACTCGCGCGTGAGGAAGTCTCCGAAGTGGCCGCCAAGGCTTACAGCGGCGAAACGCCGATCTTCGGCCCGACCTACCTCATCCCCTCGCCCTTCGATCCGCGCCTTATCCTGCGCATTGCCCCGGCCGTTGCCCGCGCTGCCGCCGCAAGCGGCGTTGCCGCCCGGCCGATCACCGATTTCGAAGCCTATCTCGACCAGCTGAACCGCTTCGTCTGGCGCTCGGGTTTCATCATGAAGCCTGTCTTCAACGCCGCAAAGGCCGCCGAAAAGAAGCGCATCATCTTTGCCGAAGGCGAAGACGAGCGCGTGCTGCGCGCCGCCCAGGTGCTCTTGGAAGAAGGCACCGGCATCCCGATCCTCATCGGCCGTCCGCAGATCATCGAAACGCGCCTCAAGCGTTTCGGTCTGCGCATCCGCCCGAATACGGATTTCGCCGTGGTGAACCCGGAAGACGATCCGCGCTACCGCGACTACGTGGATGATTATTTCGCCCTGGTCGGCCGCGCCGGCATCAACCCGGAAGCGGCACGCACCATCGTGCGCACCAACACGACTGTCATCGGTGCGCTGTCGGTCAAGCGTGGCGAAGCCGATGCGCTGATCTGCGGTCTCGAAGGCCGTTACGACCGCCATCTGCGCGACGTGAACCAGATCATCGGCAAGCAGGACGGCGTCCGCTCCTTCGCCGGCCTCAGCCTGCTCATCACCCAGCAGGGTGCGCTGTTCCTCACCGATACCTTCGTCAACAACGATCCGACATCGGAAGAAGTGGCCGAAATGGCCATTCTTGCCGCGAAGGAAATCCGCCGCTTCGGCATCACGCCGAAAATCGCGCTCGCCAGCCATTCCAATTTCGGCTCGCGCGATTCCGAAAGCGCCCGCAAGATGCGCCGCGCGCTGAAGATCGTGCAGGAGGCTGCACCCGAACTGGAAGTGGACGGCGAAATGCAGGGCGGCTCGGCCCTGTCAGAAGCGCTGCGCAAACGCGCCATGCCCAACAGCGTGCTGACCGGCGAAGCAAACCTGCTGGTCTTCCCGAACCTCGATGCGGCCAACATCACGCTGGGCGTCACCCGCACCTTGACGGAAGGCCTGCATGTCGGCCCGATCCTGCTCGGCACGGCCCTGCCCGCCCATATCCTGTCGCCCAGCGTCACCTCGCGCGGCGTCGTCAACATGGCGGCCTTCGCCGTGGTGCAGGCCTCTCACCCTTCGGTGTGATGAAGGCGCATTAACGCAGTTTTGAACATGCTGTTGCCGCAATGCGGCAACAGCTTATGTTATCTTCCTGAAACACGGATTTCCTGAAGCATAACACCCCTGCCACCGGCCGGGGACATCAAACGGATCGCACAATTGACCCGGCGCAGCCGCATCATCGGCCTTCTGCTTCCCCTTGTTTTCATCGCTCCTGCCGCCGCTCTTGCGGATCAGGTGTGCGATACGCTTTATCAACAGTTGCGAGAACCACCCCGTGTCATCGGCAACACGGCCGAGGTGCGGCGTTACGCCAATGCGCTTGCCCACCAGAACATCGTCATCCGCAAGATCAGGAACGACATGCGCAGCTTTGGCTGCTCGTCCGGCAGCGTCATCGTTTATGGCAATCCCAATGCCGGGCTCTGCGCCGAGATCGGCGATGCGCTTGTGGATGCCGAGGCCGAACGCGACGCGATCATCCGCGATCGCGACGACGCCATGGCGGCGGCGAGGAGCGACGACGGCGATACCAGGCGCGAGCGCATTCTTGCCGCCCTCGATGCCAATGGCTGCACCCCCGCTGAGGAGATGAACCGTCAAGCATCGCCTGCACCCGATGTGACGCGTTATCCCGATGCCTTCAGGCAGAATGGCGGTGAGCCGGGACAGGCGGGCCTTTCCCCTTACCCCAACGCCGCGGAGGGCGGGCTTCGCACACTCTGCGTGCGCACCTGCGACGGCTCATTCTTCCCGATCGCCTCCAACGCCTCGCCACTCGATTTTCGCGCGCAGGCCGAGCAGTGCCAGAAAATGTGCCCGGGTACGGAGACGGAGCTCTATTTCCACTCCATGACGGATCAGGAAACAGCAGACATGGTGTCCGCTGAAACCGGCAAACCCTACAAGGACCTGCCGACCGCCTTCGCCTATCGCAATGCCTCAAGGAAAGCGCCCGGCTGCGCCTGCAACATGGCCGCCTATCACGAGGAGATGCAAAAGCAGGAACAGGCGTCCCGGCCGGAAGCCGAAAAGCCCTATTCCAGCATCACCACCATTCCATCGCCGCAAGGTGACAAGGCCCCGAAGCCCGCCGAGCAGCAGGCCGCAAAGCCGCCGGAACAACCTGTTCCCGAACGCGACTATGACCCGAACGACACAAAAGTACGCGTCATCGGGCCCAAATTCCTGCCGGACCAGACCGGCAAGATCGACCTGAAGAACCCGGCGCTGAAGGGTATCCAGCCACAGCAGTGAAATCTCTTCTGCACGCGGAATGGTGCGAGCGCGTGCCCCTTGTTTCTTCTCCCCGGCGGGGAGAAGTCCGCGGCAGCGGGATGAGGGGGCAAGCTCTCCGTAAATCTCTACCGTTGCCCCCTCATCCGACCCTTCGGGCCACCTTCTCCCCGGCGGGGAGAAGAAATGCGCGGCAACGTCCCGCCCTGTTCGCAGGCCTCCGGGTCTACACCCCACCCCAGCGGTTACGAAACACAAGCTCTTCCAGCGGCACGCGCTGCCGCCAGCCCTTCACCGCCAGTTCCGGTTCGGTATAAAGCGTATCGACACGACCGAGGCACAGCCAGGCGACAATCTCGATATGATCGGGGATATCCAGAATGGCCCTGATATCGCTGTCATGGAAAATACTGACCCAGCCGACGCCGACGCCTTCGGCGCGGGCCGCGAGCCAGAGGTTCTGGATGGCGCAGACGGTGGAATAGACATCCGTGCGTGCATTATGGGTGCGACCCAGCACCACCTTGCCACCCCGTGTCGGATCGCAGGTGACGCAGATGCTGAGCGGCGCCTTGCGGATGCCTTCGAGCTTCAGGCTGCGATAAAGCGCCTGCTTTTCACCCGTAAACATCGCCGCCGCCTCTTCATTGGCGCGGCTGAAGGCCACCCATGCCGCCTGGCGCACGGCGCCATCGGTGACGAGGGTGAAGTTCCACGGCTGCATGAAACCGACCGAGGGCGCCGAATGCGCCGCCCTCAAAAGGCGCTCGATGAGATCATCCGGCAGCGGGTCCGGCAGGAACTGGTCGCGCACATCGCGGCGGGTTTCGATGGCACGATAGACGGCCTCACGCTCCTCGCCGGAAAACGGGCGGGCGGGTGAAAGCGCGTGATCGAACGGGTTGGAGTCGGGCGGCATGGCGACGGGCGGTTCGGTCTGCATCGTTTATCCCTAACAATGCGGGGCGGGCCGGTGCCGAAACCATGGGAGGTTTGCAGCGACAACTCGCTTTCCAGCAACCTGCCGCCGTCCGCGCGGTTCGGTCCATCCTGCCAGGCCGGTCTTCTGACTAAGCTTCATCCGCCCCGTTTCGCCTTCCCGAATTGCTCCAGTGGCATGAGAAAAAGAGCATCCGCCTCACAGCGTTGGGCACGTTCCGGTTTTTCACCGGATTCCCGATTCTCCCGCCGAAGGGCGGGCACCTGACGGGTGAAGCTATGGGCAAAAAAGCTTGCGAACACAAGTGCCGTGCAGGTGGTGCGGCAATGTGGCCTGCCGCACCTTACCTTCATCATTCCACCGGAAAATATCTGATATAAGCGAACTCGTCGCCATCAGGTGACCAGTTGGGAGAGTTCATCGTGCCCTGCCCGCCAAACAGCTCGAAAAGCGTTTCGACATTGCCGCCATCCATATCCATCAGCCGCACCCGCACGTCGAGATCGCGGGGATGATCGAATACGTCGCCGTCATAGGAAATGAAGACAACCTTGTCCCCTCTTGGTGACGGGTGCGGAAACCAGTCGCCATAGGAGCTGTCGGTGATGCGCTCCACGGCTGAGCCATCCACCCGCACCCGCCAGATTTGCATCCGTCCGGTGCGGCTGGAATTGAAATAGATCCACGCGCCGTCAGGCGAATAATCCGGCCCGTCATTGCGGCCCTCACCATGGGTAAGGCGTGTCTCAACGCCGCTGTCTATGTCCATGGAATAGATATCGAAAATCTGATCGCGAATGCCGCAATAGGCGAAGCTTTTCCCATCCGGTGACCAGCCGTGCCAGTAGGAAGGAAGGTTCCTTGTCATTAGCCGCGGCGCGCCGCCCGCCGATGACAGGAGATAGATGGCGCTCTTGCCGAATTCCACCTTGTCGGAAATGGCATAAAGCGAACCGTCAGGCGAAATGCCGTGGTCGTTGTTGCAGAGCGTGGCAAAGCCGGTATCGACCTTCTCCGGCGACGCGTCACCGGAAAGGGACAGGCGATAAAGCAGCCCTTCGCTGTTCAACAGCAGATATTGTCCATCCGGCGACCAGTTCGGTGCCTCGAACAGGTCAGGCGTCTGCCACACCACCCGCATCTGCCGGGTACGGATGTTGAAGATTTCGATGGAGCTGCGCATTCTGCCTCCCGGGCTATAAAAGTCTGGCTCGGACCGTTGGCACGCGCGCACATTCAGTTTGCTTTAACCACCGCCGTGATTATGATCCTATGGCCGCAGGCACCGTCCTGCAAATTCAAATCGGAAAAAACGCCAGCGTTCCGGCACCGCCCGTGACCCTCCCCGTTTCTCCCAGATTCGAGGTTCCGCGATGAGTACCATCGCCGATCACGGCATCCGCTTCGGGCGGATCGCCGCAATGCTTCCTGTCAGAAATATCGAAAAGGCCCGTGATTTTTACGTCGGCGTGCTCGGTTTCGAAAAGACCTTCGAAAACGGCAACCCTGTCGGCTTCATGATCCTCAAACAGGGCAATGCCGAGCTGCATCTGACATTACAGCCGGCCCACAGGGCAGCTCCTTTCAACGTGGCGCATATGATGGTGAGCGATGTCGATGCGCTGCATGCGATTTGCAAAAGCCATGGGCTGCGCATCATCAAAGGGCTGCAGGACAAGGATTATGGTCTGAGGGCCTTTGTGTTTGAAGACCCTGACGGCAATCGTATCGATGTGGGGCAGGTTATTTGAGGTGAGCGGCGCGGAGTTTTCCGCGCCAATCAAGACGCTCCGTTGTGGATCGATCGCATGCCACTTGTTTCTTCTCCCCGCCCGGGGAGAAGTCCGCGGCAGCGGGATGAGGGGGCAAGCCTAGAGATATCAGGAGAGCTTGCCCCCTCATCCGACCCTTCGGGCCACCTTCTCCCCGGCGGGAGAAGAAATATGCCGCACCGTCTCACAATGCGCTTGCCCAATTCATCAAGCAGGGACGGCGTTAAACGCGCCCTCCCAAAACGCCCTACCGATCCCGGAACCGGTTTGTGATCGGATAACGCCGGTCCCGCCCAAAGTTCTTCTTGGTGATCTTCACGCCCGGCGCCGATTGCCGGCGCTTGTATTCGGCGAGATAGAGCAGATGCTCCACCCGATGCACGGTCGCCAAATCATGGCCGCGCGCCAGAATTTCCTCGACCGACATTTCCTTCTCGACAAGGCACTCGAGAATATCGTCCAGCACCGGGTACGGCGGCAGCGAATCCTGGTCGGTCTGGTTGGGGCGCAATTCGGCCGATGGAGCCTTGGCGATAATGTTGGCGGGGATCACTTCGCCGGAAGGGCCGAGCGCGCCCGGCGGCACATGGGCGTTGCGCCAGGCGGAAATGGCATAGACCTGCATCTTGTAGAGGTCCTTGATGGGGTTGAAACCACCATTCATGTCGCCATAAAGCGTGGCGTAACCCACCGACATCTCCGACTTGTTGCCCGTCGTCACCACCATTGAGCCGAACTTGTTGGAAACGGCCATCAGGATGGTGCCGCGCGTGCGGCTCTGCAGGTTTTCTTCGGTAATGCCCTCTTCGGTGCCCTCGAAAAGTTCTGACAGCGCAGACAGGAAACCTTCCACCGGCTCCACGATCGGCACGATATCGTAACGGCAGCCGAGCGCCTTGGCGCAATCGGCGGCGTCCCTCAGCGATTCTTCCGAGGTATAGCGGTAAGGCAGCATGATGCAGCGTACCCGCTCCTCGCCCAGCGCATCGACGGCAAGGGCGGCGCATATCGCCGAATCGATGCCGCCGGAAAGGCCAAGAACCACGCTCTTGAAACCGTTCTTGTTGACGTAATCGCGAAAGCCCAGCATGCAGGCCCGGTAATCCGCCTCCTCACCCTCGGGAATCTTGGAAAATGGCCCGCTTTCGCAGCGCCAGCCATCCGCTGTGCGTTTCCAGTCGGTTACAGCAAGCGTGGCTTCGAACTGGCTCATCTGGAAGGCGAGCGTCTTGTCGGCATTGAAGCCAAAGCTCGCACCATCGAACACCAGCTCGTCCTGCCCGCCCAGCTGGTTGGCGAAAACCAGCGGCAGGCCGCTTTCGATCACCTGCCGGAGTGCCACCTGATGGCGCACATCCAGCTTGCCGCGGTAATAGGGCGAGCCGTTCGGCACCAGCAGGATTTCCGCGCCACTTTCGGCCAGCGTCTCGCAGACGCCCATGTCGTTCCAGATTTCCTCGCAGATCGGAATGCCGATCCTCACCCCGCGGAAGTTATAGGGCCCGGAAATCGACCCTTCGGAGAAAACACGCTTTTCGTCAAACTCGCCGTAATTCGGCAGGTCGATCTTGTCGCGCAGCGCAATGATCTTGCCGCCATCGAGAAGCGCCACGGAATTGTGCCGACCCGTCTCGCCCTGTCGCGGAAAACCGATAACGATACCCGGCCCGCCATCGGCGGTTTCCGCAGCCAGTTCTTCCACCGCTTTCAGACATGCTTTCAAAAAAGCAGGTTTCAGCACCAGATCCTCTGGCGGATAGCCGGAAATGAAGAGTTCGGTGAGAAGCAGAAGATCGGCGCCCTGCGTTGCCGCATCGGCCCTTGCCTCACGCGCCTTGGCGAGATTGCCCGCCACGTCGCCAACGGTGGGATTGAACTGCCCGACGGCAATCCGGAGATGGTTCTCTATATCGTGTCTGTCGCTCATAACCCTTCAATACCGCGCCCGTGATCGCTCCGCAACGCAGCAATTCCCACTTGCATTCATTCGTGCGCTTCTCGACACAGCCGCCCTCACGCGAAGGTTATCGCGCTTATATGCACATCCCATAAAGTTCATGTCGCGTTCATCGCGCTTATGTGACAGTTACATGACACTTTTGCGACACCCGATTCACCTCCCCGGATCGGTGCTGGCGCCTGAAATACCGGAGTATGGGTTTGAGAGATTCGGCGCCAAAAACAACGGCTTCCGAAAAGGCTGGTTTTGTCTTTTCGCCTGCATGGACAAGGAGCCTTTCGAAGCTTTCGGGCACGGCCTACACGCTTGCCAACCTGACGGTCGCGTCCGTCGTGCTGGTCGTGGCGTTGGAATGGGTCGTCCGCGGCTCGCTTCAGGATGTCGGCACTTTCATCACCTCCTCCGCGCGTCCGGGCATGACAACCATTGCCGCCGTGCTCGCCCTTCTCGTCGCGCTCGATGCGATCCTCGGCCGGCGTTATCTTTCGCTGATAGCGGTCGCGCCGCTCTGCGCACTGGTGGGGCTGATCTCAGCGCAGAAACAGACCTATCTTTCCGATCCGCTTTATCCCTCAGACCTGTTATTCGGGCGGCAGATTCTCGAACTTTTGCCAACCATGCTGAAGGCGCAGCCGTTTACGGCGATGCTGGTGGGTCTCGGCCTCAGCGCCGCAATTGCCTCTCTCGCGGCTCTCTGGCTGCTGGCGCACCGTCATTCGCCGGTGTTGCGCTGGCGTGAGCGCGCCGCCGGCCTTGCGCTGGCGCTGCCGCTTCTCGCCAGCCTCGCCTCGCTGATGGACTATTCGCATTATTCCTGGGTGCGCGATCGCCTCAACATCATCCCCATGATGTGGGATCAGCAGGAAAACTACCGTCACAACGGCTTCCTGATGGCCTTCGCCTTCAATATTCCCATGGCCAATGTCTCGGCGCCGGAGGGTTACGGCGAAAACAGCATCGCCGATCTCACCTCGGAACCGGCATCTTTCGCCGCCAACAAGGGTGATTACCCTGACGTCATCATGCTGATGAGCGAGTCCCTGTGGGATCCGACCCAGCTTGAAAACGTGAATCTCTCGGCCGATCCCATGCCGACCATCCGCGCCAAACAGTCCGGCAACGTGTTTTCGCCCGAGTTCGGCGGCATGACGGCAAATGTGGAATTCGAGGCCTTGACCGGGTTTTCCAACGCCTTCCTGCCCTATGGCAGCATTCCCTACCAGCAATATATCCGCCGCCCGGTGCCCTCGCTCGCCAGCTTCTTCCGCGGCGAAGGTTATTCCGCCATCGCAGTTCATCCGTTCCAGGAATGGTTCTGGAACCGCAAGCAGGTCTATAAAAATTTTGGCTTCGAGGAATTCCGCTCCGAAGAGACGCTACCGGCCATGGAAAAACGCGGCAATTTTGCCTCCGACGACGCGCTGATGGAAGAGATCATGGCGACGGCGGACCGGACGCAGAACCCGCTCTTCCTCTTTGCCGTCACCCTGCAGGGACATGGCCCCTATGAGACAAACCGTTACGCCGAAAACACCATCGGCATTGAGGGCGAACTCTCGGCTTCGGCCTCGCAGGCGCTCGCCACCTATTCTCAAGGGGTGGTGGAAGCGGACGAAGCGCTGCTGAAGCTGATGCGCTGGGCAAAGAAGCGCGATCGTGAGACAATCATCGTCCTCTTCGGCGATCATCTGCCGCCGCTCGGCCAGACCTTCGTGGAAAGCGGCTATATGCCGGGCATGGTGGCAAGCCGCCGCGCACCGCTTGAGGTGATGAAGAAGGAGCACGAGACGCCGCTCGTCGTGTGGTCTTCGAAGAAGGGCGTGCGTAAGAATATCGGCACCATCAGCCCGGCGCTTTTGCCCTATCACGTGCTGAAGACCGCAGGCTTTTCCGATCCTTTCTATACCGGCACGCTGGGTGAAGTTCAGCAGGCCTTTTCCGTGATCGACCGGCACATGCTCGTGACGGCCGGCGGCGATGCCCTGCCCGACTGGTCGATCGCGCCGAACGCGGTCCCTGACGTGGTGCGCAATTATCGCCTGCTGCAATTCGACATGATGTTCGGCAAGCAATATGGAAAAGAGCGCTTTTTCCCCGGCTTCAATTGGCTGCACGAGGGCGCGCCGTCGGTGTAATGAATTTCGGCGAGGGACGCCTGAACGCATGGTGGCGGAAAACGTTTGAATTCCGCCATCATGCGGGTTTATCTCGGGAAAGCTCCGCACCGCCAATCAGAACCGGAGACACGCCCGTGTCAGATATCTCCGACTATATCGTCTCTCATTTCAAGCGCTCCTCTCGTGAAATCGGCGAGGTGGAACGGCGCATTCTCGAGCTGGCGCACCAGAAAAAGCTGGTTTCGAGCGATATTAATGCGGAATTTTCCGCCGGCGCCAGTTTCGGCGACAGGCTGGCAGACAAGATTGCCAGGGTCGGCGGTTCCTGGAGTTTCATCCTCGGCTTCTGCTTTTTCCTGATTTTCTGGGCTATCATCAACACCATCGTACTGACCACCCGCGCTTTCGATCCCTACCCCTTCATCTTCCTCAACCTGCTTCTTTCCATGCTGGCGGCCATTCAGGCGCCAATCATCATGATGTCACAGAATCGTCAGGCCGCCCGCGACCGCTTCGAGGCCGCCAAGGATTATGAGGTGAATCTGAAGGCAGAACTGGAAGTGCTTTCACTGCATGAAAAGATCGATGTGAAAGTGCTGGCCGAACTGGCTGCGCTGCGGCAGGACCTTGCAGCACTTCACCGCCACGTCACCCGCAAGGAAGACTGACACCGGA
Source organism: Agrobacterium sp. MS2 (assembly GCF_003261015.1). NCBI lineage: Bacteria > Pseudomonadati > Pseudomonadota > Alphaproteobacteria > Hyphomicrobiales > Rhizobiaceae > Agrobacterium > Agrobacterium sp. MS2. The sequence goes on along the minus strand of NZ_QLNF01000012.1, from coordinate 323,737 downwards.
AAAATTCACCCCCGCTTTTCCCCGCTCCGCGACAGGCTGTTATATTGGTCGCAGTCCTGCCGGGTGGACGCCAGACGTGGCGGAAACCAAAGGACGGTCCTGGTGGTGGAACGCTGGCAACGTTCGTGGAAAGGACCATTTCGCAACGCGCCGTGCACGGCCCTTGCGAGATACGGCATGGTGAAAGACCCGGCTGCGCAACGCATCCGACCCACACCAAACCCATCCGAGGCGCAGCCGGGCAATCGCCCGACCTCTCTAGCGATCACCCGTTCGGCAGTGCCGTGCGGGATGAAGCTGTTGGGGTTTTAGAGGCATGTTCAGGAAAAGTGGACGGAGGTGGGTGTGGCTTACCCCCCTCTGCCCTGCCGGGCATCTCCCCCTCAAGGGGGGAGATCGATATGCGGCTAGGTTTCGACTATCTCGAAGTTTGAGAATGAGCCGTGGGAGAGCCTCTTGCCGATCTCCCCCCTTGAGGGGGAGATGCCCGGCAGGGCAGAGGGGGGTAAGCCACACCCACCTCCGTCCGATGTGAATCGCGCGACCCTCCGGAAAATCCCCACCCAGTTACGAATCCGTCAGATTCTTGCGCTACAGATTGACGCAGGCGTTTGTTGCATTGCACTCTAGCGGGCAAGGCAAACGGGGGAATCACTCCCCATCGTCAAAATGGCATCACGACCATTTCGCGGCTACGCCATGCCGGATGCGACATCCGGTATCGAAATGCATTCTATTCCGGGGTTTTTCATGCACCAGTTCGATCTGATTGTTGTCGGCAGCGGTCCGGCGGGAAGACGGGCCGCCATTCAGGCCGCCAAGCTCGAAAAGAAGGTCCTGGTCATCGAGAAAGGCAGCCGCGTCGGCGGCGTTTCGGTGCATACCGGCACCATCCCTTCCAAGACCCTGCGCGAAACGGCGCTCAACCTCACCGGCTGGCGCGAGCGCGGTTTTTACGGTCGCTCCTATCGCGTCAAGCAGGAGATCGACGCCGAGGATCTTCGCCGCCGCCTGCTCATCACCCTGGATCACGAAGTGGAAGTGCTGGAACACCAGTTCGCCCGCAACCGCGTGCAGCACATTCGCGGCACGGCAAGCTTCGTTGACGCCAACACCATGAAGGTGGTGAAGAACGACGGTGAGATCATGAATGTCACCGGCACTTCCATTCTGTTGACCATCGGCACCCGCCCCTACCGGCCGCCGCATATTCCCTTCGATGGCGAAGCGGTGCTCGATTCGGACGAGATTCTCGAAATCAAGGAACTGCCGCGCTCCATGATCGTGGTTGGCGCGGGCGTCATCGGCATCGAATATGCCACCATCTTCAGCGCGCTCGATACGCAGGTGACGGTGGTGGAACCGCGCGAAACCATGCTCGAATTCATCGACAAGGAAATCGTCGAGGATTTCGCCTATCAGCTGCGCGACCGCAACATGAAGCTGATCTTCGGGCAGAAGGCGGAAAAGGTGGAGCGCGACGAGAGCGGCAAGTGCCTCGTCTCGCTCGGCAATGGCCGCGTTCTGAAGGCCGAGACCGTCCTCTTCGCCGCCGGCCGTGTCGGCGCCACCGACACGCTCAACCTTTCGGCCTGCGGGCTGGAAGCCGACAGCCGCGGTCGCCTGAAAGTCGATCCTGAAACCTTCCAGACGTCCGTGCCGAACATCTATGCCGCCGGCGATATCATCGGCTTCCCGAGCCTTGCCTCCACGTCCATGGAACAGGGCCGCATCGCCGCCCGCCATGCCGTTGGGGCACCGGCCGGCGAACCGCCGCAGTTCTTCCCTTACGGCATCTATGCCGTGCCGGAGATCTCCACCTGCGGCCTGACGGAAGAGGAAGTCATCGAACGCAACATTCCCTATGAATGCGGTATCGCCCATTTTCGCGAGACCTCCCGCGGCCACATCATGGGTCTCGACAGCGGCCTCCTGAAGATGATCTTCTCGCTGAAAACCCGCCGCCTGCTCGGCGTCCACATCGTCGGCGAAGGCGCCACCGAACTGGTGCATATTGGCCAGGCGGTGCTGAACCTCAAAGGCACGGTGGAATATTTCGTCGAGAATACGTTCAACTACCCGACACTGGCGGAAGCCTACAAGATTGCAGGACTCGATGCGTGGAACCGCATGGGTGAGATCAAGAAGGATTGAGGTTGCACGGGGGCGGCTTTTGAGACGGCGGAGTTGCCGTAATCGGCCTTTTGAGAAAGCACAGCATCCCCATCCCGTCATCCCGGCCTTGAGCCGGGATCCAGCGCGATCAAATCTTTGATAGCGAAAGACTCTTTCACAGCGCCGACTCGCCGTCACTGGATGCCGGGTCAAGCCCGGCATGACGGAGGAAAGGTTTTCGCCCCTAAAGAGACTTTCTCACCTGCGAACTAACCGTATACAGCCAGCCCGCCCCCTCACCACCGAATACTGTACCGCGCACTTACCCCCGGCCGGAAATGATCCGCATAACCCTGATCCAGCGTCCCGCGCACCGTCAGGTGATCGCCCAGCTTCTGTTCCACCGCGACACCGCTGCTGAACTCGTTGAAACTGTTGCGGCTCGCCCCCGTCAGCACGAAGGCCGTGCCGGTTTCCGAGCGGGACAGGCGCAGCGATTGTGAGACATCAAGCCCGTTCCATTGCTGCGCCGTGCCGTCATACCGCACGGTGAAATTGCGGTTCGCCTCGATATCCAGCTCCGGCGTAACGATGCGCTTCTGCTGCGAGGTCATGGAAACGCTGCTCGACCCTGTCAGGGCGTTGAACATGACGCCGACATCCCGCGCAAGCGAGACGCCCGGCAGCTGTTCGGCCAGCAACGTGACATTACCCCACAGCCGCACCGGCGTATCCACCACCTGCCCCGTCTTTGAGGCATTCATGCCCATTTCCAGCCCGGCCCGGATCGGGGTATCGACCGGCAGTTTCGCGCCGATGCGCGCCGTATAGGACCGATCGGAATTCTTGACCGGCTTCCAGATCAGCCCCGCCTCATCGGCATGGGCGGCCGCGGCTGCGGTGAAGAACAATAATACAAGGGCAGAACCCGTTCGGAGCGACATACTTGTCCCCTGGCAAATTAAGGGCGCACCGGGAGAACCCGGCAAGCACGGTAAAAGCTAAGGCCAATGGTTTGGCTGCGATGAAGCCACATTCAAGCGGCGCAATGCCCGAACGGCCGCTTGATACGACCAGGCAAATCATGCTGCGCAGGGTGCCAGATGAACGGGAGATGAACAAGAGCATATGCAGCAAAAAATCATGCTGCACTGCATTGTGATCGGGAAGCTTCACATGGCCAGGTATCCCGGCCGCTTGACGAATCGGCGTTTTCCAACGGATATTCGTGAGCGCGTGGCCTGCGCCTAACCTCCACGACCTTCCCCAGCAGGGTCTTCCACGGAGGCAAAGGGACTAGTGTCTCAGGCAATTGTCTTGGTCCGATCGTTTCGGGCGGGTTGCTGGGGAACTGCGTCTGAGACGTGAAAGGCCTGACAATGACGCAAAATAGCAATTTAAAACGTCGGGTGAGAGCTCGCGCGGCCAAAACAGGCGAATCTTATACAGCTGCTCTCCAGCATATTCGCAGAATACCGGACGCTCCTATGAGCAACTCAATAAGGGTGGCGGTCGCGCAGACATCCTTGATCAACGATCCTCGTGATATCTCCGCCCTAAAAACCTGCGGACAGGAAATACGCCGTCTTATGAACGATGCCCATCTTGCTGGCGCACGTCTCATACACTTCCCTGAAGGGGCAACGTGCTGGCCGCATAAACGGATCATGTCAGAGACTGGTCCGCGAAAAATAGGCCCTTCCGACTGGACACGCTTTGAATGGGACACTCTGCGCAAAGAACTGGAGGCGACCAGAAAACTGGCGCGCAAGCTGAAACTCTGGACAGTTCTCGGTGCCGTCCATCGACTGACGCCGCCGCACAGACCATATAACAGCCTGTACGTCATCTCAGATCGTGGCGCGATTATAACCCGCTATGATGAACGTCTGTTGTCGAAAACCAAAATCTCGTTCATGTACTCGCCGGGACACCTCCCCGTGACGTTCGACGTCGATGGGTTCCGCTTCGGTTGCGCGCTTGGCATGGAGGCGCATTACCCGGAAATATTCATGGAATATGAGAAGCTCAGTGTTGATTGCATGCTGTTTTCTACCGCAGGCGAAGACGCTTCAAATGCCCCTGCATTTGCCGCCGAGATATTGGGGCATGCAGCGAGCAATACCTACTGGGCCAGCTATTCCACACTTGCTACCCAAAGTCCCGGCGCCCCATCGGCAATAGCAGCGCCGGATGGTCAATGGGCGGCGCAATGCCCGGTCAGTGGTTTACCGGCCATTGCGGTGGCGGACGTCATCATCAATCGAGAACATCCCGCGCGACCATGGCGGCAAAAAGCGCGTGGCGATCTATATGCACCTCACCAGGTGGATAACGATCCTAGAAGCGATAGCCGGAACCAGTTCTAGCATTCTGCACCTGCCAGTGGCGCTGATTTGTGCCACTGGCTACGTCGCTCAGGGCGGAACCACTCGCATCTTCCCAAACAAAAAGGCCGCAGCTTTCGCCACGGCCCTTCCATTCAAATCAGCTTGCGCTGAAGAAGATTATTCGGCGTCGCCTTCAGCGGCCTTCTTCTTGGCCGGAGCCTTCTTCTTCGGAGCGGCTTCTTCGCCTTCAGCGGCGTCGTCAGCCTTGGCAGCAGCCTTTTTCTTGGCAGGCGCCTTCTTCTTGGTTTCCGTGGCTTCTTCGCCGTCGTCAGCCAGCAGCTCTTCCTTGGAAACGGTCTTGTCCGTTACCGAGATTTCGGTGAGCAGCTTGTCGATGACCTTTTCTTCGAAGATCGGAGCGCGCAGCGAAGCGGAAGCGCCGGGGGTGTTGCGGAAGAAATCGAGGATTTCCTTCTGCTGGCCCGGGAACTGCTGCAGCTGCTGGAACAGCGCGCGCTGCATTTCCTCTTCGGTCACTTCGACGCCGGCCTTTTCGCCGATTTCGGAGAGAACGAGGCCAAGACGGACGCGGCGTTCAGCCAGCTTGCGATATTCTTCGCGGGCTTCTTCTTCGGTCGTGTCTTCGTCAGCGAAGGTCTTGCCGGACTGGGCGAGATCGGTGTTGATCTGGCGCCAGATGTTGTCGAACTCGGCGTCAACCAGGCCAGCCGGCGTGTCGAACTTGTACATCTCGTCCAGCTGGTCGAGGATCTGCCGCTTGACCTTCTGACGGGTGACGTTGCCGTACTGGCTTTCGATCTGACCCTTGACGATTTCCTTCAGCTTTTCAGCCGATTCGAGGCCAAGCTTTTCGGCCAGTTCGTCGTTGATTTCAACCGGAGCGGCAGCAGCAACTTCCTTGACGGTGATGTCGAAGTTGGCTTCCTTGCCGGCAAGGTTCGCCGCCGGGTAATCGGCCGGGAACGTCACGGTGATGGTCTTTTCGTCGCCGGCCTTGACGCCAACCAGCTGGTCTTCGAAGCCGGGGATGAAGCGGCCCGAACCGAGAACCAGTTCAGCGTCTTCAGCAGCGCCGCCGTCGAAGGCAACGCCGTCAACCTTGCCGAGGTAGTTCATGGTGACGCGGTCGCCTTCAGCGGCCTTGCCCTTCTTGGTCTCGTAGGTGCGGGCGCTTTCGGCGATCTTGAGGATCTGCTCGTTGATTTCGTCTTCGGTCACTTCCACAACTTCGCGGGTAACCTTGATGCCGTCATTCGCCTTCAGTTCGATGGCCGGAATGATTTCGTAGGCAACGGTGAATTCGAAGTCGGATTCGGCCGACAGGATCTTTTCAGCTTCCTGCTCGTCTTCGGTCATGGAGATCGCAGGCTGCGTTGCAGACTTCTCGCCGCGGCTGGAGAGGATTTCGGACGGCTTTTCACGAACCAGCTCGTTGACGAGGTCGGCCATGATGGACTTGCCGTACATCTTCTTCAGGTGGCCAACCGGCACCTTGCCGGGACGGAAACCGTTGATGCGAACCTTGTCCTTGGCGTCGACCAGGCGCTCGTCCAGACGGGCCTTCATGTCGGCAGCCGGAATAACGACCTTGAGTTCGCGCTTCAGCCCTTCAGCGAGCGTTTCGATAACCTGCATTTTCCTAACCTTCACATCATGGCGGCGGTGCTCAGACAGCCGTTGGTTTACTTTCGAGCACTGCGCCGGAAACATCGTTCCCCGGCCGTGGCTTCCCTTATTTCTTACACAAGCGCCTGCCGGACACCGTTACGCCTGCACCGGAGAACAAAGACCAAAGGGGAGAAATGAACCCCGAAGCTCCCCGCATCCTGTAAGGATGCACTCTGGCGCAAGCGTGGCACAGCCATGCCTTGCTTGTGGTGCGGGTAGAGAGACTCGAACTCCCACGCCGAAGCGTTGGTACCTAAAACCAATGCGTCTACCAATTCCGCCATACCCGCACGTTGGGCGGCGGTATGTCACAATGTTCAGAAAGGGTCAAGCACGCCGTTCCGCTGCCTTTCGTTTCGCCCGGACTTTTCTTGCCAGCCGGCCTGGGCAGAAGGAGGCCCGGCCCGCTTTCGCGACCGGCCAACGGATTTTCGGAACACGAAAGACCGGCAAGCCTTCAGGATACAGGGACGAAAGCGGCGTAGCGCGCCATCGTCCTCCCCGATTACCGACCCCCCTATCATATGGCCGCTTCACGCTAACACGCGGCCGCATTGACATTATATATAATATGGCACGGCGGGCACATGATGGCGCCGGTACCGCCGCACGCAGCCGCCGCATGACGCACCGCCGCAAGGCTGCAGCGGATAACTCCATCAAAAGCACACAAATTGGTCACAAATTATGCATGAATCGCCGCAATCGGGGCATTTTACCGGATTGCATTGCGTTTAATGCATAGGTGGCATCTTGCTTTGTCTGTTTTTGTTTTGATTAAACCGATTATATTCGTGGTCATACAGACATCGAGTTCAGCCCCGGACCAAAGCCTCCCAAGACTGGCCGCGGCGACTGAACAGCACGAAGAGGAAGATGAAAATGAACATTGCACGCTCGCTCACCAACTGGCGCAAGTATCGTCAGACCGTAACCGAACTCGGCCGCATGACCGACCGCGAACTGAATGACCTCGGCATTGGCCGTCAGGACATCCGCCGCGTCGCCAAGACCGCCGTCGGCTTCTAATTGGACGCCCCGCCGCTCTGCGGCGGATGCGAGACGACCTACCCAAAAGGCCTGAGGCTTCCGCCTCTGGCCTTTTTTCGTTTTGGGTGGCGCCCCAACTCCAAGCAATTCGTCTGTACCGCCTGCTGGGCCGACGGATAAATGCATTGATGCCGAGTGTTGGCGTACGGCAGGATGATGTCCGGGCCTGCTCCGATTGCCCTCTCACGCCGCAGAGCCCTTTCGAAAGCCATCTAAGGCCGCCATATCCTCAAAGCCGCCTCAAAGGCAGGCATTTCCGCTCATATTTTGCCCATATGATACCCAAAGCCGCAAATTTAGACGACATACTGCACAAATGCATGGCAGTAGCCTAAATTCTGCACTGCACAACATGGCTTCATGTCTATATATAAACCTCAACAGCCGAGAGCACAGAGAAACCGCTGAGCCGGCAGACGAAATCAACAGAGATAGATTGAGGAAACGACCATGAACCCTATCCGCATCGCAAAGAACTGGATCTCCTACCGCCGCACGATCAACGAACTCGGCAGCCTCTCCAACCAGGCTCTGAGCGACATCGGCCTGACCCGTTACGACATCCGTAACGTAGCAGCCCGTTCGTTCCGCTAAGGCGTAAACGATCGTCCCGCTGCCCGACCTCCAGGGCGCGACGATTGAGCGACAGGTTAAGAAAGCGGCGCCTCTGGCGCCGTTTTTGATTCTGGAGTTTCCGCTGCAAGCAGCTATTTTTCGAAGATGCACTCCTGGCTTCCGCCACCATTCGGTTTTACAGGGCCGGCCGGCATTTCGGATACGGGCGTTAGGCCAAATACATCGGGTTCGAGATCGCCGCTTGTTTCTTCTCCCCGAGGGGGCCAGCTCCCCTGATATCTCCAACCTCGCCCCCTCATCCCGCTGCCGCGACCTTCTCCCCGGCGGGGAGAAGAAGCAGGCAGCATCCGCCCGCTTCAAAATGCGCGCCTGCTCCTCGATCCCGGCGGGAGCTTCGTAGCCCACTAGCCTCCATCCGCCAAAACCATTTGGCTGCCCCCGCCATGCATGCTAGTGCATCGGCAAACAATGCCGCGTCCTTTTAGGACCCGCGCGGAACACTCACTCGAATGACGGCCGCCGGACGGGAGCCTTGGCCCCGCGGCCGCCCATGGACACCGAAATGCAAGACAAGACCATTTCTCCCATTCACGTCGTCGGCGGCGGGCTGGCCGGCTCGGAAGCCGCATGGCAGATTGCGGAGAGCGGCGTTCCCGTCATCCTGCACGAAATGCGCGGTGTGCGCGGTACGGATGCGCATAAGGGCGATACGCTGGCGGAACTGGTCTGTTCCAACTCCTTCCGCTCCGACGATGCGACGGCGAACGCGGTCGGTGTCATCCATGCGGAAATGCGGCTTGCCGGCTCGCTGATCATGGCCTGCGCCGATAAACACCAGGTGCCGGCCGGCGGCGCGCTTGCCGTTGACCGCGACGGATTTTCCGAGGCCGTGACGAAAACGCTGGAGGGTCACCCACTGGTGACGATCGTCCGCGAAGAGGTGAACGGCCTGCCGCCGAAGGAGTGGGGCAACACGATCATCGCGACCGGGCCTCTTACCTCGCCGGATCTTGCCGCCGCCATCCAGGCCGAGACGGGTGAGGATGCGCTCGCCTTTTTCGACGCCATCGCCCCGATCGTCCACCGCGACAGCATCAACATGGATATCTGCTGGTGCCAGTCGCGTTACGACAAGGTCGGCCCCGGCGGCACGGGCAAGGACTACATCAACTGCCCCCTGGATGAGCAGCAATATAACGCCTTCATCGACGCGCTGATCGCGGGAGACACGGTCGGTTTCAAGGAATGGGAAGGCACGCCCTATTTCGACGGCTGCCTGCCGATCGAAATCATGGCCGAGCGCGGGCGCGAAACGCTGCGACATGGCCCCATGAAGCCGATGGGCCTCACCAATGCCCACAACCCCACCGTCAAGGCCTATGCCGTCGTCCAGCTGCGCCAGGACAATGCGCTCGGCACGCTCTACAACATGGTCGGTTTCCAGACGAAGCTGAAATACGGCGTTCAGGCGGATGTGTTCCGCATGATACCCGGCCTCGAAAATGCGGAATTCGCGCGCCTCGGCGGCCTGCACCGCAACACCTATATCGATTCCCCCGCCCTGCTTGACCGCTCGCTGAAGCTGAAATCCCGGCCGGACCTGCGTTTCGCCGGCCAGATCACCGGTTGTGAGGGTTATGTGGAAAGCGCCTCCGTCGGCCTCCTCGCCGGCCGCTTCGCCGCCGCCGAGCAAAAGGGCGAAACCCCGAGCCTGCCGCCGGCTACCACCGCGCTAGGTTCGCTGCTCAACCACATCACCGGCGGCCACCTGTCTTCCGATGATGAACCGGGCAAACGCTCCTTCCAGCCGATGAACATCAATTTCGGCCTCTTCCCCGAACTGGAGCCGGGCTCGATCGTCAAGCCAGAAGGCGTCAAGCGTTTTCGCGGCAAGGACAAGACGATCATGAAACGTCAGCTGATCGCGGCGCGGGCGTTGAAGGATTGTGCGGCGTGGCTCGCGACGCCCAAAGGCGGCGCGGCGACCTGACTGACGCCGAGACATGGCAACCTGGCATGACCGCCGTCGTTACATCACGTTCCATTTACCAAAATCGGATTTGCCGGTCTGATAGGGATAATGCCTTGAGAAGAAGGGATTGACTGCGGCAACGTGCTCGAAGGTGATCGTCGTTCCAAAGAGGATTGAGAACAGCGGCTGGTAGCTGTAGCGGCCGGAGACAACGATGATCGCTTCCTTGGGGCCAAATCCACCGTCAGTCACTGCCTTTTGCCATCGCACGTCCTCGGCCGATCCAAAGAAATTATACGGCCTGAATTGTTCTTTAGGCGTGCCGCCGGTCAGCTCAACGCTTCGCAAAGTCAGATTGAGCTTATCCGTTGCGAGGATGCCGTTGCCCGCGATGATCGCGAATTGGGACACACCGGTTCTGACCCGTGTCTCGAACTCCGGAAATCGTGCCGACCATCTGGCCGCATTATCGATCACGGTGACAAAACGATCATAACTGATCCAGCCTCGTCCGACTTCGACAATGACTGCCAGAAAAAGAATGAGGACCGGCGCCAGAAGTCCCATCTCGACGGCAGCGGCGCCGGATCGGCAGGAGAAGAGCCGGAAGATACGGTGTGAACCCATGCCGATCATTCCGTCACCCGTACGGCCGTGACCGCCAGCGACACATTCTGCAGCTGACGAACGCCTCCGAACTTGGGCACAAGCAGATCTGTCGTCGGCATGACGAAATTCCAGTTGTAGCCGATCGCAAGTATATATTGACCGGCAGAACTGTTCGGCGCCTGAAAGCGGTTGACGATGGGGAAGGAGATCGGCGTCGCGACGATGTCGTCATCGGCTATAGGAACAAGCGTTATCTTCAGGGTTTCCGTGTCCGTCGCCCCGATAAACTTGGCCGCGATCGCACGCCGAAGCGCGTCCGCAGTCACCTGCTCCCGCTGCATCGCCGCTTTACGAAGATATTCTATGCCTGCAGTCGTGGCCGTCGACAGGTTGAGATGATAAAGGAACAACAGACCGATTTCCAATATCCCGAAGATCAGAATGAGGAAGAACGGCATCAATATCGCGACCTCAATCGCTGCTGCCGCCTGCCTGTCATCGGCAAAACGCCGATAATGCCCGAGCCACCGGTTATTGAAACGAGAGGACGTTGGACGTTTTTTTGGCCGTCGAGCTTCGACGCGGTTACCGGCGCTCATCGCCGTACCTTCCGATATATCTCAGTTCGAACCCGGTGATGATGCCGCCGACGCTGTCACTGAAACCCGATGCGGCGATGGTGAGCTTGTATACGGAGTAGGTGTCGACCGTGAATTTCTTCTGGTAATAGCGCCACTTGATGGCCTGATCGACGGGATTTTCCATGCCCGGTCCCTGCCGCATGTTGAAGACCGGTTTTACAGTGCCCAATTGTGGCAGAAGCTGCTGCAGGGTGACATCGATGCCGTTCGTCTGCTCAGCGGTAATCAGCTTGCCGGGATTGGAAGGGTCCTTGAAATGACTCTTACGGCCGTTGTACCACACGGATATCTCATAGTAGCCGGGATGAAGCTCCACTTTTTTGAAGATGGAGCTGTTGGCGTTCATGGGCTTTTTACCTCCCTGCCTCACCGCGCCCCAGTCGCTGTCCAGTTCGATCACGTAGCGCGTCGGCAAGGACGCATTATTGCCCATGGAGTCGTCGACCATATCTCTGGGCGTGTTGGCCGCCTTGTCTGTGTCTTTGATATCGCAGGCCTTGTCGTTGAGGGTTTCCTTGTCTTTCTCAACTTTCTGCGCAAACCCGTCCGGATAGCCATCCCAGTCGTGGTTCTTGCGGCAGCAGGGGCTGCTCCAGTCCTGCAATTCGATACCGGGGTCTGTCCCGCCGTCCCAGCGGATCTCGGTATAGCGATAGACCCCCCAGCAACCGCCGGGGGTCCTTGCGGTGACCCCGTTTTTTAGAACGCGCTCTTTATCGAGTGACGTTTTCTCAAAATCATTATTGACCAGCACTTCACCATCATAGGGATAAGGCGGGATGCCCTGGCAAGTGTAGTTCAAACGATACTTGAATTCGTCGAGGCTGAGCATCTTGGCAAACAGCAGATTATAGCCGAACTCCGCCCTCATATCCGTGCGCAGCCAGTCAATGACAACATCGCGGGTGATCACCTTTTGTTTTGTAGACTGGATCATCGAATCGAAGGTTGTAAGCACGGCTTCCCGGCGGTCCTCATCTTCAGGCGTATCGGTACGCGTGGGCTTGGTCGATCGTTCGCAGGCCAGCGCCATGACGCGCTTTGACTGGTTGTAATAGACCAGCGCCCGGCCGCCTTCGAAAAGCACCCCTAACAGAAGGACGAAGAGGGGCAGCAACAGTGCGGTCATAATGGCGAAAGCGCCCTTGCGGTCCTTGAGCAGCGAGAAAAACGCTCCCCTTTCCCGTGCTGCTTTTTTTATCGGCCTGCTCGTCATCAAAACACCGTCTCATGTCGCTGATCACCATGGGAAAGGCGCGCTGTGAAAAGCGACTGGCCTGGCTTTCTGCGACGCTAAATATGTCCGGCTAACGCCGGTTGATTGAAAATAGCTCTTTGGCCGCCTGCGGCGCTGCTTTTCGGGCAACGTCGCCTGAGCACTGAAAATACAGGGGTCAATTAACACGCAAACCGTAAATCAAAGCTCAATCGGAACTGAAAAATATGACGTAAATTCATATGCTTAGTTTATTTATTAATAAATTAGCTATCTTCGATAAAAGCGCATGAGCGTGTGACGCCGGTATAGGATTTGCATCCACGGTGACATGCGTAAACACAAACTTGGGCTTGCCCCTTGTCCCTCCAGCCAAGCTCGGGCAAAACAGCCCCATCCAATCACGAGACAATGCCAGGAGATAAGATATGGACGTCCGCGCCGCCGTTGCCATTCAGGCAGGAAAACCGCTCGAGGTCATGACCGTTCAGCTCGAAGGTCCCCGGGCCGGCGAAGTGCTGATCGAGGTCAAGGCGACCGGCATCTGCCACACCGATGACTTCACCCTTTCCGGCGCCGATCCGGAAGGCCTGTTTCCGGCCATTCTCGGCCATGAAGGCGCCGGCATCGTCGTGGATGTCGGACCGGGCGTTACCTCCGTCAAGAAGGGCGATCATGTCATTCCGCTCTACACGCCGGAATGCCGCGAGTGCTATTCGTGCACCTCGCGCAAGACCAATCTCTGCACCTCCATCCGCGCCACGCAGGGCCAGGGCGTGATGCCGGACGGCACCTCGCGATTCTCGATCGGCAAGGACAAGATCCATCACTACATGGGCTGCTCGACCTTCTCGAACTACACGGTTCTGCCGGAAATCGCCGTCGCCAAGATCAACCCGGACGCCCCCTTCGACAAGGTCTGCTACATCGGCTGCGGCGTCACCACGGGCATCGGTGCGGTCATCAACACCGCCAAGGTCGAAATCGGCTCCACGGCCATCGTCTTCGGTCTCGGCGGCATCGGCCTCAACGTGCTGCAGGGCCTGCGTCTTGCCGGCGCGGACATGATCATCGGTGTCGACATCAACCCGGACCGCAAGGCCTGGGGCGAAAAATTCGGCATGACCCACTTCGTCAACCCGAAGGAAGTCGGCGACGATATCGTGCCCTATCTCGTCAACATGACGAAGCGCAACGGCGACCTGATCGGCGGCGCGGATTACACCTTCGACTGCACCGGCAATACCAGGGTCATGCGCCAGGCGCTGGAAGCCTCCCATCGCGGCTGGGGCAAGTCGGTCATCATTGGCGTTGCGGGTGCTGGCCAGGAAATCTCCACGCGTCCGTTCCAGCTCGTCACCGGCCGCAACTGGATGGGCACCGCATTCGGCGGCGCGCGCGGCCGCACGGATGTGCCGAAGATCGTCGACTGGTACATGGAAGGCAAAATCCAGATCGACCCGATGATCACCCACACCATGCCGCTCGAAGACATCAACAAGGGCTTCGACCTGATGCACAGGGGCGAAAGCATCCGCGGCGTCGTCGTGTACTGATCGGCCGGCAACATCAGCAGGCGCGCAGCACGCGCGCCTGCCCATTCATGCAAATGTGATCGCTCCTTCGGCCTTGCAGCCAGCGCGATTAACGGGACGGTAAATCTATCGTTGTAATCCCATAACGCGCGGTGGGGTTGAAAAATCTCTTCCTCAGGCCGAGTGACGCCAGACAGCGGAGAGCGCCCCTGAAAATCGTATCGATCGATAACGGAAACCGCGCCGCCGCCATCAGTCTTCTGACGAAAGGTTTCCCTGAAAAGAGCGAGGCCTTCTGGTCCCGCGGGCTTGCGCTGATCGCCGAACATCACGAACGCCGGCAACTCGGTCCGGTCGGGCAATTGCTGATGAAAGGTGACGCCGCCGCCGGTGTATTGCTGACAATCAAAAGCCGCCTGCCGGATACCGGCACTGTCGTCGTCAATCTGTCCAGCTGGTATGTCGAGCCGGCTTGCAGATGGTTCGCGCCGCGCATGCTGCAAATGGCGTCGTCTTCAGAGGATGAGGTCTTCACCGACCTCACCCCCTCGGCCGAAGCCTGCAGGCTGAATGAGAGGCTGGGCTTTCACACGGTGACGGATTGCACGCTTTTTTATCCCCTGCCGTTGAAGGCGTTGCGCCCCTCGAGCGCCCGCCTCATAACGCTTGCCTCCGCTCAACCCGGTACGCTGACCAGCGAGACGCGTGAGATGCTTGAAGATCACGCGCGCCTCGGCTGCATCGTCGCCATCATGCAGGCGGATGGCCGTCATTACCCGCTGGTCTTTCTGAAAACGGCGACCAAAAGGGCGCCCTCCGCGCGCCTCATCTATTGCGAGGACCGCGCAGTCGTACAAAGACACATTTCCGCGATCGCCCGCCATCTCCTTCGCCACGGCAGATTTGCCATGACGATGGCTGCACTCGAGGGTGAACGAAACGCGGGCGGCTTCGCTGCACATAAATCTGCGCCGATACAAGTAAAAGGCGCATGGAACCCACAATTTATTAACGAAACATACTCAGAGTTGGTGTTATTGCCACCATAGGTATTTTAGTGGTGCTGGGGTTGTCCTGACCGAAACCTGGCCTTTACAGATAAACGGGGTTCCGGTGCGGGAGCCATGGAAAATATACGGGGAGATCGGGGAATGAACATGCTTGCAGCAAAAACGAGCGAAATAGAGATTGCTGATACCATTCACTCCTATCTTTCGGACCGTTTCCCTGCCTATGCACCTTTTTCGGCCGACACGCCGCTTCTCGAGGGAGGCGTCATCGATTCGCTCGG
>NZ_QLNF01000012.1:269630-308700 GCF_003261015.1 Agrobacterium sp. MS2 | reverse complement strand
CCTTGGCACGCCCGCCGATCTCGTCGCCTTCGTCCTCAGGGAACGAAGGAGATGACACCTCCTTTCCTGCTGCACCACCTGCTGGGCGCGAGCGCGGCAAGCGACGGGCAGGCGATCGTTTATAAAGACACATCCCTGAGCTACCGGCAATTTGCCGAAGCGGCGGAACGATGCGCGGCTGCCTTGCAGCAGGCCGGGGCGCAACGCGGCGACCGGGTCGTCATTTTTCTGCCGCGAGGCACGGAAGAATGCTGGTCGATCTTCGGCGTCAGCATGGCCGGATGCGTCTTCGTGCCGGTCAATGCGCTGCTGAAGGCGCAGCAGATACGCCATATCATCGTGGATTGCGGCGCCGAACTTGTCATCAGCAATGCGACCATGCGCGACGAGCTGAGCGCGGCGCTGGAAGGTCTGGCCGGTGTCCGCGTGCTTCTGGCGAACGATATCGCCGAAGGCGGCAAGACGTCAGTCAAAAGCCCGGCGGCAATCGGCGAAGACCTCGCGGCGATCCTCTATACATCCGGTTCTACCGGCTCACCCAAGGGCGTGATGCTGTCGCATCGCAATCTCCTGGCCGGCGCGCGCATCGTGCGCACCTATCTGGAGATTACCGGCAAGGATCGCATTCTTTCCCTTTTGCCCTTCAGCTTTGATTATGGCCTCAACCAGCTGCTGACGGCAGTGGAACAGGGCGCGACAACAATCATCTCCACCTTTAGGCTCGGTGACGACATCGTCCGCGACCTGCGCGACCATGCCGTGACCGGGCTTGCCGGGGTGCCGACAGTCTGGGCGATCCTGACGAGGGCGGCGCCGTCGCTTGCCAGGACGCCGCTTCCGCATCTGCGCTACATCACCAATTCTGGCGGGCGCGTGCCGCAGGAAACTGTGAAGGCGCTGCGCGAAAAGCTGCCGGACACGAAAATCTACCTGATGTACGGCCTGACCGAAGCCTTCCGCTCCACCTTCCTGCCGCCGGATGAAATCGATCGCCGCCCGACCTCCATCGGCAAGGCCATTCCCGAATGTGAAATATTCATCGTCACCGCCGAGGGACAGCGGGCAAAGCCCGGCGAACCCGGCATTCTCGTGCATCGAGGCCCGACCGTTTCGCTGGGCTACTGGAACCGGCCGGAAGACACGGCGAAAGTCCTGCGCCCGCATCCCTTCATTCCGGCGGCACTGGGCGGAGAAACCGTATGTTACTCCGGCGATCTGGCGGTGGAAGACGAAGACGGGTTCTTCAGCTTCGTTGCCCGTAACGATGCGATGATCAAGTCTTCGGGTTATCGCATCAGCCCGACCGAAGTCGAAGAAAGTCTGATGTCAACAGGCTTGTTCCAGCAGGTCGCCGTCATCGGCCTTCCGGACCCCTTTGCGGGGGAAAAGGTGCATGCCGTGGCGACTGCCGCCAATGAAAATATCGATGTTTCCGCGGCACTGAAGAAGGCCGCTGAAATGCTCGCCCCCTTCATGATCCCGCGCGCCATCGAGCTGGTCGACCGGTTGCCGGTCACCGCCAATGGCAAGGTGGACTACCGCGCGCTTGTGCGCGAACGGACGGACAATGGCGCCCACGGATAAACCCCAGAGCCACGGTCCCGCCCTTGCGGCCGCGTCATTCGATATCAGTGAAAACGATCTTGTGATCGGCGGGCTTGCCGTGCGCGATATCGTCGCCGAAACCGGAACTCCATGCTTTCTCTATGATGCTGGCGCGATGCGCCGCGCCTACCGCGATCTCCAGGCGACGCTCTCCGGTTTTGCCGATATCTATTATTCGGTGAAGGCCAATCCCCTGCCCGCCATCATCGCACTCTTCCGGCAGGAAGGCGCCGGCGCGGAAATCGCTTCCGCTGGCGAATATCGCGCCGCTATAAAGGCTGGTGTCGCGCCGGAAAACATCATCTTTGCCGGGCCCGGCAAAAGCAGAGCCGAATTGCACGAAGTGATCACGGGCGGCATCGGCGAAATCCATATCGAAAGCGCCGAGGAAATTGCCCGCATCGAGGCAATCGGCAAACCCGTCAAGGCCTCTGTCCGCATCAATCCGGTGCCGGATGCGCAAGCCGGCGCCATGCGTATGGGCGGCAAGGCCACCGCTTTTGGTTTCGATGAGGAAGAACTGGAAAATATCCTGCCGCTTTTCCGGCGCGCGGGCGTTATCGATCTCGTCGGCATCCATATCTATGGCGGCACTCAGATCCTCGATGCGGACATGCTTGTCTCGCAATGGCGACATGCCATCTCAATTGCCGCCCGCATGGCGGAAATGCTCGGCAAGCCGCTTGAAACCATCGATCTCGGCGGCGGCCTCGGCATCCCTTACTTCGCCGGCGAAGCACCGCTCGATCTCGCGAAGGTAAAAGCCGCCGTCCCCGATCTGAAGGCACTGCTGAAAGCGCATCCGCTGATCGCCGACGCCCATGTCATCGTCGAGCCCGGCCGCTTCCTCGCCGGTCCGGGCGGCATCTATACGGCCGAAGTCAATTCCGTGAAGACCTCGCGCGGAACCACCTTCGTTGTGACGGATGGCGGCATGCACCATCACCTGGCCGCTTCGGGCAATCTCGGTCAGATCGTCAAGCGCAACTACCCCATCGTTGCGCCCGCCATGATGCAGGCCGACCACGCGGAGACTGCAACCATCGTCGGCCCGCTCTGCACGCCACTCGATACGCTGGCTCGCAATGCGGCATTGCCGAGGCTCCAGGCCGGTGACCTCATCGCCATCCTGCAGTCAGGCGCCTATGGCGCAAGCGCCAGTCCCGGGGGTTTTCTAAGCCACGCGGTGGCGAAGGAAGTGCTGGTGGAAAATGGGGCGTTTGAGATGATCGGGCGATAATCACCTTCGCAGCAGCCTGTCCCCCACAGCGAATTTCGATTTCAGCAGGCACTCGTCATATTCCGCCTCAGCCATGGAATCGAAGACGATGCCGCCGCCGACATTAAAGACGGCGCGACCGTCATCGAACAGTGTCATCGTACGGATCGCCACCGAAAAGCGCATTTCACCACCAGGAGACATGAGGCCGATGGCGCCGCAATAGGCGTCGCGGGGCGTCGCTTCCAGTTCGCGCAGGATTTTCATCGCCCACATTTTGGGCGCACCGGTAACCGATCCGCAGGGAAACAACGCGGCGAAAATGTCTTCCACCGTCATGCCAGGCAACAGTTTCGCCCTGATATGGCTGACCATTTGGTGCACGGTCGGATAGGTCTCGATATCGAAAAGCCGTGGCACATCGAGGCTGCCGACCTCGGTGATGCGGGAAATATCGTTGCGCAAGAGATCAACGATCATCCGGTTTTCGGCGAGCGTCTTTTCATCCGCAAGCATTGCCGCGATGATCGCCCTGTCCTCCTCCGCATCCGCTCCGCGCGGCGTCGTTCCCTTCATGGGATGGGTTTCGATGAACCCCTGCCCGTCAACCGAGAAAAACAGTTCCGGCGAGCGTGACAGGATGACCGGGCCGCCGAGATCGACCAGCGCGCCATATTTCACCGGCTGGCGCTCGATCAATGACCAGAATGCCGTCAGCGGATCGCCGCTCCAGCGGGCATGGACGGGCATGGTCAGATTGCCCTGATAACAGTCGCCCCGGCGTATATGGTCGTGCAACAGCTCGAAACGCCGCCGATACTCGGGAAGTGTCCATGCCGGGACCGGATCGGCAAGAAACGCATCCGCGCCCGGAACTTCGTCAGGCCGCGCAAAGCGGCCGTCATCCGGCTGCGGGCCGGAAAAGACCCCGAAATTCAGGAACGGCACGTTGCGCGGTTCGGCCGCAAAAGACGCAAGCTTCGGCTCGAACAGGAAACCGGCCTCATAAGACACATAGCCAGCTAAATATTTTCCGGCACGGCGCAGTTCTTCCATGCGCTTCAGCGCTGCAAAAAATGCTTCTCGCTCATCCGCGACGATGATTTCCTCCGGCTCGGTGAAGGCTGTCACCGTGCCGGTCGTGTCATCCCGGAAAAGAACGTAAGGCGCATGTGCCAAGGAAAAATCCGTAGAAGGTAAATCTGGAGACTGCAGGGCGTCGGAAAGATACCTTTCCATCGTCATCCCCGGTTCCCGGATCAAATCCGAGGATGTCCCGAGGATCTACCACCCGTTGACTTTAGCGATCTCGGCAGATCCTCGGCACGAGACCGAGGATGACGTCGAGTGTGGAGACAGGTCACGAGGCATTAAACCGGGTCTATATCGCCCCGCGCCCACATTTCGATGGTTTCCGCATAAAAATCGGCGAAACGGCCTTCCTCGATCGACTTGCGGATACCCTGCATCAGCTCCTGATAATAGGCAAGATTGTGCCAGGAGAGCAGCATGCCGCCCAGCGCCTCGTTGGCGCGTACGAGGTGATGCAGATAGGCGCGGGAGTAATCGCGCGAGGCCGGGCAGTTGGATTGTTCGTCGAGCGGGCGCATATCCTCGGCATGGCGGGCATTGCGGATATTGACCTTGCCGCGGCGCGTAAAGGCCAGACCATGACGGCCGGAACGCGTCGGCATCACGCAGTCGAACATGTCGATGCCGCGCGCCACCGATTTCAGGATATCGTCAGGCGTGCCGACGCCCATCAGGTAACGCGGCTTTTCAGTGGGCAGCACCGGCAGGGTAATATCGAGCATGCCCAGCATCACATCCTGCGGCTCACCGACGGCAAGGCCGCCGACCGCATAACCCTTGAGATCGAGCTGCTTCAGCCCTTCGGCGGAGCGAATGCGCAGGTCCGGCTGGTCGCCGCCCTGCACGATGCCGAACATGGCCTTGCCGGGCTGGTCGCCAAAGGCGACGCGGCAGCGCTCGGCCCAGCGCAGCGACATTTCCATGGCGCGCTCGATTTCCTTGCGCTCGGCCGGCAGCGCGATGCACTCATCGAGCTGCATCTGGATGTCCGAATCGAGCAGGCCCTGAATTTCGATCGAGCGTTCCGGTGACATGTGATGCAGCGAACCGTCCACATGGCTCTTGAAGGTCACGCCCTTCTCATCCAGCTTGCGCAGACCGGAAAGCGACATCACCTGAAAACCGCCGCTATCGGTGAGGATCGGGTGTGGCCAGCGGATCAGCTCATGCAGGCCGCCAAGGCGGGCGACACGCTCGGGGCCGGGCCGCAGCATCAGGTGATAGGTATTGCCGAGAATGATATCCGCCCCCAGCTCGCGCACCTGATCAAGATACATGGCCTTGACGGTGCCGACAGTGCCGACGGGCATGAAGGCGGGCGTGCGGATGACGCCACGCGGCATGGCGACTTCGCCTAGGCGCGCGCCGCCGCTCGTGGCTTTCAGGGTGAAGGTGAATTTGTCGTGCATCAGTTTTTCCGGAACAACAGGCTGGAATCGCCATAGGAATAGAAACGGTATCCGGTTTCGATGGCGTGCTTATATGCGTCACGCATCGTTTCGAGACCGCAGAAAGCCGAAACCAGCATGAACAGCGTCGATTTCGGCAGGTGGAAATTGGTCATCAGCATATCGACCGCGCGGAAACGATAACCGGGCGTGATGAAAATGCCGGTCGCATCGGACCACGGGTGAATGATGCCATCCTCCGCAGCCGCGCTTTCGATCAGACGCAGCGACGTCGTGCCCACGCAGACAATGCGCCCGCCCCGCGCCTTGATCGCATTCAGCCTGTCGGCTGTTTCCTGCGAGACGTGGCCGATTTCGAAATGCATCTTGTGATCGTCGGTATCATCGGCCTTGACCGGCAGGAAGGTGCCTGCCCCAACGTGAAGCGTCACGAAATGCCGCTCGATACCGGCCTTGTCGAGCGCCGCAAATAGGTCGGGCGTGAAATGCAGCCCGGCGGTAGGCGCGGCAACGGCGCCCTTCTCGCGGGCGTAGATGGTCTGGTAGTCGGTCTGGTCCTGCGCATCTTCCGGCCGTTTGGCCGCGATATAGGGCGGCAGGGGAATATGGCCGACGGAGGCAATGGCCTCGTCCAGAACGGGACCGGAGACGTCGAACAGCAGCGTGATCTCGCCCTCCTCGCCCTTCTGCTCGACGGTGGCCTCCAGATGGGCAAGGCCGCAGGCATTGTCGCGCTCATAACCGAAACGGATGCGGTCGCCCTGCTTGATGCGCTTGCCGGGACGCGCGAAAGCCTTCCAGCGGGACTGATCGGCGCGCATGTGCAGCGTGGCCGAAACGGCCGTCTCCGGCGCGCCTTCGCGCAGCCTGACACCTTCAAGCTGGGCGGGAATGACGCGGGTGTCGTTGAAAACAAGCGCATCGCCGGCCCGCAGGAAGGACGGCAGGTCGAAAACGCGATGGTCTTCCATGCGATTTTCATTCGGATCGACCACCAGCAGGCGCGCGCTGTCGCGCGGGTTCGCCGGGCGTAGGGCGATATTCTCCTCGGGCAGGTCGAAATCGAACAGGTCTACACGCATTGCAAGGGCTCTCGAAAATATCAAAACCCGCCCTCAATGGGGCGGGTGGTGGGAGTGACAAGGCTTCGTCTAACGAGACGTCATCCTCGGGCTTGATCCGGAGACCGAGGATGACGGCTGAGAGGTTGGCACCCTTGTCATCAATGTGAAACGCCCCGCAGTTTCCTGCGGAGCGGGTAAACACCTTATAAGCTATTCTCAAGCCGCCGAAGCGAGCTTCATCGAAACGATCGAATCGGGGTCCTTCACCGGCTCGCCGCGCTTGACCTTGTCGATGGCTTCCATGCCCTCGATGACCTGGCCCCAGACGGTGTACTGCTTGTTGAGCCACGGGGAATCCGTGAAGCAGATGAAGAACTGCGAGTTGGCGGAGTTCGGGTTCTGCGAACGGGCCATGGAGCAGGTGCCGCGCACATGCGGGATGGCGGAGAATTCTGCCTTCAGGTCCGGCTTTTCGGAGCCGCCCATGCCGGCGCGGGCCGGGTTGAAGCTTTCGGAACCCTTCTTGCCGAATTTCACGTCGCCGGTCTGGGCCATGAAGTCTTCGATGACGCGGTGGAAAACGACGCCGTCATAAGCACCTTCCGATACCAGTTCCTTGATGCGGGCAACGTGGCCCGGAGCAACTTCCGGAAGCAGCTGGATCAAGACCTTGCCGGTCGTCGTTTCCATGATGATGGTGTTTTCCGGATCCTTGATCTCGGCCATGATTATTCTCCTCTGTTCGGGCTCTATTGCCCTGTCTTACTTCTTGCCGACAGTGACCTTGATCATCCGGTCGGGGTTGGAAACTTCGCCGTTGCTGCCCTGCCCGCGCTTGATCTTGTCCACGGCTTCCATGCCGGACACGACCTTGCCGACCACGGTGTACTGGCCGTTCAGGAACGGACCGTCGGCAAACATGATGAAGAACTGCGAATTGGCGGAATTCGGATCCTGCGAACGGGCCATGCCGACCACGCCGCGCGTGAACGGAACCTTGGAGAATTCGGCCGGAATATCCGGCAGGTCGGAGCCGCCAGTACCTGCGCGCTGGGCGCTGAAGCCCTTCTCCATGTTGCCATACTGCACGTCGCCGGTCTGCGCCATGAAGCCGTCGATGACGCGGTGGAAGGCGACGTTGTCGTAAGCGCCCTTCTTGGCCAGCGCCTCGATCTGCGCCACGTGCTTCGGCGCGACGTCGGGCATAAGCTCGATGACAACGGGGCCGTCCTTAAGCTGGACGGTGAGAAGTTCGGCGGCAGACGCAAAGGTGCTGGCGGCAAGCGCGCCCGCAAACATGGCGCCGGCAAAGGCAAATCGAACGAGTTTCATCGGATTGGCTCCAAATGTAAGGCTGAAGTCAGCGCTTCAGCTTGGCGTTAAGGGCTTCAAGCACGGCTTTCGGCACAAAGGCTTCGACATTGCCGCCCATGGCGGCGATCTGCCGAACCAATGTGGCTGTAATGGGTCGCGACGAGGTGCCGGCGGGCAGGAACACGGTCTGGATATCGGGCGCCATCTGGCGGTTCATGCCCGCCATCTGCATTTCATAATCGAGATCGGTGCCGTCACGCAGGCCGCGCAGCAGAAGTCGCGCGCCATGCTGACGGGCCGCATCGACAACCAGATTATCGAAGGAAACGACGTCCATGCGCGCCGCTTCGCCCGGCAGCTGCTCCGCAAGCGCCTGCTTTATCAGCCCTGCCCGTTCCTCGAAACTGAACATCGGCGCTTTTCCGGGATGAATGCCAACCGCGACAATGACCTTTGACGCCACGTTCAGCGCCTGGAGAAGCACATCCAGATGTCCGTTGGTCATCGGATCGAAGGATCCTGGATAAAAGGCAATCGTCATATCGCTCTCAGATGGTGGGCGCGTCTCGACGCTTCAGCATATGTGCCGCCTTTTGTCATGGAGAAGCACGCGGCGCAAGACTTTATAACCACCCCTCACAAGCGCGGCCGTGCCGTGAACCCCCGATGAACGGGCCGTTCAGTGCGGTTTCAGAGCCATTTTGTTTAAATGCACAGCATCGGGAAACCGAAATGCCTTTCGCCCGTTAAGCAACCGGAGAATCGAAAATGCTGGCCTTCATGATCGTCGTTTCGGTCATCTCGTCATTCGCAGCCGAGTATCTTTTCCTCGAATGACGGCCTCAGCCAGTTTCCTGAACGCCAGATGAACGAGCCATTCAAGGAAGTTTCACCGGGGCGATGCTAATCGATTTTTATGATTGACGCGGAACATGATCGGACATGGTGCGTTAACAAGAAACCAAAGGAACAGACAAATGTTTGTAAGAGAAAAACAGTCTACTTCGGCGAAAATCAGCGTCATCAGCACCGCCTGGACAGTTCTGGTTATCGCAATGGTAGCAACGACGTTTAGCCTTTATGAACAGAAGCCTGAAAAGCTTGGACCTGACTATCCGCAACTGACCGCCCGCTACCAGTATATGAATTATTACTGATAACGGGGAGAAACTCTCGAAACTCCGGAGACGACATCATGTTCACATTTCTGACGATGCTTCTTGCCCTGATCAGCGTAATGTTCGTGATGTCAATGATCTCTGTCGTCGCTGAGATGCGACGCG
This sequence comes from Agrobacterium sp. MS2, assembly GCF_003261015.1. Taxonomy (NCBI): domain Bacteria; kingdom Pseudomonadati; phylum Pseudomonadota; class Alphaproteobacteria; order Hyphomicrobiales; family Rhizobiaceae; genus Agrobacterium; species Agrobacterium sp. MS2. The sequence continues at coordinate 299,714 of NZ_QLNF01000012.1, read as the reverse complement.
AGGACGAGGAGTTCAAGGCGATGATCCGGCGCGACCGCGCTTTTTGAGTGCGGCAGGCTGGCATAAATCCGCTTTAAGAATGATTTTTCTCAACCGCCCTGGACCCTCCGGGCGGTTTTGTTTTGAAAGGCCTGCGATGGCCGCCCTCGTTCCTCTGCTTGTGACGAGAATCCAGTCAACACACGTCTGTGCGACGGAAAGACTCTTTTCAGCCCAAGGACTTGGGCGGGCTCGATTCCTGTCACAAGCACAGGAATGACGGTGTGGACGCCGCTGATATCCATCCGTTGCCTCCATTTCGGCACCTCCAATCACACAACCGTTTTCAAAACCCCGTTTTTCCAAGGGAAATTCCCTTCAATTTCCGAATGGATTGATTTAAGGAACGCCGATACGTTGCGGGCCGGACAGCCGGCGACCGCGATGACGTTCCTGTGAGGTTTGCATAACGATGCTCGATTCCCTGAGAAATGCTTCTCGAACCATGGCAGCCAAGCTGCTGCTTCTCCTGCTTGTTGTTTCTTTTGGCATCTGGGGCGTTTCCGCATCGCTTGTCACCGCCAATTCCCACGCCGTCATGACGGTGGGTGACCAGACGGTCAGCCCGGAGGAATTCCGCCTCGCCTATCAGCGGCAGATTTCCGATCTCAGCCGCCAGTTCGGCACAAGGCTGACGACCGAACAGGCCAAGGCCTTCGGCATCGACCGCCAGGTCTTCAGCCAGCTTGCAGCCGGGGCATCGCTTGACGAACTCGCTTCGAAGATGAACCTCGGTCTTTCGGAAGACCGTCTTGCCAAACTCATTGCCGAAGACCCCGCCTTCAAATCGGTCAATGGCCAGTTCGACCGCAACCTCTTTACGGAGCGCCTGCGCAATTCCGGTTTCCGCGAGGACGACTACATCAAGGAACGCAGCAAGGTCGCCGTGCGCAGCCAGATCGTTGAAGCCGTCTCGGACGGTTTTGCCGCACCGCAGGTTCTCGTGGATGCCCTGAAGCAATATCGCAACGAGCAGCGCGCCGTTGATTATGTCATTCTTTCAAACGCCGTCATCCCGCCGGTCAAGGCCCCCGGCGACGACGTTCTCGCCCCCTGGTTCGAGACGAACAAGACGAAATATCGCGCGCCGGAATTCCGCAAATTCACCTATGTGAAGCTGGAACCTTCCGACATCGCGGAGCCAGCCTCGGTAACGGACGCCCAGATCGCCGATTATTATAACAGCCACAAGGACAGCTTCCGCACCGCCGGCCGCCGCACGGTCGAGCAGCTGACCTTCCCGGACAAGGAAATGGCCGCTGCCGCCGCCGAGCAGATCAGGCTCGGCAACACCACCTATGACCAGGTGGTGAAGGATCAGGGCAAGACGCCGTCCGACGTCACGCTTGGCGAATTCACAAAGGATACCATCCCCGACCAGTCGATTGCCGATGCCGCTTTTGCGATCCAGAAGGATGGGGGCGTTTCGCCAGTGGTTGAAGGTTCGTTCGGCCCGGTACTTCTGCGCGTCACGGGCATCAAGCCGGAAACCACCCGCACGCTGGAAGAGGCAAAGGAAGACATCCGCAAGGATCTCGCCACCGCTGCCGCCGCGGAAGAAATCACCAATGTGCACGACCGTTACGAGGATCTGCGCGCCGGCGGTTCTTCGCTTGCGGACGCCGCACAGCAGCTGAACCTGAAACCGGTCACCATTGCCGCCATCGACGCAGCCGGTCTCGACGAAAAGGGCGATGCGGTCGAAGGCCTGCCCTCCCCGCAGCTCGCCCAGGACGTGTTCAAGACCGAACCCGGAACCGAGGCCCTGCCGATCAATCTCGGCCGCGAAGGTTACATCTGGTTCGACGTCGAGCAGATCATCCCTGCCCGCGACCGCACGCTTGCCGAAGTCCGCGACGATGTCGTTGCCGACTGGACGGCCGAGCAGCAGCGCACCGCACTTGCCGCCAAGGCCGACGAGCTGAAGGCCCGCGTTGAAAAGGGCGAGACGCTGGAGGCTGTCGCGGGTGAGCTGAGCCTTGCAGTCGAACAGAAATCCGGCCTGCGCCGCACCAGCGAAGATGCGATTTTCGGTCGCCAGACCATCGCCGCCGTCTTCTCGGGCGCCGAAGGCGTGGTCGGCACGGCGGCCGATGCCGATGGTTCCAGCCGCATCCTCTTCAAGGTCACCTCTGTCGACACCAACGCGACGCCGGACGCGCTCGCCAATGACGACCAGCAGTTTGCCGCCATTGCCCGCGCGGCCGGCGACGACATGCTGGACCAGATGGTCAACCGCCTGCAGAATGACTATGGTGTGACGATCAACCAGGCCCTCGCCGACCAGGCGATGGTCGGCTTCTAACCCGGGAGGCGACGAGATGGCCGAACTGAAGCCGCTGATCGCCAGGGTTGCGAATGGAGAAAGCCTGAACCGCGAGGATGCGCGCACGGCTTTCGACATTCTGATGTCGGGCGAAGCCACGCCGTCGCAGATCGGCGGTTTCCTGATGGCGCTGCGCGTGCGCGGTGAAACGGTCGACGAAATCGTCGGCGCAGTCTCCTCCATGCGTTCCCGGATGTTGCCGGTTTCCGCCCCCGCCAATGCCATCGATATCGTCGGCACCGGCGGTGACGGCATCGGGACCTACAACATCTCGACACTCGCCTCGATCATCGTCGCCGGCACGGGCCTGCCGGTCGCCAAGCACGGCAACCGGGCATTGAGTTCCAAATCCGGCACGGCAGATGCGCTTTCCGCACTCGGCGTGAAGCTCGATATCGGTCCCGATCTCATCGCCCGCTGCATCAGCGAGGCGGGTCTCGGCTTCATGTTCGCGCAGATGCACCATTCCGCCATGCGCCACGTTGGCCCGAGCCGCGTCGAACTCGGTACGCGCACGATCTTCAACCTGCTCGGCCCCCTCTCCAACCCGGCCGGCGCAAAACGGCAATTGCTCGGCGTGTTTTCGCCACGCTGGCTGGTGCCGCTTGCCGAAGTGCTGCGTGATCTGGGTTCGGAAAGCATCTGGGTCGTGCATGGCGACGGCATGGATGAAGTCACCACCACGGGCGTCACCCATGTGGCGGCGCTCGAAGGCGGCAATATCCGCACCTTCGAGCTGACCCCAAAAGATTTCGGCGTTGAGCCGGCGCGGATGGACGACCTCAAGGGCGGCGACGGCATTGCCAATGCGGCGGCGCTGCGCGAGGTTCTTTCAGGCAAGCGCAATGCCTATCGCGACGTATCGCTTTGCAACGCAGCCGCAGCGCTTGTCATCGCCGGCAAGGCGGAAACGCTTGGCCAGGCTATGACGATTGCCAGCGATGCCCTCGACAGCGGCAAGGCCGCCGCCGCGCTGGAGCGTCTGGTCGCCGTATCAAACGAGGAATGAGAGCGAGATCATGAGCGACATTCTCAAGAAGATCGAGACTTACAAGCTCGAAGAAATCGCCGCCGCCAAGGCGAAGGTTTCACTGGCCGATCTGAAGGCCATGGCTGCCGACCAGAGCGCGCCCCGCGGTTTTTACAGGGCGCTGAAAACAAAGCAGGCCGAGGGCAAGTTCGGCCTTATCGCCGAAATCAAGAAGGCCAGCCCCTCCAAGGGCCTCATCCGCCCCGATTTCGATCCGCCGGCGCTGGCTGCGGCCTATGAGGCTGGCGGCGCTGCATGTCTTTCTGTCCTGACAGACAGGCCGAGCTTTCAAGGCGCTCCGGAGTTCCTGACCGCCGCCCGCAATGCCTGCGCCCTGCCCGCGCTGCGCAAGGATTTCATGTTCGACACCTATCAGGTGCACGAAGCCCGCGCCTGGGGCGCGGACTGCATTCTCCTCATCATGGCCTCGCTGTCGGATGACAACGCGAAACGGCTGGAAGACGAGGCTTTCGCGCTTGGCATGGATGTGCTGATCGAAGTGCACGACGAAGAGGAAACGGAACGGGCGCTGAAGCTCGACTCGCCGCTTTTCGGCATCAACAATCGTAATCTTCGCACTTTCGAGGTTGGCCTCGAAACCAGCGAAAGGCTGGCGGGACTGGTGCCCGCCGACAGGCTGCTGGTGGGCGAAAGCGGCATCTTCACCTTCGAGGATTGCCAGCGCCTGAAAAAAAGCGGCATCAGCACCTTCCTCGTCGGTGAAAGCCTGATGCGCAAGGACGATGTGACGGCGGCCACCAAGGCGCTGCTGACGGGCCAGTCCGGCATTCTGGCAGCGGAATAAACCCGGATGAGCGACGCCCAGAAGCTCACCCATATCGACGCGGCCGGTGAAGCGCATATGGTCGATGTTGGCGACAAGGCGGAAACCGTGCGTGTTGCGGTGGCCGAAGGCTTCGTGAAAATGAAGCCGGAAACGCTGGCGCTTATCCACGACGGCAACGCCAAGAAGGGCGATGTCATCGGCACCGCACGGCTGGCCGGCATCATGGCCGCGAAGCAGACCGCCAATCTCATTCCGCTCTGCCACCCGCTGATGCTGACCAAGGTGGCGGTGGACATCACCGAAGATGCCACCCTGCCCGGCCTCCGCGTTGAGGCCAGGGTGAAACTGTCGGGCAAGACCGGCGTGGAAATGGAAGCGCTGACCGCCGTCTCCATCGCCTGCCTGACGATCTATGACATGGCGAAGGCCGCCGACAAGGCGATGGAGATCGTCAATATCCGCCTGCTTGAAAAGAGCGGCGGCAAATCCGGTGATTTCAAAGCCAGCGATTTCGGGCGACAGGAGAACTGAATGAAGCCGCTGCTGCCCGTGGATGAGGCCATCGCGCGCCTTCTGGACGCAGCGGTTCCGGTCACCGACACCGAAACTCTGCCGCTCGCCGAATGCGACGGCCGCGTTCTCTCGGTCGATCTCATCGCAAGCCTCACCCAGCCCCCCTTCGATGCCTCAGCCATGGACGGTTATGCATTGCGCAGCGCCGATGCACCGGCCATCCGCTCGGTCCTCACCGTCATCGGCCAGGCCGCCGCCGGTCATGCTTTTGCCGGTACGGTGGGTGAAGGACAGGCCGTGCGCATCTTCACCGGCGCGCCCGTGCCGCAGGGTGCGGATACGATCCTCATTCAGGAGGATGCCGAAGTCCTGGAAGGCGGAAAGATCCGCACGGCCTTCGATGTCACCGCCGGGCGACATATCCGACCGCGCGGGCAGGATTTTACCAAAGGCGAAACGGTGCTGGAGGCTGGAAGGGAACTCGGCTTTGCCGATCTCACGCTGGCGGCGGCGACGAACCACGCCACGCTTACCGTCTATCGCAGGCCACGCATCGCCATCCTTGCCACCGGCGACGAGTTGCTGCCGCCTGGAAGCGTTCCGCAGCCGGCGCAGATCATCGCGTCCAACACCTTCGGCGTCGCCGCGCTGGCCCGCAAGGCCGGTGCAGAGGTACTGGATCTCGGCATTATCTCCGATGATGACGCGCTGATCCGCGCCGCCATCGGCGAGGCCGTCGCGGCGAAGGTTGATGTGCTGGTGACACTCGGCGGCGCCTCCGTCGGAGACCACGATCTGGTGCAGGCTGCGTTGAAGGCGGAGGGCATGCAGCTCGATTTCTGGCGCATCGCCATGCGGCCGGGAAAACCGCTGATGGTGGGCTCCATCGGCAGCATGCAGGTTCTCGGCCTGCCCGGAAACCCCGTGGCCAGTCTCGTTTGTGGTCTGCTTTTCCTTGAACCCTTGGTCAGCCGGATTGGCCGGCACCTGCCCCCGCAACGCATCGCGACCGCAAGAACCGCGACGGCGCTGAAGGCCAACGACCACCGCCAGGATTATCTTCGCGCCCGCCTGGTTAGCGGTCAAGGCGGCGTGGTCGTGGCGGAGCCTTACGCCAGACAGGATTCATCCATGATGAACATCCTCGCCCATTCCGACGTCCTGATCGTACGCCCTCCCCATGCGCCGCAGGCTGACGCCGGGGCCGAATGCCCGGTCATCAAACTCAGGGCCTGAACCCGCAGCCAAACGTAGACAACACGCTTTCACGGCACTCGGATGAGGCATTTGTACACCCGCCTGCTGACATCGCCCGGAACGGCGCCGCGTTCAATCCCCTCAGGTCCGCCAGACAAACTGTAACGTTACGCCTTTGGAGGCGGCCGACAAATATCGGCGCACCCAAAACCATGTCTTGGCGAATGGAAATTCCCCGCCCCTTGAGCTTTTTTCCTCTCCACGAATCGCGTTGCTGTGCCAAAATAAATCAGCTGCAAAGCGTTATCGGGATTGACAGAATAAATGCGAAACTGTCACCAAGGCGGATAGTAGAGGTCAAAAATTCCGGAAATTCCAAAAAATGAAAATTACTTATAATTATCAATTAAATAAGATAAAAATCGTACAAAATAGAATTTCCTGCAATAAAAATTAGTTCTCCATAAATTAAGCTTTTCAAAACAGCCTCCATAATAATAATCATAGTCTATAAGCAGACTCACTGGAGTTTCTTGATGAACACGGCATCCACGCCCAAGACCACGGGACCCGACATTGCCGGGCAGATTGCCCACGCCATGCGGAGCATGGGTGTTTCGCCGATCCCGCGCAACTACAGCCTTTTCTACGAAGCCTATATCGGTTCGAACCCTGCGCTGACCAAGGATCTGGCGGCGCTGGGAAACCGGGTGACGCAGGACGATCTGGACGAGCTATCCGCGCGTTACGGTGATGGCGGTCCCGCGCGCTTCATCGACGATGCGCATGAAAAGCTGCGACGCGAACTGGAAGCCCTTCTGGGGACCTTACGGCGGGAACAATCCTCCATCGAGAACTACAACAGGATCCTCGGCGAGACGCGGCAGCGTATCGATGACAAGAATGCCGCCAGCAGCAATATTCTGAGAAACGCAATTGCGTTGCTGGCCGAGGCCACCGGCTCGAAGATCATCGACGGCGAAAAGGCGTTCAACGACGTCAACCGCCATGCCGAGGAAATGCACCAGGTGCGCCTGGAGCTGGATGAATACAAGCGCATCGCCAATACCGATTCGCTGACCCGCCTTTCCAACCGGCGGGCTTTCGACGACCGGCTGGCAACCGTTTATGATACCTCCATCGGCCTGCAATATACGTCGCTCGTCCTGCTCGATATCGATCACTTCAAGCGGATCAACGACACGTTCGGCCATCCGGTAGGCGACAAGATTCTGGCTACCGTCGCTTCGGTCATTCGGGCGAATGTCCGCAAGGACGGCTTCGTCGCCAGAAGCGGCGGCGAGGAATTCGCCATCATTCTCGACGGCAATACGCCGGAGGAAGTCATGGTGATGTGCGAGCGGATCCGCCTGTCGCTGGAGAGCACACCCTTCCGCAATTCGAGATCAGGCGCGGATTACGGCACGGTAACGATCTCGATCGGTTTTGCCGCTGCCGCGCAGGCCACCAATCCGACCGAACTTTACGCCCATGCGGATACGGCGCTCTACCACGCCAAGGAAACCGGCCGGAACCGCTCGGTTTTCTACGAGGACGGTATGCAGAAGAACTATACCGGCAAAAACTGGCTGATTTATCGGACTTGAGGCAAATTGCGCCGATTTGGGCGCATTAAAAACACAGCGCTGTCCCCGCCCTCATTCCTGACAAGCATAGGAATGAGGGCGAGAGGGGGAAGCCTCACCACATCGTCTTCGCCGCGCGCGCCGCCCATTCGCGATCATAGGTCTCCTGATCGAATTCCGCCTTGGCCGCCTTGAGCAGCAGACCCGGCGTCGGAAGCGACGACGGGTCGACAAAATTGTCGGGATTCCACAATTCAGACCGCATCAGCGCCCGTGCACACTGGAAATAGACTTCGTCGATCGTGACCACGATGACGGTGCGCGGATGTTTGCCATCCATCTCGAAGCTCTGCAACAACGTTGGGTCAACGGAAACCAAGGCGCGGCCATTGATGCGCATGGTCGTATTCGAGCCGGGGATCAGGAACATCAGCGCCACGCGCGGATCCCGCACGATGTTGAGAAGCGAATCCACGCGGTTATTGCCGCGCCAGTCCGGCAGCAGCACGGTCTTGTCATCGTCCACGCGCACCACACCGCCCTTGTCGCCGCGCGGTGAACAGTCCATGCCCTCCGGCCCCACCGTCGCCAGAGCGAGAAACGGTGACGTTTCGATCATCAGCCTGTATTCGGCCGTCAGCGCGGCTGTCACCTTGGCGATGGATGCCTCGCTCGTGCCGTCATAGATGGCCTTTAATTCCTCGACCGTGCGAATGATCGTCATGTCAGTTCCTATCCCTCGAAATCACCCTGCGACACCGCCGGGCGCAATCCCTTAATCTTCCGCCGCTTCCGCCTTTTCCCGCTCCGCCCGCTCACGCGCCGTGCGCGCGGCGACGAGATCGGCTGGCTGGGCGTTGCCACGGATCAGCGAACGGCCGGCATAAATGCCGCCGACGACCTCCATGGCGAAACGCTCCTCGTCGCGGTCGCGGAATTCCTCCACCAGACGGGCGGCGTCTTCCCGCTCCTCGCCCATGGCGCCCAGAACCTCCTCGCTGAAATTCAGCGCCGATTCCAGCGTCTCGCGAATCTGGTAATCCACGCCGGCCTTCAGCAGATCGATGGCGTGGCCACGGTCATAGGCGCGAGCGAGAACCGGAACCAGCGGGAATTCATGCTTGACGATCTCCGCGATCCGGACGGCTGCTTCCTTGTCGTCGACGCAGATGAGAACAGCACGCGCCGTGCTGGCGCCGGCGGCATGGAGGATTTCCGCCCGCGAGCCATCGCCATAATAGACCTTGAAACCGAATTCCGCCGCATCGCGCACGAAGTCGGCATCCTTGTCGATCAAAGACAGCGTGTAACCGCGCGCCAGAAGCGGCTGGCTGACGATCTGGCCGAAACGTCCGAAACCGATCAGGAGAATGCTGCCCTCGACATTTTCAGGCACGTCGAGATCGTCAGTATTGGGCACCGCCGCCGGCACCAGCCGGTCGTGCAGGATGACCATCAGCGGCGTCAGGACCATGGAGATGATGATCGTCGCCGTCAGGATGGCATTGGCCTCCCGGTCGAGAATGCCGGCGCTGACAGCGGCAGAATAGAGCACGAAGGCGAATTCGCCGCCCTGCGCCATCAGCACCGCCCGTTCCAGGCTTTCACGCCTGGTGGTGCCGAGCGCCCGCGCCACGCCATAGATGAGGAAGGCCTTGAGCAGCATGTATCCGGCGACACTGACCAGCACCAATTGCCAGTTGGAGGCAATGACGGCAAGATCGATCGCCATGCCGACGCCGAGGAAGAACAGGCCGAGCAGAATGCCGCGAAACGGCTCGATATCCGCCTCCAGCTGATGGCGGAAGGAGGATTCCGACAGCAGCACGCCGGCCAGGAAAGCGCCCATCGCCATGGAAAGGCCGCTGACCTGCATCAGAAGCGCCGAACCCAGCACCACCAGCAGCGCCGCAGCCGTCATCACCTCGCGCGCACCGGAGGCCGCCAGCAGGCGGAAGAACGGGTTGAGCAGATAACGTCCGGCAAGGATGAGCGCACCGACGGCGGCAAGCGCAATGCCGACGGAAACCCAGCGCTCCGACGCCGTGACATGTTCCCCGCCCGAACCGAGGAAGGCGACGAGCGCCAGCAGCGGCACGATGGCCAGATCCTCGAACAGCAGTATGGCGATGATGCGCTGCCCTTTCAGGCTGGACATGCTGTTGCGCTCCTGCAGCATCTGCATGACGATCGCCGTCGACGTCAGCACGAAGCCCGTGCCAGCGACGAAGGACATGATGACAGGAAAGCCGAGGCCGACCCCGATCAACGTCAGGCCGCCCATGCAGACCAGCACCTGCAATGCGCCGAGCCCGAAAATATCCTGCCGCATGGACCACAGCCGCGACGGCTGCATTTCAAGGCCGATGATGAACAGGAACATCACCACGCCGAGTTCCGCTATGTGTAGAATGGCCTGCGAATCGGAAAAGAAACCAAGACCGTAAGGCCCGATCACCAGGCCGGCGGCGAGATAACCCAGCACAGAGCCGAGGCCGATGCGCTTGAAGATCGGCGCGGCGACAACGCCTGCCGCCAGCAATACGACCACCTGGGCCAGATCATTTCCGTTTGCTTCTACAGCCACACGCCACCCCGTTTAAATAGTGAGACAAGAGCTTTGCCCTCGTCCGATTATCGGCAACGCGCGAGAACATTTCCTCCGTCATGCCGGACTAGATCCGACATCCAACCACGGCGCGTCTGCGCCGTGAAAGGACTCTCCCGCGATCAAGGACTTGATCGCGCTGGACCCCGGATCAAGTCCGGGGTGACGAAGCGCGAATGCAACAACGTTGCCAAACGCAGCAGTTCTTCGAACCCTTTGCCATAGTTCTCACGAGGGCGTCTCCCTCGCTGTTTTCTCTACCGGCACCGTGGCTCCCTGCTCAAGCCCTTTTCGGCGAGCTCCCGTTCATAATCCGCAAACAGCCTGTCCCCGGTCTCACCCAGTTCCTTCAGGTATTTCCAGGTGTAGATGCCGCTGTCATGGCCATCGTCAAAAACGATGCGCACCGCATAGTTGCCTGTCGCGACCATGGAGCGGATGGCGACATCGCGTTTGCCCGGCACCGTGACCTTCTGCCCCGGCCCGTGGCCCTGCACTTCTGCCGAGGGCGAAAGCACGCGCAGCATCTCGGCCTTCAGCCGGTAAACGCTTCCATCGTCGAAGGAAACGGTCAATTCGCGCCGGTCTTTCGACACAAGCAGCTCTGTCGGCCAGGCATCACTCATTTTTCACTTCCGCAAGCTCATCACATGCGTCAGAATTACGGACTTGCCTCAGGATAGGCAAGCCACTACATCATTTGAGGGGCGCATCGCGCAATGAGGATGGAGACGTGAACAGTTTCCCCGGATCGCTTGGAAAAGCGCAGTTCCTGACGGAAAACAACGCACCGATGGTGGACCCTTTCGGCCGCGCCATCACCTATCTGCGCGTTTCCGTGACCGACCGCTGCGATTTTCGCTGTACCTATTGCATGTCCGAGCACATGACTTTCCTGCCGAAGAAGGACCTTCTGACGCTCGAAGAACTCGACCGGCTCTGTTCCGTCTTCATAACGCGCGGCGTCCGCAAGCTGAGGCTGACCGGCGGTGAGCCGCTGGTGCGCAAGAACATCATGTCCCTGGTGAGGAACCTCGGGCGACATGTCGAGAGCGGTGCGCTCGAGGAATTGACGCTGACCACCAACGGCTCACAGCTGGCGAAATTCGCAGCCGAACTCGCCGATTGCGGCGTGCGCCGCATCAATGTCTCCCTCGATACGCTCGACAGCGATAAATTCCGCCATATCACCCGCTGGGGGGATATCGGGCGGGTGATGGAGGGGCTCGATGCCGCACAGGCGGCAGGCATCAAGGTGAAACTCAACGCCGTTGCGCTGAAGGACTTCAACGATGCCGAAATGCCGGAGCTGATGCGCTTCGCCCACGGCCGCGGCATGGACCTGACGGTCATCGAGACCATGCCGATGGGCGAGATCGAGGAAGACCGCACCGACCGTTATCTGCCGCTTTCAAAATTGCGCAGCGATCTCGAGCAGAGCTTCACGCTCATCGACAGCGATTACCAGACCGGCGGCCCGGCCCGTTACGTGACGGTGAAGGAAACCGGCGGCCGGCTGGGCTTCATCACGCCCATGACCCATAATTTCTGCGAAAGCTGCAATCGTGTCCGTCTCACCTGTACCGGCACGCTCTATATGTGTCTCGGCCAGGACGACGCTGCCGATCTGCGCACGGCGCTGCGCGCTTCCGACAGCGACGCCTATCTTTCCAGCGCCATCGATGAAGCCCTTCTGCGCAAGCCGAAAGGACACGATTTCATCATCGACCGCACCCACAACCGACCCGCAGTCTCCCGCCATATGAGCGTGACAGGCGGCTGAGGCCGGCTGAACGTCTTTCTCATCCACCCACCCATATAAACGGTTGAATTGCCAGCTCTGCCGTGCCACGTCTCTTTATATGGAGGAATGCGTGGTTGCGCCGTAACGGCGGCTCCAGATCGCCCGGAGGGGCGGACGGAGTAAACCGCGCATGGTCTGGGATATTTGGGAATGGCATTGACGGACAATACGCGCGGCGCGCTTTTCATGGCGCTCGCAATGGCAAGCTTCACGGCCAACGACGCGCTGACGAAGTCCGTCACCCCCTACATCAACACCGGTCAGATCATGTTCGTCCGCGGCATCATGACCGTTGTGCTGATCTATATCGCGGCCCGGCATTTCGGCGCGCTCCGGCCCCTGAGAACCCTTTTGCGCCCCATCATCATCCTGCGCTGTCTCTGCGAGGTGACCGCCGCCGTTCTTTATCTGACGGCGCTCGGCCTCATCGAATTTTCCAATGCCTCGGCCATATTGCAGTCCCTGCCGCTGGTGGTGACGCTGGGTGCGGCGTTGTTCCTGCGCGAACCTGTGGGCTGGCGGCGCTGGGTGGCGATCATCGTTGGTTTCATCGGCGTGCTCGTCATCATCCGGCCCGGCCCGGAAGGCTTTACGCCGGGCGCGCTGCTGGTTGTCGCATCGCTGGCCGTCACCGCCGCGCGTGATCTGCTGACGCGGAAAATGTATGCCGATGTGCCTTCGCTTGCGATCACCGTCATCACCGCCTTCGTCAACATGGCAGTGGGCGGCCTCTTGATCCTGCCCTTCGGCGGCTGGCAGCCCATGAACGTCACGATCGTCTCGCATCTGGCCGCCTCGGCCATTCTGGTGCTGGTCGGCTACCAGGCGATCATATTGTCGATGAGATCGGGCGAAATTTCCTTCGTCGCGCCGTTTCGTTATACCGGCCTGCTCTGGGGCTTCATGATCGGCATATTCTTCTTCAACGAGAAGATCGACAATTACACCATCATCGGCGCCATGATCATCATCGGTTCGGGCCTTTATACCTTCTACCGGGAAAGCCTCCGCAAGCGCTCGCAGATGGCCAAGCGCGCGGCCGCCACCCCCACTGCCGTGACCACCGTACGGCCGGCTTCCGTAACGAAAGCTGCCGTAACGGAAGAGGCGGGAGAATGACATGAACGGCGGCCGTTTTCTGGACAGAACCACCCCACCCCACATCATCACGCTGGTCGTCATCGCCGGTGTCGCGGCGCTGTGCATGAATGTGTTCCTGCCCTCGCTTGCGACGATGGCAGTGTATTTCGAGACCGATTACGCGGTGATGCAATTCGCCGTCTCGGGTTATCTCGCCGCCACCGCCTGCCTGCAGCTCGTCATCGGCCCGCTCTCCGACCTCTTCGGGCGCCGCCCCGTCATGCTCGCCAGCATCGCCGTCATGATCGTCGCGACGCTTGTGTGCATGCTGGCGCCCAATATCACAGTCTTCATGATCGGGCGCGTGGCGCAGGCGGCCGTCGTTTCCGGCTTCGTGCTCGCCCGCGCGATCGTGCGCGACATGGTGCCCATGGAACAGGCGGCCTCGATGATCGGCTATGTGACGATGGGCATGTCCGTGGTGCCGATGGTGGGGCCAACGGTTGGCGGCCTGCTCAATGACATCTCGGGCTGGCAATCGAGCTTCGCCCTCCTCTGCCTGCTTGGCCTCGGCATCCTGGCGCTCGCCTGGCTCGATCTCGGCGAAACCAACCACAACAGATCGGCAAGCTTCTCGCAGCAGTTCCATGCCTGGCCGGAACTTCTGCGCTCGCCGCTGTTCTGGGGTTACGCCCTGACCTCGACCTTCTCATCGGGCATGTTCTTCTCCTTTCTCGGCGGCGCGCCTTTTGTCGGCAGCGTGCTTTATGGGCTTTCGCCGGCCATGCTCGGCCTGCAATTCTTCTTCATGGCCAGCGGATACATGCTCGGCAACTTCATCTCCGGTCGTTATGCCAGCGAAATCGGCATCACCCGCATGATGCTGTCGGGCAATGTCATCGGCATTGCCGGCATCATCACCGCCATCGCACTGATCTCGGTCGGGGCGGAAAGCGCCTATGCGTTTTTTGTGCCGCTCTCCCTGATCGGCGTCGGCAACGGCGTGACGCTGCCCAGCGCCAATGCCGGCATGGTCAGCGTCCAGCCGCATCTGGCTGGCTCAGCCTCCGGTCTCGGCGGCGCCATGACCATTGGCGGCGGCGCGGTACTCTCGGTTCTCGCCTCCTCGGTTCTTTCAAAAGAGGATGGAACCTGGCCGCTTCTTCTGGTGATGCTGGCGACCGGCCTTGTCGCCCTCCTCACCACCTATATCGTAAGGCTGCAGGAAAAGCGGGAATGACGGCCCCTTTTGAAATACCCGGCCTGGTACTCGCCGGCGGGCTTTCGCGGCGTATGGGCAGCAACAAGGCGATGGTGCAATTGGGCGATGCGCCTCTCATGTCCCGTGTCATCAGCCGCATCACGCCGCAGGTCTGCGACGTCACCATCAATGCGGCCAATGGCTGGGCGGAAAGTTTCGGCCTGCCGCTGCTGCCCGATACGCTGAACGGCCATGCCGGTCCGCTCGCGGGCGTTCTGGCCGGCATGCGCCATTTCCAGCACCGCGGCGACGCGGTCAGCCACTTTCTGACAGCGCCCGCCGACAGCCCGTTTTTCCCTGACGATCTTGTGGTGCGGCTTTGCGAACACCTGTCGGACAATGCAATCGTCATTGCCGCCTCCAGCGGCCAGCTTCATCCGGTCTTTGCGTTGTGGCCGGTCGCTCTCGCCGATGATCTCGATGCATGGCTGAAGAACGATGCCAACCGGCGCATCCGCGCTTATCTTGCCCGGCATGTCACCATTGGGGTTGCTTTTGCGCCGCTGGAAACGGCAAAGGGCAGCCTCGATCCGTTCTTCAACATCAACACGCCGGATGAGCTTGCACTGGCGCGCAGCTATCTGGAGAGCATGGAAGCATGACGGCACAAAAGGTCTTCGGCATCGCCGGCTGGAAGAACTCAGGCAAAACAGGTCTTGCCGTGCGCATCGTCACCGAACTGACGGCGCGCGGCTACCGTGTCTCCACCATCAAGCACGCCCATCACGATTTCGATATCGATAAGGTCGGCGCCGATAGCTGGCGTCACCGGCAGGCCGGCGCGCACGAGGTCACCATCGTTTCCGGCACCCGCTTCGCCATCATGCATGAATTGCGCGGCGAACCGGAGCCCTCCTTCGAAGACATCCTCTCCCGCCTCGCGCCGTGCGACCTGGTGCTGATCGAAGGTTATAAATACGAGCCGGTCCCGAAAATCGAAGCGCGCCGGGTTGAGGCGGCGAAAACGGAACCGCTGGCGCCGCTCGATCCGCATATCGTCGCCATTGCCGCCGATCACGCGGTGACGGACACGGCGCTTCCGGTTTTTGATCTCGACGATACCGGCGCGATTGCCGACT
This sequence comes from Agrobacterium sp. MS2, assembly GCF_003261015.1. NCBI lineage: Bacteria > Pseudomonadati > Pseudomonadota > Alphaproteobacteria > Hyphomicrobiales > Rhizobiaceae > Agrobacterium > Agrobacterium sp. MS2. The sequence continues at coordinate 284,404 of NZ_QLNF01000012.1, read as the reverse complement.
TCATCGAGACGACGGTGGGTCTTGTCAGGGGTTAGACACGTAGCGGCTCGACCTGACTTGGGCTGCATCCCCAAATCCGTCATACCGGCCTTGAGCCGGTATCCAGCCAGCCCAAGTCCTTGGGCTGAGGAGACTCATTCCGCCGCGCAGACGCGCGTCGACTGGATGCCGGATCGGGTCCGGCATGACGGAGGGGAAAACCGCGAGAAACCAATGCCCACTAAGCCCGAGGCACCCATTCCAGAACTTTTTCCGCACGCATCACCCCATAAAATGAAAAAGCCGGGCTCATCACCCGGCTTCATCATTCCTTGAGACGCAATACCTATTCAAGGAAAGTGGATGGGTTCACCGGCGTCGCATCCTTGCGAACTTCGAAGTGAACCTGCGGACGTTTGGCGCTGCCGGTCATGCCCGAGGTGGCGATGGTCTGGCCGCGCTGAACCTTCTGGCCACGCTGCACGTCGAGATTGGCAGCGTTGCCATATACCGTGACCTTGCCGTCGTCATGGCGGACAAGAACCGTGTTGCCGAGCTGCTTCAGGCCATTGCCGGCATAGATGACGACACCGTTTTCAGCGGCCTTGATCGGCGTGCCCTCGGGAACCGAAATGTTGATGCCGTCGTTGCGGCTGCCTTCGACATTGTCACCGAAATTATTGATGACCGCGCCGCGCACCGGCCAGCGATATTTGCCGATGCCGGTGGATTCCGGTGCGACCGACGCCATGTCGGCCTTTTTCTCGATATCGCTGACACTGGCGGTGGCCGGAGTTGCGGGCGCAGCCGGAGCGGCGGCGGCGGCCGGCGCCTTATAGGGCTCCGGCTTGACGGATGCGGTTTCGACGGGCTTTGCGGCTTCCTTGGCGGGAACGGAAGCGGTCTTGATGGCATCCGTCGAAGCACCCGGCATGTTGAGCGTCTGGCCGACGCGGATGCTTTCGTTGCCGAGACCGTTTGCCGCCTTGAGAGCAGCCACCGACACGCCGTTTGCACGGGCGATCTTGGCGAGGCTGTCGCCCGGCTGAACCTTGTAGCCACCAGAAGGCGGCAGCGGCTTGCCGCCCGGAGGCGTCAGTTTGCCAGCTTCAGCAGAAACCTTGTCACGGGCGGCGGCCTGCGACGGCAGCACGGCCACGTTTCCATCCGGCGCACGCAGCGGTGTCGGCTGGTCGCCATTGCGGTTGAGCGCAATATCGCCGGCGGCATCCTTGGCGGCGTTGCGGACCTGGCCGAACTTCGGAATGAGGATCGACTGGCCGGCCTGCGCGGCGGAAGCGGTCTTCAGGCCATTGACCCGCAGCAGTTCCTTTTCCGGAACGCCGTAGCGGTTGGAGAGGGTCGCGATGCTTTCGCCGGGACGCAGGGTCACGGAGGCGGCGCCATCGGTGTGCCAGCCGTTTTTGTCGGAACGAACGGTCGCGGTGGTCAGGTTGTCAGCGGCGGGTGCGGCAGCCTGCCGTGCGGGCGCTGCCAGAGACGGCGTGGCCTTGGGCTGGGCGGACGGGAAAGGCTGGGCCATAGCTTCGTTGCGGGTCGACGGATCGCGGCTCGCCACGGCTGTCGGCGCAGACAGCTCGGAACGCTGCACCGGCGAGGCCGAGGCACGGGCCGTGGACGGCTGAACGCCACCGTAACCACCCGATTGCTGCGGATAGGAATTGCCGGCCATGTTCTGGTTGGCATAACCTCCCTGTGGCGCGGCAGAGGCGTAACCGCCATTCATGTCGCCCTGCGGAACCGGGGCCTGCCCGTAAGCACCGCCGCCCTGACGGGCAGGAATTGACGCCGTGGTCATCTGATCCGGTCCACTGGAAAAGAGGCCGCTGAACCGCGTTGCATCCGAGCTACAGCCCGTTGCGACGCTTGCCAGCAATGCCGCTGCGAACATTTTTGCGACTGATTTTCCGATTTTAGACGAATGTCTCATACGCATGACTCGATCTACACTGACGCCAACCCGCCGCATCGAGATCGATCCGGCACAAATTTCAATTCTTGCAAGGCCCATTTCCCGAGGTGGGGAAAACCATGCGTCGATGTTTATGATTAAAGCGCGTTAGTGTTACCACGCCGTTAAAACGTTAAGCCGTTTGGCGCTTTTTTGACACTTCGATAACCATGACGAAGACAGGATGCGCCATGATGAAACAATAAAATCTCTTAAAATCAAATGCTTGCGAAAATTCCGAACATTAGGAGACCAAAATACAATGTCTCCAAAATTTTCATTTTGTCACAAATGACGCGCAATATGGGTGCTGAGCGGCAGGTAGGGCGCCTCGAACAGTTCTTCCTTCTCGAAGCGGCTGCCGGTCTTGGAAAAGCGCGTCATCACGCAGCGATCACCTTCAACGATGATCGGCGCGATCATCATGCCGCCGGAAACGATCTGCTCGGCAAAGAAACGGGGCATGGTGGTGAAGGCCGCCGTGGAAACGATTCGGTCAAAAGTGCCCTCACCCACCAGGCCGTTGCTGCCATCCGCCTGGCGGATGACGACGTTGCGGATTGCAAGATCATCGAGACAGTTCTGCGCCTGCTGCACCAGCGTCTTGTACCGCTCCAGCGAAAAGACGCGCTCTACCCGGCGGGCAATGATCGCCGTCATGAAACCGCTGCCGGTACCGATTTCCAGCACGCGCTGGCCGGGTTTCAGCTGCAGGCGGGCAAGGATTTTCACAGCCATGTCGGCCCCTTCCATGAAGGAACCGCAGTCTATCGGGATGGTGCGGCTGGAATAGGCGTCGGCGGCGAATTGCGGCGGCACGAATTTGGATCGTGGCGTCTGCTCAACCGCCGTCAGCAGGTCGAGATCGGAAATCCCCTCGCCCCGCAAGCGCAGAACGAGAGCTGCAAAACCTTCCTTTTCGACCATGGCAGATTTCAATCGGCGACTCCGAATCCAAGCGCTTGCGCAACCCGATCCTTCACCGTGTAATCCGTCAGGTCAAGCTTCAGCGGCGTGACGGAAATCTTGCCATGCTTTAAGGCGTGGATATCGGTGCCTTCGCGGAAGGTGCCCATGCGTTCGCCGAAACGCAGCCAGTAATAGGGAAAACCGCGGCCATCCTGGCGTTCTTCCACCGTCAGGCCGAAATCGAGCTTGCCCTGCCCCGTGACGGACACGCCCTGCACATCCTTTGGCGCGCAATTGGGAAAATTGAGATTGAGGAAGGTGCCGTCAGGCAGATCGACATCGATGAGCTTGCGAATAAGATCGGGCGCATAGGTCTCGGCCACCTCCCACGGCACGACGCGGCCTTCGGCATGGCTAAAGGCCTGGCTGAGCGCAAAAGACCGCACGCCCTGCAGCGTACCTTCAATGGCCCCGGCAATCGTGCCGGAATAGGTCACGTCATCGGCCATGTTGGCGCCGGCATTGACACCTGACAGTACGAGATCTGGCTTTTCCGGCAGAACCTCGCGAATGCCCATGATAACGCAATCAGTCGGCGTGCCGCGCAGAGCGAAATGCTTGTCGGAAACCTTGCGAAGACGCAACGGCTCGGACAGCGTCAGGGAGTGAGCAAGCCCGCTCTGGTCTGTCTCCGGCGCAACGATCCAGACGTCGTCGGAGAGCGTGCGAGCGATACGCTCCAGCACGGCCAGCCCTTCGGCGTGGATACCGTCGTCGTTTGTCAGCAAAATCCGCATGTTTTCCTCCCGCTCTTCATTTTGCTCAGGCAGAACACTCCCCGAACCGTCATCCCGGCCTTGAGCCGGGATCCAGTCGACGCGTGTCTGCGCCACGGGAATAGTCCTTTTCAGCCCAACGACTTGGGCTGGATGGATGCCGGATCAAGTCCGGCATGTCGCCATCTTTGAAATCAAGCCGCCTTTTCGATCCGCGTCAGACCGCCCATATAGGGCAGCAGCACATCAGGAATTGTGACAGAGCCATCGTCGTTCAGGTAATTTTCGAGAACGGCGATCAGGCAGCGGCCGACAGCCGTGCCGGAACCGTTCAGCGTATGCACGAACTTCGTCGCCTTGTCGTCCTTGCCGCGATAGCGCGCATTCATGCGGCGCGCCTGGAAATCGCCGCAGACCGAGCAGGACGAGATTTCGCGATAGGTATTCTGACCGGGCAGCCACACTTCCAGATCGTAGGTCTTGCGCGCGCCAAAGCCCATGTCACCGGTGCAGAGCGTCATGGTGCGGAAATGCAGGCCCAGCCGCTTCAGCACCTCCTCGGCGCATGCCGTCATGCGCTCATGCTCGGCGACAGCGCTTTCCGCATCCGTGATGGAGACGAGCTCGCACTTCCAGAACTGGTGCTGGCGCAGCATGCCGCGCGTGTCACGGCCTGCCGAACCCGCTTCCGAGCGGAAGGACGGTGTGAGTGCGGTGAAACGCAGGGGCAGCTTTTCCTGCTCGAGGATTTCGCCGGCCACGAGGTTGGTCAGGGTCACCTCCGCCGTCGGGATCAGCCAGCGGCCATCGGTGGTCTTGAACAGGTCCTCGGAGAATTTCGGCAATTGCCCGGTGCCGAACATCGCCTCGTCGCGCACCATCAGCGGCGAGGAAACTTCGGTATAGCCATGTTCCGAGGTGTGCAGGTCGATCATGAACTGGCCGAGCGCCCGCTCCAGCCGCGCGAGCTGGCTGGTGAGAACGGTGAAACGCGAACCCGAAAGTTTGGCGGCCCGCTCGAAATCCATATAACCAAGCGCTTCGCCGATTTCGAAATGTTCCCTGGCCTCGTGGTTCCAGCCGGGCTTCTGGCCGACGACGCGGGTCACCACATTGTCATGCTCGTCCTTGCCATCGGGCACATCGTCGAAGGGCATGTTCGGCAGGCGCGACAGGGCGTCGTTCAACTCGGCGGTGACCTGACGGTCCTCCTCCTCGGCGCGCGGCATCTTGTCCTTGAGGTCGGCGACCTCGGCTTTAAGTTTTTCCGCAAGCTCCATGTTCTTCTGCGCCATGGCGGCGCCGATTTCCTTGGAGGCGGCATTGCGGCGGGACTGCATGTCCTGCAGGGACTGGATGACGGAACGGCGCTTTTCATCGAGCGCGATCAGACCTGCGGCCGCAGGCTCCGCGCCACGGCGTGCGAGCGCCGCGTCAAAAGCTTCGGGGTTTTCACGTATCCATTTAATGTCGTGCATCGTCGTTCCAGACCGTTGTTGCATCACCGATGTTTTACAGCAAAACGCCGGGCAGAAGCCCGGCGCGAGGAGATGTCTTGAGCGGCGAGACCTTCGAAAACTCAGGTCTCCTCCAGCTCCGTGCTTGCGGATTCCGCAGCGCGCTTCCTCTCCACGAGTCGAGCCATGTAGATGGAAATCTCGTAGAGAATGATCGCAGGCAGTGCAAGACCGATCTGGGACATCGGATCCGGCGGGGTCAGCACGGCGGCGACCACAAAGGCCATGACAATCGCGAACTTGCGCTTCTCACGCAGCCAGTCGCTGGTCAGAAGGCCCACGCGCGCCAGAAGCGTCGTGACCACGGGCAGCTGGAACACCAGACCGAAGGACAGCACCAGCGTCATGATGAGGCTCAGATATTCCGACACCTTCGGCATCAGCGAAATCGCAACCTCGCCATCTTCTGGCAATTGCTGCATGGCGAGGAAGAACCACATGACCATGGGCGTGAAGAAGAAATAGACGAGCGCCGCTCCGATGAGGAACAGGATCGGCGATGCGACGAGGAACGGCAGGAAAGCGGCGCGCTCGTTCTTGTAGAGGCCGGGCGCCACGAATTTATAAAGCTGCGAGGCGATCACCGGAAAGGAGATGACCATCGCGCCGAACATGGCGACCTTGATCTGCGTGAAGAAGAATTCCTGCGGCGCGGTATAGATCAGCGACGACTTCGTCACATCAAGGCCAGCCCAGAGAACCGCCCACTTATAGGGAATGACAAGCAGGTTGAAGAGATGCTTGGCAACGGCAAAACAGGCGATGAAGGCAACGAAGAACGCACCCAGCGACCAAATCAGCCGTGTGCGCAGTTCCATCAGATGTTCGATAAGCGGCTGCGGCTTGTCCTCGATGTCCCCGCTCATGCTTCATCCTTTTTGGGCTTTGCAGCCTTTGTTCTCGCCGGCTTCACCGGCTTGGCATCGGCGGCCACGACAGGCTTTTCAGCCACGACTTTCCTGGCGGCCGCTTTTCTCGCGACGGCTTTTACGGTCGGCTTTGCAGCTGAAGTCTCCGTGGAATTGACAGCAACGGGTTCGGACGCCGCGACCGCTTTGGCGCGGCTGGCGCGTTTCGGCTTGGCGGCAACCGCTTCCGCCTCGACGGTCGCAATCGATTTAGCCCGGGCACGCTTCGGCTTTTCCGCCGGTACGACCGGTGCCGCAACGGGGGCGCTGGCAGTCACGGGCGGGGTATCCGGCAGCTTCATCTCAGGCTCGGGAATGCTGACGAGCGGTGCAACCGGCTCACTGGTCGCCGGTGCTGCGGTCGACGTAGCAGGCGAGGATGACAGGCCCTCAGGCGGCGTGGTCGCCTTCTGAAGATCGGACTTGATCTCGTTGCCGAGCTGGCGAAGCGGGTTCATCGCATCACGCAGCGAGTTGGTCGGGTTGAGATTGCGGACATCCGATATGGTCTGGCGCACATCGTCCATGTCGGCCTCTTTGAGGGCCTCATCGAACTGGGTACGGAAATCCCCCGCCATCTTGCGAAGGCCAGCCATGGTCTTGCCAAAGGCGCGGATCATGGGCGGCAAGTCTTTCGGCCCGACAACCACGATCAGTACGACCGCAATCACCAGCAGCTCGCTCCAGCCGATATCAAACATCAATATGCTCCCGAGACCCTAACGCGCGTCAGTCTCAAACCAAACGGCAGGGCCGCTTACTTGATCTCGTCAGCCTTGTGGTCGACGGTCTTCGTGTTGGCATCGGCCGGCGGCGGCGTCTGGTCTTCGTCAGCCATGCCCTTCTTGAAGCTCTTGATGCCCTTGGCGACATCGCCCATCAATTCCGGGATCTTGCCGCGTCCGAAAAGGACGAGAACAATCACCAGCACGATGAGCCAATGCCACACACTAAAAGAACCCATAACTGAAACTCCTGAATTTCGCTTTCAGACGATGTAAGACGTTTGAAAGGCTTTTTCAAACAACAAATTGCCGCTTCAACAGGGTGTGAGCATAAAGTTTTTGCGTCGTGTCGCCCGCGCGATAACGATCTCAATCGTCGCCGTCGCCACCACCAGGCGCAAGCAGGCCCAGCTCTTCCAGATCAAGTTGCGTGATCGGGTCTTCATCCTCACGCAATTCGTCGCTCATCATCGGCAGGGGCACGCCGAAATTGGAAGGTATGCGGCCGGAAAGCAGCCCTGCTCCCTTCAGCTCCTCGAGCCCCGGCAGGTCGCGCAACTCCTCGAGGCCGAAATGGTCGAGAAACTCAACCGTGGTACCGATCGTCACCGGCCTGCCGGGTGTGCGCCTGCGGCCACGGAACCGGACCCAGCCCGCCTCCATCAAGACGTCAAGCGTGCCGCGCGAGGTCTGAACACCGCGGATTTCCTCGATTTCAGCGCGTGTCACCGGCTGATGATATGCGATAATCGCCAGGACTTCCAGCGCCGCGCGAGAGAGCTTCTTAGGTTCCTTTTCCTCGGCGCGGATGACGAAAGAAAGATCGCCGGCAGTGCGGAAAGCCCATTGCCCGCCCACCTGCACGAGATTGACGCCCCGGCCCGCATAGGCGGCTTTCAGATGCTGAAGAACGGCGTCGACATCCATGCCGCGCGGCAGGCGCTCCGCGATGAAACCTGGAGAGACCGGCTCGGCCGAGGCGAAAACCAAAGCCTCGGCGATCCGCTCGGCCTCTTTCAACTGGCGCTCGGAAAATACCGTGGGTTCTAGTCCCACCCCATCCGTCGCGATCGTCGCCTCGGCCGTCTCATCATTATCAGTCATTGTCAGTCCTCTCGGCGACCGCCGCACGATCATCCCTCGTGCCACGGCGCATATAGATGGGCTGGAAAGCGCCCTCCTGCCGGATTTGCAGCGTGCCCTCGCGCACAAGTTCCAGTGACGCGGCAAAGGCGCTGGCGATCGCCGTCACCCGCATCGCGGGATCGGGGACATATTGCAGCAGATATTGATCGAGCGCGGTCCATTCTCCGACATCGCCGAGGAGACCGGTTAAAAGCTCCCGCGCCTCGACCAGCGACCAGACCTGCCGTTTTTCAATGGTGACCTGGGTGATCGCCTGTCTCTGCCGCAGATTGGCGTAGGCGCTGAGCAGGTCATAAAGGCTCGCCTCGTAGGCAGAGCGGTTGATGTGCGGAATATGCTCCGGCGCACCACGTGCAAACACATCGCGGCCGAGCTGGGCGCGATTGATGAGCCGTTCCGCCGCCTCGCGCATCGCCTCCAGCCGCTTCAGCCGGAAGGCAAGGGTTGCGGCCATTTCCTCACCCGAGGGGCCGTCATCCTTGGATTGCTGCGGAATGAGAAGCTTGGACTTCAGGAAGGCGAGCCACGCCGCCATGACCAGATAATCGGCCGCCAGCTCGATACGCACGCGCCGCGCGCTTTCCACGAATTGCAGATATTGCTCGGCAAGCGCCAGCACTGAAATGCGCGACAGGTCCACCTTCTGCGTGCGGGCAAGATGCAGCAGCAGATCGAGCGGGCCTTCGAAACCCGCGACATCGATGACCAGTCCGGCCTCACCCGTCAGCCGCTCCGGCGTCACATCCTGCCAGAGCTTGTCCATCGGTGTCGAATTGCGAGATTTGTCTGCGGCCATCGTTCCATCCGCCGGAGCTTCCGGCCTTGATCCCGAGTAAGCGGCCGCCCGACTATCAGGAAACGGCCCACATGGCGTTGAATTCGGCTCTCAGTTCCGCTTCGTCGGATGGGTCCGCAGTCGGGAAACCCGCTTCAACTGCCCGCACCCGCTCCAGCGACCGGCCGGAAAGAACGGGAACCTCTTTCACAACCTCGAGCATTTCACCCATCACGCCGTTGCAATGCAAGACTATATCGCAGCCGCCAGCAACAATATTCGCAGCTCTTTCACCCAGCGTGCCCTTCAACGCGTTCATCGAACTGTCGTCGGACATCAGCAGGCCGTCAAATCCGATCCGCCCGCGAATAATCTCCTCGATCACCTTCGGTGATGTCGTCGCCGGCCGTTCGCGGTCGACGGCGTTGAACACAAGATGCGCGCTCATCGCCATCAATTCGCGGTTCAGTGCCCGGAAGGGCACGAAGTCATGCGCATCCAGCTCATCGAGCGGCACGTCGACCACAGGCAGTTCATGATGCGAATCCACCATGCCGCGACCATGACCCGGCATATGTTTCATGACAGGCAGCATGCCACCCGCCTTCAGCCCGTCGGCCGCCGCCTGCCCCATCTCGGCCACCATGGTCGGCGTATAGCCATAGGCACGGTTGCCGATGACATTGCTGGCGCCTTCCACCGGCACGTCGAGCACCGGCAGGCAATCGACATTGATGCCGAATTTCATCAGGTCAAACGCGTGCAGTCGCGACATCAGCCAGGCGGCACGCAGACCGGCACCCCGGTCGCGCTCATAGATTTCACCGAGAATGCGGGCATTCGGATAAGCCTGCAGGATCGGCGGCTTGATACGCTGAACCCGTCCGCCCTCCTGATCAATCAGCACCGGCGCATCTGTCCGCCCGACGGCATCGCGCATGGCGGCGACGAGATCGGTGATCTGCTGCGGCTCGCCAATATTGCGCCCGAACAGGATGAAACCCCAGGGCTGCTCATCTCGGTAAAGGGCAATCTCGTCGGCAGTCAGCGAAAGCCCGCTGCATCCGAGGATCATAGCTTTGCAATCGGTCATGGTGTCACGCCTGTCTGAGAACAAAAGAGATAAGGGAAGAATGACCTTTAGCCACCGAGACTGCGGAGAGGTCCGGTTAATTTCTCCGCGTCATCCTCGGGCTTGACCCGAGGATCCATTCCGGCGGCCGTGGATCCTCGGGTCAAGCCCGAGGATGACGTAGAGTTTGCCGGAAGGCCCGAATATGCCAAGGGCTGCCCCACTCGGCAGCCCTGATCGTTACGAAGCCATATTGCCCGCTGTCACCGCGCCACCAGGCAGCTGCCACCGGCCGAACGGAACTTTTCGCACAGCGCCACGGCTTCGTTCTTGTCACCGGCCGGGATACGGACGCGGTAGAAGGTGCCCTTGCCGGCGATTTCGGCAGCCTTGATGTCGACGCCGCGTCCACCGATGACCGAGCCGAACTTGGCCGACATGTTCTGGTAGGACTTCTGCGCTTCCGCCTGGCTCGGCAGCGACGCGATCTGGATATAGTAGCCACCGGCGGACGGCGTGCTGGTCGCAGCCGGCGTAGCGGCTGCGGTCTGCTGCTGCGCGGCCTGCGGCTGAGCAGGCGCAGTCGTGGTCGGACGAACATTGCCCTGATTGGTCACCGTCGCCACGACGTTTGCGGGCTGCGAGGACGGACGTGTTGCCGGAAGCGGCGCGGCGGACTGCGCAGCCGGCTTGGTGGCGGCAGGCGTGTTGGCCTGCGGCTGAGCCTGTTCCGGCGCGACCGGAACCCGCGATGCGGCGATGACGGCGGGAGCGCCCTCACCCGGCTTGGCGGTCTGCGGCGCAGCAAGTTCCTCGACCTTGTCAGCCTTCGGCGGCTGGGCTGCCGGCACCTCGACTTCCTGTGCGACAAGCGTGCCGTCAGGCTTGACGATCATGGTGCGGACCTTGCGCGGGGAAACGCCGGTCGCAGCCGAACCTTCGTTCTGTGCGGCCTTTTCTTCCGGCGAAAGCAGGCGCGGATCCTCGGTCTCGCCAACCGGCGTGCCAGCGGCTTCCATATCGGCGTCGTTTTCGCCTTCCAGCGGCAATTGTTCGGGGATCAGAGTCCGCTGGACCACGTCCACGGGCTGTTCGTTGCTGGAAATCAGCGCCGGCTGCTTCGGATCGGCAGCGCTGCCGCCGGCAACGCGATCATATACCGCCTTGTCCTGGTTCGGCACGACACGACCGCCCGGATTTTCCGGCACGACCTTCATCGGGTCGTTATCGGCGGAGATGATGACCGGCGCGCCGTTGGAACCGGTGCTCGACGAACCGCCGGAGACCAGCGCGTAAACACCGCCGCCGATCAGCACCAGGCCGATGGCAGCCGCAACCGGCATGATCCAGCGGCGACCGCCGCGTTCATCCTCGTCACGATAAGCAGCCTGATTGTCGACGTACGTATTTTCGGGCTCGCGAGGCGCATTGCCACGGGAAGCGGCAGCCTCCTGCATGGAGCGGCGGAAATCCTCTTCCAGCGCCCGTTCGAACTCGTCGGCCTCTTCCGGAGCCTGAACAGGACGAGCCTGGGCAGCTCCTCGGTTTTCCGCGTGCTTGTGGCGGTCGAGACCACCGGCAACAGCAGGAGCAAACAGCGTCGCAAGCTCGGTGTCGATGTCGAGGTCTTCCTCATGACGGCGGGGAGCCGGCTTCGGCTCAAAAACGCCAACCGGCAGTTCCGGTACATCCATCTCGACGATGGTTTCCGGATGCTCTTCCGTCTCACCGATCTGCGAGGGATCGAAAGGCAGGCTTTCCAGCGTCTGTGGCGCGACAGGCTGGGGAGCGGCCGGGCGCGGCTGAACCGGAGCGGCAGCAACGGGTGCGGCGGCAACGGCAGCAACAGGTGCGGCAACGGGCGCAGGCCGGGGCTGCGGTGCGGGCTGCACCTTCACCGGCTGCGGTGCGGGTGCCTGAACGGCCACCGGCGCGGCCGGCTGCTGGCGAACCGGCTGCGGTGCAGGCGCTGGCGCGACCTCCGCTTCAGCGATGTCGGACAGATCCAGATCGAGATCGAGATCGTCAAGCGCAAGCTCGAAATCATCATCATTGAAGCCGGCGAAATCAAGCTCCTCGGCGGATGCTGCGGGCGCTGCATCGGCAACCGGCGCTGCCTTCACCGGAGCGGCAGTAACCACGGGCGGTTCAACCTTGGCAGCCTGCGCTGCGGGGACCGCCTGCACGAGCGGCGCTTCACCGCGACCGGGAATGGAATATTTCGCGACGTCGTAAATCAACTCGTCCATCGGCGAGAGATGTTTCGCCGCCGGCTTCTCGGCAGCCTCAACCGTCAGAGGCTCTGCGGTAGGCGTAAAGACCTCGGCGACCGAAGGCGTGAAGGATGGCGCGGTCTCTTCCGCCTGGACGACGGCAGGCACGGGAGCGACTTCGACCTGCGGCTCTACCCGGGCCGCGGCAGGCTGCCGTTCGGAGCGCGGCTCAACCCGCTTCGGGTCAGCGGCCGAAACATCGCGGCGGGCGCCGAAATTGGCAAGCGGCAACCGCAGGCTCGAAAATTCCAGCGAAGACCGGCCGCCATGCGATGGCGGACGAACGGAAATCGGAGCAGGCGCCTGTTCGGCGACGGCGATTTCCACTTCATCGGCGAGATCGAGGCTCTGGGACACCGGTGTAGCAGTATAAGCGGCGGCAGCAATATTGCTGGAGACATCTGCCGGAAGCTCCGGCATGGCGTGCCATTCCGGCTGGACGGGTTCCGCGGCCTGCGGCTCTTCCCATGCCACCTGTGAGGCAGCCTGCTCGTAGACCATCGGCTCGGCAGGACGCGCCTGACGCGAATGCACATCGAAAACTTCAGCCACCGCGCCGGCATCATCGCGGAAATCCGCCCGGATATCCTGCGTGGGGGTTTCGACGTAATTGTGGATATAGGCCTCATTGACCTCTGGAAGCAGCTCTTCCGCTGCTTCGGGAGCGAATGTCACCTCGGGTTCCGGTTCAGCTGCCGGCGCAAGTGCGGGCTCGCGGCGAGCGAAAACGGATTCGACCCGCTGCATGAAATCGCTTGGATGGATGCCTGCACGAACATCGTTTGCCGGATCAAGAACGATCGGATCGGCATGCGGCGCATCGTAAACCTCGAATTCCCGAAGCAGCTCGTCCTCGAGATTAAATTCGGGTTCGCGGCGGGTAACCGGTGAGGCAGCGCGTGGCGCAGCTTCGGAACCCGCATGCGAAGGACGATCTTCGAAGCCGACGATACGCGCCAGTTCTGCCAGAGGATCGTTGTCAGCGAAGCCTTCGGACCGGGCGTCCCGGTTATACGCGACATTTTTTTCGACCATTACGTGTTCCACCATCTACGCATTGCAGCTCTTGCCAGCGTATTGTGAGCAAATAATGGTGAGATGTTATCGCATTTCGTCAGGTGCGTCCGCTCCTAAAAGCGTCAGTCCAGACCTCAGAACATTCGCGACAGCATTCACCAGCCCAAGTCTGGCAATGCTCAATTCTCGGTTTTTATCGTTAATAAAACGTAATTCCTGATGGTCTTTACCCTTGTTCCAGTGTCCATGGAAGGAACTGGCGAGATCATAGAGGTAAAAAGCAAGCCGGTGCGGCTCATGCGAAAGGGCCGCGGATTCGATCAGGCGCGGATATTCCGCGAGTTTTGCAACCAGCTGCAACTCATTGATATCGCTGATCAAAGATACAGATGCCGCCATCTCCTCAGCCGAAGGAGAAAGCCCCGGAAACGCTTCCTGCGCCTGCCGGAAGATCGACATTGAGCGGGCATGCGCATATTGCACGTAAAAGACCGGATTATCCTTCGATTGTTCGGTCACTTTTGCAAAATCGAAGTCCAGCGGCTCGGAATTCTTCCGATAAAGCATCATGAATCGCACCGGATCGCGACCCACTTCGTCGACAACGTCGCGCAGGGTCACGAAGTCGCCGGAGCGCTTCGACATCTTCACCGGCTCACCGTCGCGGAACAGCTTGACGAGCTGGCACAGAAGAACCGTCAGCTTCGACTTGCCCTCGGAGACGGCGCGCGCGACGGCTTCCAGACGCTTGACGTAACCGCCATGGTCTGCGCCGAGCACATAGATCATCTCGGAAAAACCACGGTCGAACTTGTTCTTGAAATAGGCGACGTCGGCGGCGAAATAGGTGTAGGAACCGTCCGACTTCATCAGCGCGCGGTCCATATCGTCGCCCACTTCGGTGGAGCGGAACAGCGTCTGTTCGCGGTCTTCCCAGTCATCAGGCAATTCGCCCTTCGGCGGCGGCAGCGTGCCCTTGTAGACATGGCCCTTGAAGGTGAGGTCGTTGATGGCCGACAGGATCGGCCCGCCATTGCCCTCATGCAGCGTGCGCTCCGAGAAGAACACGTCGTGCCGGACGTTGAGAAGCGCCAGATCCTCGCGGATCATCGCCATCATCGCGTCGATCGCCTTGTCCTTGACGATAGGCATCCACTTTTCTTCAGGCATGGCGCGCAGCTTGATGCCATATTCATCGGCCAGCGCCTGGCCGACGGGAACGAGGTAATCACCGGGATAGAGACCGGACGGGATGGTGCCGATATCTTCGCCGAGCGCCTCGCGATACCGCAGGAACACCGAACGGGCCAGCACATCGATCTGCGAGCCGGCATCGTTGATGTAATATTCCTTTGTGACGCCGTAACCAGCAAATGCGAGCAGGTTCGCCAGCGTGTCGCCGACCACGGCGCCACGGCAATGGCCGACATGCATCGGGCCGGTCGGGTTGGCCGAGACATATTCGACGTTGATCTTCTGGCCCGCACCGATGGTGGAGCGGCCGAAATCGATACCCTGGTTGATCATATCTGCCAGCAGACGCTGCCAGTAACCAACCGACACCTTGAGATTGATAAAGCCGGGACCCGCGACATTGACGCTATCAACATCGCCATCCGCTTGAAGCGCCGGCACGATGAGTTCGGCCAGGGCGCGCGGATTGGTGCCGAGCGGTTTCGCCAGCACCATGGCGGCATTGGTTGCG
>NZ_QLNF01000012.1:268879-269620 GCF_003261015.1 Agrobacterium sp. MS2 | reverse complement strand
TTTCACGAGGTCGAGGGTCTCGAGCGCGTTTTTGATCCTGGTATCGAAATCGGCAAAAATGTTCATCGTTCCAACCTGCGCGAAGGGCTTCTGTTCATGTCCGGTATTTTAGCCGGTCGGCTTCGCGATCGCCCGCTGCCCTATCTCAAATCGGGGGTGTGGTCAAACAGCCGCTGGTGGGCGCGCAGTGCATAACTGTCGGTCATGCCGGCCAGATAGTCGCCCACATGCCGGGCTTTTGCGGCCACGCTCATGCCGGAAATGCTGTCCACCCAGTAGTGGCTCTGCATTTCCGCCGGCGTTTCCATATATCGGTGGAAAAGATCGGTGACGATCTGCGTCGCGCCGGCGCGGATGCGCATGATGTCCGGGTGCCGGTAGATATGGGCAAACAGCAGCTTCTTGATCTGCCTGTCAGTCTCGGCCATCTCGGGCGAAAAGGTGGCGACGGTAAAATCGGCGGCCCTGATGTCGGCAGCCCGCTGCGGCTTCAACCGGGCAAGATTTTGCTGCGCCACGCCGATCACATCCTCAACCATGTGAGTGATCTGGCGGCGCATGATCTCATTGGCGAAACGTTCCTTGTCGAGCACGGGATATTTCGCCCGCACCTGCGCCATCAGGCCGCTGAGGAATGGCACCTCCTCCAGCATCTCGAAGGTGAGATAACCGGCGCGCAGACCGTCATCGATATCGTGGGTATTGTAAGCGATGTCATCGGCAATCGCCGCCACCTGCGCC
>NZ_QLNF01000012.1:65948-268869 GCF_003261015.1 Agrobacterium sp. MS2 | reverse complement strand
CCCTTGATCCCCTCACCCTTCGCGTTCACCAGCGGGCCATTATGCTTGACGAGACCTTCCAGCGTTTCCCAGGTCAGGTTGATGCCGTCATATTCGGCATAACGGCGCTCCAGCTTGGTGACGATACGCAGGGACTGTGCATTGTGGTCAAACCCGCCATAGGGCAACAGCACCGCATCGAGCGCGTCTTCGCCGGTATGGCCGAAAGGCGTGTGGCCGAAATCATGCACCAGCGCCACGCCTTCGGCCAGATCCTCGTCCAGCTTCAGCGCGCGGGCGAGCGCCCGGGCGATCTGCGCCACCTCAATGGTGTGGGTAAGCCGCGTGCGGTAATGGTCTCCGTCGGGGCTGATGAAGACCTGCGTCTTGTGCTTCAGGCGGCGAAAGGCTGTCGTGTGGACGATGCGGTCCCGGTCACGCTGGAATTCGGAACGCGTCAGGCTTCCTTCTTCCGGAAACAGACGCCCGCGCGTCGTCCATGGATCCGAGGCGAAAACCGCCCTCTCCCCACTTCCGAAACCCAATGCGCGCTGGTCTATGATCATGCATCCACCTGTTGACTTCTTATGGCCGCGACTTCCTTTTGGTCTCGGCCATTGACCTTTTCATTCACCCTTCATACCTATCGCAGAGGTCAGCGCAAAGCATCATCGCCGCGCAGACGCCCTCACACAGGCTATAGACCGTTAATTTGACCGGTTTATAATAGTGACAACGAGATTATTGCTCTCCGGATCTTGACCCCGGCAGGAGGAACGACATGGAAAACAGCGACATTACCCTTTCGGAAGCAGCGGCAAAGCGAATCGCCCAGATCGTCGCCGCCGACGCCGGCAAACAGGCGCTGCGCGTCTCCGTCGAAGGCGGCGGTTGCTCGGGCTTCTCCTATAAGTTCGATCTGGCCGAGAACCCCGCCGATGACGACATCGTGATCGCCCGCGGCGACGCCAAGGTGCTGATCGACAGCCTTTCGGTCGTCTATATGGCGGGCTCTGAAATCGACTTCGTCGATAATCTGCTTGGCCAGTCCTTCCAGATCAAGAACCCCAATGCCGTGGCAAGCTGCGGTTGCGGCACCAGCTTTTCGATCTGAGTGAAACGGCCCGCGGCTCTGCCTCAATGCTCTCAGCTTTAAGGTGATCCGCGTCCTCTCCTGCCTCATCCCTGTCTCCCCGCCGCGCAGACGCGCGTCGGCTGGATTGCTGTAACAAGCACAGGAATGAGGGAGTAGAGACATGACGCTGACTTCGCGGCCCAGTTCACTCTACCAACCTCCCCTCTATCCACCACATCCTCGCCACCACCTTCCAAAAACGGTGGCAATCGCTTTTGCATCGGGTAAAAGTACCCTCACAAAAGGGAAACTCCGATGAAGATTGCCACCTGGAACATCAACGGCGTCAAGGCGCGCATCGAAAACCTCTGCCAGTGGCTGAAGGATTCTTCGCCTGATATCGTCTGCCTTCAGGAGATCAAGTCGGTCGATGAGGGGTTTCCGCGGCTGGAGATTGAGGCGCTTGGTTATCACGTCGAGACCCACGGCCAGAAAGGCTTCAACGGCGTCGCCCTGCTCTCCAAGGTGAAGCCCGATGAGGTCAATCGTGGCCTGCCGGGTGATGATGCCGACGAGCAGGCGCGTTTCATCGAAGGCGTGTTTTCCGTCGACGGTGGCGCCATCCGCGTCTGCTCGCTTTACCTGCCGAACGGCAATCCGCCTGACGATCCGGTCAAATATCCCTACAAGCTCGCCTGGATGGAGCGGCTGCGGCGCTTTGCCGAAGATCGCCTCGCGTTCGAGGAGCCGCTGATCCTCGCGGGGGACTACAACGTCATTCCGGAACCGTTCGATTGTCACGACCCCCGCGTGTGGGAAGGTGACGCGCTGTTTCTGCCGAAGACCCGCGCAGCCTTCCGCAAGCTGGAGAACCTTGGCTTCACCGATGCCGCACGTGCGACGACGGATGAAGCAGGACTATATTCCTTCTGGGATTATCAGGCCGGCGCATGGCCGAAAAATAACGGCATCCGCATCGACCATCTGATGCTGTCAGCCGAAGCGGCCGACAGGCTGGAATCGGTCACCATCGAAAAACATGTGCGTGCGTGGGAAAAACCATCCGACCACGTGCCGGTCTGCGGTTACTTCGATTTCAGCCCCGCTGGCTGACAGGCCATCTTTACCGAGCTCTGGCGCGGCAATTTTCAATCCGGATCGTCAATCCGCATGGTCTGCGCCATTGCGATTGCCGCACGGCGATCGTTCTCACCCGCCAGCGAAAAGGCCTGCTCCTGCAGGTTCTGAATCCAGGTACAGTCCGCCGCCGTGCATTTATCCAGCGCCGCCGTCATGAAGGCGAGGCCCTGCGTCGTCTGGCCCTCCTGGAAGATCAGGTTGCCGAAAATCGACATGGCGCCGGCATGGCCGTGTTTGCGGGCCTGGTTGAGCCATTTCTTTGCCTGCTGCACATCCGCGCGGCCACCCTCGCCGGCAAGAATCATCTCTGCCAGACGGAACTGGGCCTCAGCCACACCGAAGGTGGAAGCAACCTGGAAATAAAGCTGCCGGGCCTGTGAAAGGTCCATTTTGACGGGGCTTCCGGGAATGCCGTGGCGGTAATAATCAGCGAGAGACAGCAGCGCATTGACGAAAAAGCCCGTATCCTCCGAGCCCGGTTCGACACCCTGATTAGCGATTTCGCTGTAGATCTTGAAAGCTTCGAAGTCGTTCTTGGCGACGCCATCGCCATAGGCATACATGTTGGCAAGCGCCCAGCGCGAGCCTGTATGGCCCTTTTCGGCCGCGTAGCGATAGGCCTCGACAGCTTCACCCTTGTTTCCGTTCTTGTAGGCCTTGAAGCCGAACTTGAACAGGTCGAAGGGGCCGGATTCCTTGGTCACGCCCGCATTGATGTCAAAAGCCGCGGCAGGCATTGCGAGCGACGCAAGCAACATGCCCATGAGGAGCGGCTTTAAAACGTTGGCTTCACATTTCAGCATTTCAGCGAACTTCTCTCACTCTTCCCGGCATATAGCCAATACTTGCGGAATACTGCAAAGCCGAACCCCGCCGGGTCGCGATTTTTCGAACACACTGCGTCTTTCCGGCAGCACTTTCCAGCGCACCACCGGTGGTCTCCTGCGGCAATTGCCCAAATTTTCCAGTTAGACAGATATAGGCATAATTTCCGGCAATATAACGGCGTTCCGCCATCCACCGGTCAGCGCCAAACAAGAAATCCGGATGAAATTCCCGTATTACTTGCTTAAACCCTGAATCCAAACCTGTTTTCACTTTCTGCAACCCCGCGGGCCCACATCAAACGCCTGCATGTTCTTCCGATCCCGCCGCCCTAAACATAAGCCAAGCACCCTGTTTGTGGCGGGAAATGGACAGATATGCTCACATTCCAACGCGACCCCACGCTTGCAGAAAAGTGTTGCCAAATCGTCACAAAACTTTCGGGCCAGAAAATTTTATCGAGAAGGAATCATAGTCGGACATGAAAAAAGGCCCGGTTGGTAAACCGGACCTTTATTTTAGCATCAGCGAAAGGATGGGATCAGAACTTGACCTTCACACCCGTCGAGATGGCTGCCACGAGGTCGTTGCCGAAATCGTAGCCTGCCTCGTTGCCGCAGGTGAAGCCAGCGCCGCAGGGTCCGCCATTGATGGAGGAGCTGCCCGAGGTCAGGAGGCCGAGAGCACCGGCAATCTTGAACTCGATGTTCTTGTTGGGCGAATAGACAATCTGCGTGCCGAGCGTCCACGTATCTGTCTGGGTGCCGATGACCGTGGACGTACCGCGATCCCAGGTCAGGCTGACGGCTCCGCTCCACTGTTCGTTGAACTTGTGACCAACGCCGCCGGAGATCGTCCAGCCGTCGCGATAGAACAGGTCAAGCGTGTTCAGGGTGTCTGCGCCACTTGGGACGCAGGGAGATGTGCCGACCGCGCAGAAAGGAATGACCTGAATCTGGCTCCAGTCTGTCCACTTCACGGAACCGAAAGCAAGCCAGTCTGGCGCTATGCCGGATTGAACTTTTAGTTCGATGCTGTCTGGCATGGAAACAGAGCCATAGATCGGCACGAGCTTGCCGCCGTATTTTGCAAGCGTCGGAGATATGGATGGCGGTGTCTGTGGGATCCCTCTAACATCGGCGAAGCCGGTCAAATCGTGATCGACAGCGCTGTTATAAACAAGGCTGGCGCGGAACGCGATCTCGGGAATCTCGTAGGCCATGCCGGCGCGCCAGCCCCAGCCGTCACCTTCCATCTCAAGTTTGCCGACGCCGCTGAAGCTGGACCAGGCCGGATTGAGGCCCAGAACGGCCGGCCCGAGAACCTGACGATACTTATAGCCGCTCAATTCCTGATAGAAGCCGCCGCCGATAATCGAGAAGTCACCCTTGCCAAGATCGAACTTCACCCGGCAGGTGGTTGCGTAATTGTGCGACTTGACCTTGGTTTCGATATTGTAGCTCGATCCCTGCCAGATACCGGGATTGAGATGCGCGCCCCAGGGCTGCGAATAGTCGAACATGCAGTCGCCGAAATCGCCGATCGATGCCTTGGCCCCGATGCGGGTCGACCAGAAGTTTTCGGAATCATCTGCCGTCCTGGACCAGGATGCAGGCAAGGGGCCACTTTTCAGCGGATTGTCCCGCGCATTCTCTACCTTGCGCTGCGGTGCGACGAAGGTCGCGGAGCTGTCGAGAACGTAATCGGACGGATCGAACAACAGATCGATATTATAACCGCCGCGCTCGAGACCGCCGGCCAGTGAAGGCGTTACCGCCGCGATGCTGACTGCGAAACATACCGCGCCGCGAAAAATTGCAGTTTTTGCCATCTCTCTCCCCAATCAAGGCAATGTGATCATCAAAAGAGTGAAGCGCTTCGCGGAAAATGACAATCTGCCGCACACTGGCACAGTTCTGCGACACTTCTCCATTTTTTACGTAAGAATTTCATGTCGATCCCCTTGCATAATCATTTTAGGTTATTTTTCTAATTAAACAGAAGCGATCCGACACAAAATGAAACAATTTCCCACGCGTGACGGGAATTGTCGCCAAATAACCACACACGCGCGTTTCCCAAAGAAAGCCGCTTATCACGCCGTTTTTGTTGGCTTTTTTGACTGTTCGGGAGATTTTCGAGCGCGAGATGGCGAGAAATGATCGCCCTCCCGCGAGCAACATGATTCGTCGTTGCAACGCAGCAATCGATAGGCGGCGACCCTATCGCTCCATAACAAAAACGCCCCGTTTTTAGCGGGGCGTTTTTGTTCATGCAAAGCCGCAAGCGGCATGTCACCCCGCTTCGCTTACCCGCGTGAGCGCCGTTCTCAGGCTTGCGAGCTGAATTTCCAGCTCAGCCTTGCGCTCGCGTTCGGCGGCAACGACTTCCGGATCGGCATTGGCCACGAATTTCTCGTTCGACAACTTCTTGTCGATGCGTTCCATTTCCGCGTCCACCTTGCCGATCGCCTTCTCGAGACGAGCCTTTTCGGCCGCAAGATCGACCAGATTGCCAAGCGGCAGGCAGATGGTCGCCTCACCGACGATGATCTGGGCCGATCCCTTCGGCGCGACATCGGCGGCACGGATTTCATCGGCCCGCGCCAGACGCCGGATAGCGGCGGCGTGGCGATCGAGCCGTGCTTCCGTGGAGGTATTGGCGCCAACGACCACCAGCGAGGCAGTGGCACCCGGCGGCACGTTCATCTCGGCGCGCGTCGAACGAACGCCGGACACGAGATCGATCAGCCAGTTGATTTCCGCAGCCGCGGCGTCGTCGCGGAACTCCGGCTCCGGCCAGTCGGTAAGGCAAAGCAGATCATCGCGCTCCTTGCCCTCACCGGCCGTATGCGCCCAAAGCTCTTCCGTCATGAACGGCATGAAAGGATGCAGCAGCTTGTAGATCTCATCCAGAACATAAGCCGCGCAGGCCTGCGATTCCGATTTGGCCTTTTCATCGTCGCCGCCGAAGACCGGCTTCAGCAGTTCGAGATACCAGTCGCAGAACTGGTTCCAGACGAAACGGTAGAGAATGCCTGACGCATCGTTGAAGCGGAAGTTCTCAAGTGCCGCCGTCACATCGCGGGCCGTGTTGGCAAGCTCGGTCAGGATCCAGCGGTTGATCGTCAGCGAGGCGGTTTCCGGCAGGAAATGCGGGTCACGCTTCACGCCATTCATCTCGGCAAAGCGCGTCGCATTCCAGAGCTTCGTGCCGAAATTGCGGTAACCCGCAATACGTGCCGGATCGAGTTTCACGTCGCGACCCTGCGCCGCCATGATGGCAAGCGTGAAACGCAGCGCATCGGCACCATATTCATCGATCAGTTCCAGCGGGTCGATGACGTTGCCCTTGGATTTCGACATCTTCTGGCCGTTCTTGTCGCGAACCAGCGCATGAATATAGACCGTGCTGAACGGCTCGACCGGGTTACCGGCGTCGTCCTTCATGAAATGCAGGCCCATCTGCATCATCCGCACCACCCAGAAGGGGATGATGTCGAAGCCGGTGACAAGCACGTTTGTCGGATAATAGCGCGCCAGTTCCGGCGTCTGTTCCGGCCAGCCGAGCGTCGAAAACGGCCAGAGCGCGGAAGAGAACCAGGTGTCGAGCACATCTTCGTCGCGCGTTAGGATTTCGCCCGGAGCGAAGTTCTCAAGCTTTTCCTCAACCCAGGCCTTCCACGGGCCTTCATGGGCGATGTAATGCTGGATGGCCGCCTGCAGCGCCTCTTCCTCGGTCTTCTCGACGAACACCTGCCCGTCTGGGCCGTACCATGCCGGAATCTGGTGTCCCCACCACAATTGCCGCGAGATGCACCAGGGCTGGATGTTCTCCATCCATTGGAAATAGGTGTTTTCCCAGTTCTTTGGCACGAAATTGGTGCGGCCTTCGCGAACCGAGGCAATCGCCGGCTGCGCCAGCGTCTTGTTGTCGACCCACCACTGGTCCGTCAGGCGCGGCTCGATCGGCACGCCGCCGCGGTCGCCATGCGGCACCACATGCTTGTGCGGCTCGATCCTGTCGAGCAGGCCGGCTTCCTCAAAAATTTCGACGATGATCTTGCGGGCGGCAAAACGGTCCTGACCTTCCAGCCGATCCCATGCGCCGTGCAGCGCCGCCGGATGGTCGAGGCCTTCGAGGAAATCCTCGTTCTCCTTGATGGAGATGGTACCATCGATATTCATGACATTGATGGCGCGCAGGCCACAGCGCTTGCCGACTTCGAAGTCGTTGAAATCATGCGCGGGCGTGATCTTGACCGCACCCGTACCGGCGGTCGGATCGGCGTAGTCATCGGCGACGATGGGAATCCTGCGACCGACGATGGGCAGGATGACGTGTTTGCCGACGATGCCCTTGTACCGTTCGTCTTCCGGGTTCACGGCAATACCGGTATCGCCAAGCATGGTTTCCGGACGCGTCGTGGCGACAACGATATAGTCGCGGGTCTCGAACTCGGTGGGCTTGCCTTCCTCGTCGAATGCGGTCGGGTACTGATAGGTAACGCCCTTTTCGAGCGGATAGCGCAGGTGCCAGAGATTACCCTTGACCTCGATCTGCTCGACTTCCATGTCGGAAATCGCAGTCAGCAGCTTGGGATCCCAGTTGACGAGGCGCTTGTCCTTGTAGATCAGGCCCTGCTTGTAGAGCGTGACGAAAACTTCGAGAACAGCCTCGGAGAGACCTTCATCCATGGTGAAGCGTTCGCGCGACCAGTCGCAGGACGCGCCGAGACGTTTCAGCTGGTTGAAGATCAGGCCGCCGGATTCGGCCTTCCATTCCCACACCTTCTCCACGAAGGCCTCGCGGCCCATGTCGCGACGGCCTGGAAGCTGCTGCTCCATCAGCTTGCGCTCGACGACCATCTGCGTGGCGATGCCGGCATGGTCCATGCCCGGCTGCCACAGCACATCCTTGCCGCGCATGCGCTCGAAGCGGACCAGAATATCCTGCAGCGTGTTGTTGAGCGCATGGCCCATGTGCAGGGACCCCGTCACATTCGGCGGCGGGATGACGATGGTGAAGGTTTCCGCGCCCGGCTTGGCGTTGGCGCCGGCACGAAAAGCGTTAGCCTCGTCCCAGGCTTTGGCGATCTTCGGTTCGACGGTGGCGGAATCGTAGGTCTTTTCGAGCATTTCCTGACCTGAATTTTAGAGTTCTTGTGTGGATTTTTTAAATAAGGATGGACAGTCGAGAGTCAACAGAAACCGACCCTCAGGACGCTCCGTGAGCGACCCGATGGCCGACTATGCCCCGATAACGCTTTCATCTTCAATAAAAAAGCCGCCCCTGTGCCGGGCGGCCCCTGTTTAACGCCAATGCCACGCCTCCCGACGCGGGCGGGAGGCACCCGGCCCTGCGGCCAGCGTAAAATCAGCGGCGCGAGCCGCGCGCCACGCGCTCGATTTCTTCGCGCACGAGACGTTCAACCAGGGTTGGCAGATTGTCTTCCAGCCATTCCTGCAGCATCGGACGCAGCATCTCGGCCGCCATGTCCTCGATCGAACGACGTTCGACGCCGTCGAAAACCTCGGCCAGCTCACTGAAGGAACGCGCGATCTGCGCGCCCGCGGCGGCCGAGATGAGGTTGAGCGACAGGTCGGAGCCGGCCTGTGCTTTGTCTTCCGGCTGCGGCGCAACCAGATCGAGTGACGGCGCCTCGGCAATGGGTTCCTGCACGTCGATGTCGAAAACTTCCTCGGCGACGGCGGTTTCAATCGCACCGCGCAGCGCCATATGATCAAAATGGTTTTCCGGTACAGGCGCGCTTTCAATGGCAGCGGCAGCGGCCCGGTCCTCGGAAGCGGCGGGCGCCTGCTGTTCAGCAGCAGTTGCCGCAGCCGCCACCATCAGCGGCCGTACATCCGTCGGACGCTGTGCCGCGGGCCGTTCGGTCTGCGGCACGGCGGGAGAAGAGGAAGCTGGAGAGGCCTGCATCGCCGCGCGCTGGCCCTGCGAGGCGAAGGCCTGCGGCCCCATGGCGGCGTTGCGGTCTGCGGCAGCGCGAACCCGCGCGGCGACATCGGCGAGCGACATCGTCTTTTCGACGGGGATTTCCTGGGGCTCGGCCAGAGACTTTTCATAAGCCGGTGAAAAATCCTGTGCAGGCCGCGCGCCAAAGGCCTGGTTTGCCGGCGGAGGGACGCGGGCCGGCGGGCTGGCTGGCTCCGTCATGTAAGTCGCGTCGCCTGCCGCCTCGTCCTCATCGTCATAAACCGGCGGTAACTGGCCGGAAAATGCGCCGGCGGGCCCTGGCTCGTTGCTTTCGATGATCCGGCGTATCGACGCCAGAATCTCTTCCATGGACGGTTCACGCGCTACGCTTGGCTGAGCCATATCAATCCCCGGTTTCCACTCTCTAGCACCCGGCCTCGCATCCCTTCGGATGCCAGGGGCACTTCGCACCTGTTCAATCTGCACATCACGGCAGCGGCAGCCGAAACAACCGCCGCGCCGACAGTCTGCAACAGGCCTGAGAAAGACGCTCCGCATCTTCGCAACCCGCTGCAGGGGTCATGCGGGGCAGAAATACGCACACCCCGAATCACCTTAGTTTAGGGCAGCATAGCCGCGAACTAAATCACTGATTCGACAAGTTTCGTGATGATACACAGCTTTGTGGGCGCGATCTTCTCGAAGACGCACACGGGATGAATTTCCAATCCTCACAAAAACGCCGGGGTGGAAATTCCACCCCGGCGTCAAGAACAGAATGATGGTACGGTGATCAGAAAACGAATTCGGCTGCCTTGGCGAAACCCGGCAGCGGCTTGACCGAAGCATTGAAGAAGGTCGCGGCCGACGTGCTGGCGCCATCGCGGCGATAAACGGTGGCCTTTGCGGCATTGCCGTATCCGACAACGACGACGAGACGCCCGCCGTCGCGCAACTGTTCGGTAAGTGCCGCCGGCACTTCCTCGACAGCGCCGTTCACGAAAATCAGATCGTAAGGCGCTTCGCTCGCATAACCCTTTTCGAGATCGCCGGTGACGACAGCGACATTGTCATAGCCAAGCGAAGCGAGCGTTTCGGTCGCCTGTGCGGCGAGCGCTTCATCGCATTCGAGCGAAACGACGGAGCCGGCAAGCTGGGACAGGATGGCGGCCGCATAACCGGAACCACCGCCGACTTCCAGGACCACGTCCTCCCTCGAAACGGCCGCGAGCTGCAGCAGCTTCGCGAGCGGCGAGGCCTTCATGACATAACGGGCCGGGCGGCCATCCCGGGCGGGACAAATCTGCAAATCCTCATCCACATAGGCAATCTGCCGTGCACCCGTCGGCACGAATGCCTCGCGCGGCACACTCAAAAACGCCTTCAGCACCGAATGCGAAGTCACGTCGGTCGTACGCAGCTGGCTGTCGACCATATTGGCGCGCGCGGTTTCGAAATCCATCATGTCGTTATCGCCTCAATTTCACGGATGCCGGTCGGGAAGTCCCGGCTCCAAAAGCTCAAAACGGCGCGGGCCTCCCCTCGCCTTTGAGTAATCTCATAATTGGCCAAGAGCGCGCTTTCAAGCGCGGTAAGACGGATGTGGGGTAAAAAGCAGGATGGCAGTGGTTTTCTTCACGGAACAAACGGCGAGACGTCGCCAATCGTGACGCGTAACAGGAAAAATCATCGTACCGTGGGAGAATTTTGGAGGCCTCGCCCGGAATTGAACCGGGGTACAAGGATTTGCAGTCCTCTGCGTCACCACTCCGCCACGAGGCCTCACACGCTCATCAATGGAGCGATGGCGGGCATTTAGAACGAATCCATTTGGGGCGCAAGAGGGATCGTTCCGAATGTCGTGTTTTTTCAGCCGGGTACGTGGAGTTCAACCGCCCACCTTGTTTAAGTCACTAAGATGACATGGCTTTTCGCGTCATCCCCCTGCTCCGGACGAAAAATTGCCCGCAGCCGAAGGACTTTCGACTACGGGCAACCCGTGCATTTTCAGGAACGGTCGATCAAATCCGTCCCATCAGAACCAGGATCAGCACGATGACCAGCACCAGTCCGAGACCGCCCGAAGGGCCGTAACCGTAATTATGATAACCCCAGCTTGGCAGCGCGCCGATGAGGAACAGAATGAGCAGGATGACAAGGATGGTGCCGAGCATGTTTAACCCTCCACTATTGGCATGTGTCCGACTGCTTCAATGACGCAGCGCGTGAAAAGTTCCCTCTTCCGGCCTCTCCAGCAGGCTGAAAGAATGACGGCAGACGTGCCGTTTCAACAGGTTACACCGCTTTTGCCCAGACATGATGGTCCGGCCGGAAGGGGCGTGCCGTCCCCCGCGCCTGGCGGATCAATGTCCCGGACAGTGAATATGAGGAATTGTGCATAGTCTCGCGCGGCGAATTCATCGCGAGGTCTGGATCGCTGCAATTTATTCGAGGTAATTTCTCGCTCTATGTCTATTTTCGGTTGTCCGCCATAGTGAAGACAGTCCCGCGTACCTTGAAACCGGCGGGAGACGGAGAGATCCGGCTTCGCTGGCAGTGCGCCGGATCTCTCCCGCCCCCTCCCTCGCTCCGTCCCACTCCTGCCGCAGGCAGGTCGGCACACGTACATGTGACCGACGACCATGCGTGCTACCCCTTGCCTCGTCTCAGCCTCTCCGGATAGACCCCCGTGACGGGAGGGAGAAACGAGAATCATATGTCCGGTTTTGCGAACCTCATCCCGCTTTTCATCTTTGGCTTCCTCGTCTATTTTTTCTTTCGCTGGGTCGCGCGCGACATTCAGAACCCAAAGCGCAAGTAGTCGGAAAGAATAATACTGCTGCATCCGCCGCTTCCGGGAACCTCCGCGCCTCCATATCGTTTTGCAGATGGACCTCGGAGGACGGGATGAAAACGCTCGCATCATCGGCCGCAATAGCCCTTTCGCTCGCGCTTGCGGGATGCACGACCGCCGGTCCGGCACCCTATGTGGAGCCCATTCCCGGGAGCATCATCTATAAAGGCCAGCCGCGCACGAAGCTGACGAAGTCACCGATCGGCAGCACCTTCACCCATGAGTTCCGCATAGACAGCAGCACAAGGGCGGTGGAAACCTATCGCATCGCGCCGGATCGCTCGCTGGAACTCATTGACCGGCGCATCCTTCGCGAATGGCTGTTCGGACGCGACGACTGACCGCGCCGGTCGGCTCCGAAACGGATTGCGCATCCCGCCGGCTTCGTTTAGAGCCGGGCGCGAAACCAACATGGATGAGCGATGAACACGCGCTGGCAGAAACCCGTCCTGATCGCCTTCGAAACGCCGGGTGATTATACGAGCATCGAAACAACCCAGGCCGCCTCCTGGGCCCTGATCGAGGACTGGCCGGTGGAGGATGGCGAGGCGCTAGACAAGGCGCTGCTGGTCTGCGCCGCCGTGGATGCCGGCAGGAAAAAGCCTGAAGACGCGCGCAAGGCCTTCATCGCCGCCGCGATCGAAGCGGGGCTCGACATCAAGGCGTAACGGCCCAGCCACGCGTCGCGACGGAGGCGCCAGGGGCGTTAACGTCAAGTTCATGGTTCGATGGATCGATACAGAGGAAAGCGTCCGGATATATGAAAAAAGCCCTGTTCATCTTTCTTCTCTCCTGCCTGGCGATCGGCCTTCTCGGCCACCTCGTCGTGGCCTTCGTCGTCACCGGCTGACACGCCGTAAATCAGGCGTTAAGAATCCCTAAATTTCATTCTGCTGTTATGGAACCGCGTTAAACTTTTTCCGTTCTCTTTTCGATCGAACAAGGAGGATTGAAATGCGCGACGGACTGAATGGTTTTCTTGAAATTTCGATGATCGGCTTCGTGGTTGCAAGCTGCCTCTTCATGGTGAACCTGCCGATCTGATCGGGTAACGAGCTTCGCAGGAGAGCATCGCGGTAAAGCTGGTGATGATGCCGCCGGCACAGAAAATGCGGCCTTTTGGGCCGCATTTCTTTTTCACTGGACTTTTCAGGATCAGGCAGAAAGCTTGGCGGCGATTTTCGCCACATGCGCGCCCTGGAAGCGTGCACCTTCAAGTTCGACTTCGGATGGCTGGCGCGAGCCGTCGCCATCGGTAATGGTGGAAGCGCCGTAAGGGGAGCCGCCCTTGATTTCATCGACACCCATCTGGCCCTGGAAGGCATAGGGCAGACCGACGACGGCCATGCCGTGGTGCAGGAACGTCGGCAGGAAACCGAGAATAGTCGATTCCTGGCCGCCATGCTGGGTGGCGGAAGAGGTAAAGGCGGAACCTACCTTGCCGACGAGCTTGCCGCCGAACCACAGGCCGCCCGTCTGGTCCCAGAAATTGCGCATCTGCGAAGCGACCGTGCCGAAGCGGGTGCCGGCGCCGACGATGATGGCATCGTATTCAGCCAGTTCGTCCACGGTGGCGATCGGCGCCGCCTGGTCGAGCTTGAAATGCGAAGACTTGGCGACCGCTTCCGGCACCAGTTCCGGAACGCGCTTGACGACGACGTCTGCGCCCGCCGATTTTGCACCCTCGGCGACAGCATAGGCCATCGTTTCGATGTGACCGTAGGAAGAATAATAGAGCACCAGAACTTTCGTCATTTTCTTTGTTTCCTTTGGGTTTATCGTTTCCGGCGTCCCGACCAGAAGCCTTTTCAAAAACGTGATGATGATTATCGGCGACCCGTTACAAGCATGTGATGAAAATCTAGCTCACAGGCTTCTTCCACGCCAGCGGCTTATCGGCATACGCACTGTTCACCATAAGTGAACGGAAAAGCGAAACGTCAACTATTTGCCGAAATACATTTTTTCAAAACCGCTTTGCAATCATCGGGCACGGGGCTAACGTCTGATAAAACAGATGACGAGTACACCCATGTCCAATCCCTCTTCCGCTCAATCCGTCGTGACCGCCGCCATGCTCGCCATTGGCGACGAGTTGCTTTCGGGCCGTACCAAGGACAAGAATATCGGCCACCTCGCGGACGTGCTGACCATGTCCGGCATCGACCTCAAGGAAGTGCGTATCGTTGCCGATGAGGAGGACGCGATCGTCGAAGCGCTGAATGCGCTACGCAGCCGCTATGATTATGTCTTCACCTCGGGTGGCATAGGCCCGACCCATGACGACATCACCGCGGATGCGGTTTCCGTGGCGTTTGGCCTTCCCTGCGAGCACGATGCCGAAGCCTTGCGGATACTTGGCGACATGTACCGTGCCCGTGAGATGGAATTCACCGATGCGCGCAAGCGCATGGCGCGCATGCCGAAAGGTGCTGTCCACATCGCCAACCCTGTTTCCGTCGCCCCCGGCTTCATCATCGGCAATGTCTATGTCATGGCCGGCGTGCCGCAGGTGTTCCAGGCGATGCTCGACAACGTCATGCCGACGCTCCGCACCGGCGCCAAGGTGATGTCGCAGGCCGTACGCTCACCGTATGGCGAAGGCGATATCGGCACGCCGCTGACGGCCATCCAGAAAGCCCATCCCGAAACCAGCATCGGTTCCTATCCGAAATATGACGGGCAACGCTTTTCGACGGAAATCGTGGTGCGCGCCCGGGATGCAGGCGTGCTGAAGGCCGCGGCGGATGCGGTCGCGGCCATGATCGAAGCCATCGGACAGGAGAAAAGACTGGCGGCAGGCAAGGGCGACGCAACGGCTTGAGCGAGAAAGGGCCTTTGACAAACGGGCTTTGACCAAAATCAAGGTGGCGGCCTGCAAAGGCGGCCACTCTCCCCACAGAAATTAGATGTCACCGAGGAGAGATAAATGGGTTACAAAACGATATTGGCAGTGGTCGACAATGTTTCGAACACACAGAAGCTCGGCGAATTCGTGGTGAGCCTTGCAGACCAGTTTTCCTCGCATGTCATCGGCCTGCACATGGAAACGCTGGCCGCCGTTCCCCTCGTCGCGCCGATGGAAATTCCCGATCCCGCCACCGTGCAGGCCCTGCAGGATGTGGCACACAAGGAAACCACCGATGTCGGCACGCTTTTCGAGCGTACGCTATCGGCCAACGGCATCTCGCATGAATGGCGAAGCTTCGTTACCTCGGTGGGTTACGCCTCCGCCTCTGCCATCGACAGCGCCCGTTGCGCCGATCTCGTCGTCGCCCGCCAGAGCAGTTCCTCGGCTTTGTCGGACAGCCGCACCGATATTGACAGCTTTCTCTATGAAAGCGGCCGTCCCGTTCTCCTCGTCCCGCATGTGCTCACCGTCGCCAAACCGATCAAACGCGTCCTGATCGCCTGGAATGGCTCTCGCGAGGCGACGCGCGCCACTTTCGACGCCCTGCCCTTTCTGAAAGCCGCCGACAGCGTCGAGATATTCTCCGTCGACCAGGCAGAAAGCGAAACGCAGTCCTCCGGGTTTGCCGGTACGGAACTGGCCGCCACGCTCGCCCGCCACGGCGTGAACGTGACGGTGACCTCACAGGAAAAGATTGCCGGCCTTTCGCCGCAGGCGGCCATCGAAAATCGCCTTTCCGATAACAGCATCGACCTTCTGGTCATGGGCGCTTACGGCCATTCCCGCTGGTGGGAACTGCTGTTCGGCGGCGTTACCCGCACGCTGCTCGATTCCATGACGGCGATGACGCTGCTGTCGCGTTGAATATGGATGCGGCGCAAATGGCGCCGCCAGCCCCCGCCATCTCGCTCGAAAGGAGCGTCCGCCACTGGTTTCTTCTCCCCGCCGGGGAGAAGTCCGCGGCAGCGGGATGAGGGGGCGTGGGTAGAGATAGACCGAGAGCCAGTCCCCTCATCCGACCCTTCGGGCCACCTTCTCCACTTAGGGGAGAAGAACCAAGCGGCATTCTCTCAGCCAAAATCACGCCGGATAAGCGCAAAGCTTGCCTTTTTGCCGGTCTTGCGGCTATTAGCCAAAGCCATCGACAATTTTGACCAGATGGTAGACGACATGTCCCTTCCCGATAAAGCCTTTCCCGTTTCCTGGGACCAGTTTCACC
This sequence comes from Agrobacterium sp. MS2, assembly GCF_003261015.1. Classification (NCBI taxonomy): domain Bacteria; kingdom Pseudomonadati; phylum Pseudomonadota; class Alphaproteobacteria; order Hyphomicrobiales; family Rhizobiaceae; genus Agrobacterium; species Agrobacterium sp. MS2. The sequence goes on along the minus strand of NZ_QLNF01000012.1, from coordinate 252,929 downwards.
GCGACGCCCGTGCGCTTGCATGGCGTCTTGCCGGTCTCGACAAAGAGTTCCGGGCGATCGTCTGCATCACGCGCGGCGGCCTCGTTCCGGCGGCGATCATTTCCCGCGAACTGAACATCCGCATGATCGATACGGTCTGCATCGCCACCCGCCATGACTACGTCAACCAGGGTGATACGGTCCTCTTGAAAGGCGTAGCCCCCGAACTGACTGTTGATGCCGGCGAAGGCGTGCTTGTCGTCGACGATCTGACCGATACCGGCAAGACGGCGCTCGAAGTGCGCGAAATGCTGCCGAAGGCGCATTTTGCCTGCGTTTACGCCAAACCGAAGGGCGTGCCGACCATCGATACTTTCGTCACCGAAGTGAGCCAGGACACCTGGATCTATTTCCCCTGGGACATGGGCTTCACCTATCAGGAGCCGATCGCCAAGGGATCGCGTGGCTGAGTGCCTGAAGAATGGCGCTTTTTCTTTCCGTCATGCCGGACTAGATCCGGCATCCAGCCACGGCGCGTCTGCGCCGTGAGACGACTCTCTCCCGATCAAGGATTGATCGCGCTGGACCCCGGATCTGGTCCGGGGTGACGGAGTGCGGATGCACCAACCGCGCAAGACTTCCCCCAGCAATATACACTCTTTCGCCGTCCCACCCGGGGCGGCTTTTTTGTGTGAAAAGGCCTTTTTGCCCACAGTGAAAAACACGGAAAAACCGCAGTGTCGCCATTATGCCTCACCCCGAAAATGCGGGGTTTTGCCTTTCCGTTGCGGAAACCAGCCTCGCGCAAGCTTCAAATTTTTCCGCCAAGTCACTGATTTTTCTGAGAGCTTTTCCTATCCCCGTTTTCCACAGGCACTCCACACAATATCTTGTGGTTAAAAATGGGTTTCAATCTATGGCTTGACGAATCTGTGTCGCGAGAGGAAAGTGACAAATATGTTGCGGCGGCAACGAACCGGAAAGTAACGAGGCCGGTTCTTCTCCATCTTCAGCGCGCATGTCCAAACGGCGTCCCGGCCATGAGGGGGCGGTTCGCCGATGGCTTTTCTGCGCCTTCGGAACCGCCAAAAACATTACGCGGGGACTGGCAGCAAGAATGTGTTAACACTATATATAGTAGGCTTGCAGCCATCTTAAACACGAGATACAGGGATGACATCCAAGGATGAACATCCCATCAGATCGGCAACAACCGGCTGCGCGAAGGCATCGCACGGCTGGAACGAATTTTTGCGCCCTTCACCGGGCGCCCAATGGACGAGGACAGAAACCATGCGCATTGAACGCCGCTTCACGAAGCCCGGCCAATCGCCTTATGCGGAGATCGACTTCCGCAAGGCCGTCAGTGAAATCAAGAACCCGGATGGATCCATCGTGTTCCGTCTGGCTGACATCGACGTTCCCGCGCAGTTCAGCCAGGTTGCCACCGACGTTCTGGCGCAGAAATATTTCCGCAAGGCCGGCGTGCCGAAGTTCCTGAAGAAGGTTGAGGAAAATGACGTTCCTTCCTTCCTCTGGCGCTCCGTGCCCGATGAAAAGGCTCTGAAGGATGTTCCGGAAGCCGAGCGCTACGGCTCCGAGACCGATGCACGCCAGGTTTTCGATCGCCTGGCCGGCACCTGGGCCTATTGGGGCTGGAAGGGCAAATATTTCTCGTCCGAAGAAGATGCCCTCGCCTTCCGCGACGAGCTTGCCTATATGCTCGCCACCCAGCGTGTTGCCCCCAACTCCCCGCAATGGTTCAACACCGGCCTGCACTGGGCCTATGGCATTGATGGTCCCGGCCAGGGCCACTTTTATGTCGACCCCTTCACCGGCAAGCTGACCAAGTCCAAGTCCGCTTACGAACATCCGCAGCCGCATGCCTGCTTCATCCAGTCCGTTGAGGACGACCTCGTTAATGAAGGCGGCATCATGGATCTGTGGGTGCGTGAAGCGCGCCTGTTCAAATACGGCTCCGGCACTGGCTCCAACTTCTCCTATCTGCGTGGCGAAGGCGAAAAACTCTCCGGCGGCGGCAAATCGTCAGGCCTGATGAGCTTCCTCAAGATCGGTGACCGCGCAGCCGGCGCCATCAAGTCCGGCGGCACGACCCGCCGCGCAGCGAAGATGGTCGTCGTTGATGCCGACCACCCCGATATCGAAGCCTATATCGACTGGAAGGTGAACGAGGAGCAGAAGGTTGCCGCTCTCGTCACCGGTTCCAAGATCGTCGCCAAGCACCTGAAGGCGATCATGAAGGCCTGCGTCAACTGCGAAGCTGACAACGGCGATTGCTTCGACCCGGCCAAGAACCCTGCCCTGAAGCGCGAAATCCGCGCCGCCAAGAAGGACATGGTGCCGGAAAACTACGTCAAGCGCGTCATCCAGTTCGCCGAGCAGGGTTACAAGGACATCCAGTTCAAGACCTATGACACGGACTGGGATTCGGAAGCCTACCTCACGGTGTCGGGCCAGAACTCCAACAACTCCGTCTCGCTGAAGGACGATTTCCTGCGCGCTGTCGAAAATGACGGTGACTGGAACCTCACCGCCCGCAAGGACGGCAAGGTCATGAAGACGCTGAAGGCCCGCGACCTCTGGGAAAAGATTTCCCACGCCGCCTGGGCGTCTGCCGATCCGGGTCTGCACTTCAACACGACGATGAACGACTGGCACACCTCGCCGGCGGCCGGCCCGATCCGCGCCTCCAACCCGTGCTCGGAATACATGTTCCTCGATGACACGGCCTGCAACCTTGCCTCGCTGAACCTTCTGCAGTTCAAGGATCAGGCGACGAAGCGCATCGATATCGCCGATTACGAACACGCCGTTCGCCTCTGGACCGTCGTGCTCGAAGTGTCCGTCATGATGGCGCAGTTCCCGTCGCGCCAGATCGCCGAACTCTCCTATGAGTACCGCACGCTGGGCCTCGGTTACGCCAATATCGGCGGCCTCCTGATGTCCTCCGGCATTCCCTATGACAGCGCCGAAGGCCGCGCCATTGCCGGTGCGCTCACCGCCATCATGACCGGCGTGTCCTATGCCACCTCGGCCGAAATGGCCGGCGAGCTTGGCCCCTTCCCGGGCTTTGCGCCCAACCGCGAAAACATGCTGCGCGTCATCCGCAACCACCGCCGCGCCGCCCTTGGCCAGTTGGAAGGTTATGAGGGCCTGTCGGTCAACCCGGTCGCACTCGTCCATGGCGACTGCCCGGATCAGGACCTGATCGCCCACGCAACGGCCGCCTGGGACAAGGCGCTGGAACTTGGCGAAAAGCACGGCTACCGCAACGCCCAGACCACCGTTATCGCACCCACAGGCACGATCGGCCTCGTGATGGATTGCGACACGACCGGTATCGAGCCCGATTTCGCGCTGGTGAAGTTCAAGAAGCTCGCCGGTGGCGGTTACTTCAAGATCATCAACCGCGCCGTTCCGGATGCGCTGCGTTCGCTCGGTTACTCCGAAAGCCAGATCGCCGAGATCGAGGCCTATGCCGTCGGCCATGGCAATCTCAACCAGGCTCCCGGCATCAACCCCTCGACGCTGAAGGCCAAGGGCTTCACCGATGAGAAGATCGAAGCCGTCAACGGCGCGCTGAAGAGCGCCTTCGACATCAAGTTCGTCTTCAACCAGTGGACGCTCGGCGCCGACTTCCTCAAGGAAACGCTGAAGGTTTCCGACGAGCAGCTCTCCGACATGAGCTTCAACCTGCTCGAGCACCTCGGCTTCGGCAAGAAGGACATCGAAGCGGCCAACGTTCACGTCTGCGGCGCGATGACGCTGGAAGGCGCACCGTTCCTGAAGAACGAGCACCTGCCCGTCTTCGATTGCGCCAACCCCTGCGGCAAGATCGGCAAGCGTTACCTCTCCGTCGAATCGCATATCCGCATGATGGCGGCGGCTCAGCCCTTCATCTCCGGTGCGATCTCCAAGACGATCAACATGCCGAACGATGCGACGGTTGAGGATTGCGGCGCAGCCTACATGCTCTCCTGGAAGCTGGCGCTGAAGGCCAACGCCCTTTACCGTGATGGTTCCAAGCTTTCCCAGCCGCTCAACGCGTCGCTGGTGGAAGATGAGGACGAAGAAGACCTGATCGAAGAACTGATCCAGCAGCCCGCCGCACAGCAGGCCGTGACGATCACCGAAAAGATCGTCGAGCGCGTTATCGAGCGCGTCTCACGCGAGCGTGAAAAGCTGCCGAACCGCCGTCAGGGTTACACCCAGAAGGCAACTGTGGGCGGTCACAAGGTCTATCTGCGCACCGGTGAATTCGGTGATGGCCGCATCGGCGAAATCTTCATCGACATGCACAAGGAAGGCGCCGCCTTCCGCGCAATGATGAACAACTTCGCCATCGCCATTTCGCTCGGCCTGCAATATGGCGTGCCGCTGGAAGAATATGTGGAGGCCTTCACCTTCACCAAGTTCGAACCGGCCGGCATGGTGCAGGGCAACGACGCGATCAAGAACGCCACGTCGATCCTCGACTACGTGTTCCGCGAACTCGCCGTCTCCTATCTCGGCCGCCACGATCTCGCCCATGTCGATACGTCCGACTTCTCCAACACGGCGCTCGGCAAGGGTATCCAGGAAGGCAAGACCAACCTCGTTTCCACCGGCTGGACCCGCGGTTACAAGCCGACCATCGTGTCCCGCAATGACGGCGAACGCACCGCTTCCGAGCCCAAGGGATCGGCAACGGCAGCCCCTGCCCGCGCCTCGGCCAACGTGACCTCGTTTGCAGGCTCCGCAGCCCGCAAGCTGGAACCGACAGTCGCCATCGCAACCTCCGAAATCGTCTCCTTCAAGCGGGACTATGAAGAGCGCGCCAAGGAACTGGCCGAAGAAATCGCCGAAGAAGTGATCGACGAGGTCGTCCAGGAAGCCCAGCAGACGGCAACCGCCCTCTTCTCCGACAAGGCCGCCGCAGACGCTGCTTCGGCCAAGACGGAAGCCAAGAAGGTCGAAAACGAACGCCGCATGCGCTCGATCGCTCAAGGGTATACGGGCAACATGTGCTCGGAATGCCAGAACTTCACGATGGTGCGGAACGGCACTTGCGAGAAGTGCGATACTTGTGGTGCGACGAGCGGTTGCAGCTGAGCGTTAGCTTAGACACCACCAAAAAACGACTAGTCTTGAGGGCTCTTTCAGATATGAAAGAGCCCTTCTTCTTTTGATATTTTATCCATTTCACTACTGGAAACCCGTAGTCCACAATGTTATCTTTTGAGTGGAATGACCGAAAGGCTTTAACCAATCTCGCCAAACATGGCGTCAGCTTTGAAACGGCCCGCAAGGTTTTTGAGGATCCATTTGCCGTGGATATCGAGGATCGTTCAGCGAATTACGGCGAAGTCCGACGACGTATAGTGGGGTTGGGCAACGGATTGGTTCTGACTGTGATCTATACCGAACGCAGCGAAGTGATCCGCATCATCTCGGCACGAAAGGCGACACGCGCGGAGCGCAAGGAATACGACGACAATGGCTGGTAAAATCGATCAAACAGACTGGGCCCGCCTTCACGCCATGACCGATGAAGAGGCGGAGGCGAATGCGCTTGCCGACCCCGACAATCCGCCGGTTTCTGCCGAGCAACTTGCTGCGGCTCCCAGAATGCCGCGCATCAAGATCATTCGCCGGGCCCTGAAGCTGACGCAGGAAGAGTTTTCCGCGCGTTATCATATTCCGCTCGGCACCCTGCGTGATTGGGAACAGGGACGTAGCGAGCCGGACCAGCCGGCCCGCGCTTATCTCAAGGTCATCGCCGTCGACCCGGAGGGCACGGCCGCCGCGCTCCGTAAAGGCGCGGCCTGACCCGCCTCACCCGATAAAATCCACCAGCAGCTTCACATTCAACGCCGCAATCACCACCGCGATCAGCCATGCGAAGCCTGAGAGCCAGAGCGGTGAGCGCAGCTCGCCCATCTTGGCCTTGTCACCGGTGAACATCACCAGCGGGAAGACGGCGAAGGAGAGTTGCAGGCTCAAGACCACCTGCGTCAGGATCAGCAGTTCGCCCGTGCCGCTGTCTCCGTAAAGGATGGTCACGCCGGCGGCGGGGATGATGGCGATGGCGCGGGTGATGAGGCGGCGCAGCCAGGGGGCGAGCCGCATCTTGAGAAAACCTTCCATCACGATCTGGCCGGCAAGCGTTGCCGTGACAGTGGAATTGATGCCGCAGCACAAAAGCGCCACGCCGAACAGCGTCGGCGCAATCGCAAGGCCGAGCAGCGGCGCCAGCAGATTATGCGCCTCGCCGAGTTCGGCGACATTTGTCTGCCCCGCCTTGTTGAAGGTCGCCGCCGCCAGAATGAGGATCGATGCGTTGATGAGAAGCGCGAACATCAGGGCGATGGTGGAATCGAGCGTCGCGAATTTCAGCGCCTCGCGCTTTTCGGCTATTGTCTCGCCGATTTCGCGGGTCTGCACGATGCCGGAATGCAGATAGAGATTATGCGGCATGACGGTCGCGCCGAGAATACCGAGCGCCAGATAGAGCATGTCAGGATTGGTGACGATTTCAGTCGTCGGCGCAAAACCAAGGATCACCTGCCCCCAGTCAGGATCGGCGAGCGCTACCTGAATGGCAAAGCACACCGCGATGACGCCAAGCAGCGTGATGACCAGCGCCTCCACCCAGCGGAAGCCGAGCTTCTGCAGATAAAGGATCAGGAACACATCGAGCGCGGTGATGAGAACGCCGATTTCGAGCGGAATGCCGAAGATGAGGTTGAGGCCGATGGCCGTGCCGATCACCTCGGCAATATCGGTGGCGATGATAGCGATCTCGGCGAGCAGCCATAGCAACATGGCCACCGGCTTCGGATAGGCGTCACGGCAGGCCTGGGCGAGATCGCGGCCGGAGGCAATCGCAAGACGGGCGCAGAGCGATTGCAGCACGATCGCCATGATGTTCGAGACCAGCGCAACCGTCAGCAGCGTATAGCCGAACCTGGAGCCGCCGGCGAGCGACGTCGCCCAGTTTCCGGGATCCATATAACCGACGGCAACGAGATAGCCGGGACCAAAAAACGCCATCGCCCGCCGAAACGTGCCGGCATTCGGCTTGACGCGGATAGAACTGTGAACGTCTGACAACGAGAGATCGTCGCCGTTTCGCCGCCATCCAAAGACTGGCTTCTCCATACTATGCGCTTTCTGAACGGAAATCTGATTAATGCAATTGCAAATCATTCGCATAAAGAGACGCAGGACGCAAGCTGACTTTCGACGCCGCGATGTGGCGCTTAGCCCTCTCCTGGCACTGCGACCGGTCACGCGGGTGCTGGACGATTGACAATGTGGTTACTTGACACCGCGCGCCATTGCCTCGCCATGTCAGCCGTCGCTAGAAAGATCGGTGCCATCAGAAATTTGAAAGTGCGTTAGTCCAGCTGAGGAGAAGCGTATGAATATTGTCGCCCATGTCGAAATCCCCGTGACCGATCTTGATCGGGCGATCCGCTTCTATCGCGCGGTTTTTGATGTGCCCTTTGCCGAAATCGTCGCGATCCACGATAGCAGAATGGCCTATTTCCCTTTTGACGAAAACAGCAATGGCGCCAGTGCCGCGCTTGCCGAAGGCCCGGCCTATGTACCGACGCGAGATGGAGCGATCGTCTATTTCAGTGTCGCTGATGTGGATGATGTGATTGCTAAAGCTCTTGCCGGTGGAAGCGAGCTCCTATTTCCCAAAACGGCGGTGAATGATGCGCTCTTCGTCGCGGAGATTTCCGATAGCGAGGGCAACCGCATCGCCATTCAATCCGCCTGATCGGCCTTCCCAAGACAGAATGACCGGACTCACGTCCTTGTCATCACCTGTTCGCCACACAAACGGAACAGTCGCGGTAGCGCTGACGTTGATCTTTCACCAAAACGCTTAAATCTGGGGAAGTTCATGCGACAGCACCGGAATAACGACGTGGTGAACCATCCAGGCCGGTGGCCGAACTATATCATGGGGCACAGAAAGCCCCGCGAATGGCTGATGACGATCAGCGGCGTCCTGCTGCTCTTCGTCGTAGCGGCCGCCGTCGCCATGGGTTACCTCGTCAGCAGCCATCCCGGCAAGCCGGAGGCAAACCCCGGCATTGTAGAAGAACAGGCAGCAGAAGGCTGAGCGACGTGCGGGCCGGTCAGCTGAGGCCCGCGAGATGACCGCTGAACTGCGCCTCGTGCAGACGGCTGTAATGGCCCTTGGCAGCCAGGAGTTCGGCATGAGCGCCGGTTTCGGCGATGCCGCTCTGGTCAACGACCACGATGCGCGAGGCATCGCGGATCGTCGCCAGCCGGTGGGCGATGACGAGGGTGGTGCGGCCTTTGGCAAGCTCGGTCAGCGATTGCTGGATGGCCCGCTCGGTTTCCGTGTCGAGCGCCGAGGTGGCCTCATCGAGAATGAGGATCGGCGGATTTTTCAGGAACATGCGGGCAATCGCAAGACGCTGCTTCTGTCCGCCGGACAGCTTTACGCCGCGTTCGCCAATGACGGTGTCGAGCCCGAGCGGCATGGCCTCAATGACGCCGTCCAGCCGCGCGCGCCGCGCCGCCTCCATGATCTCCGCATCCGAAGCGCCAAGCCGTCCATATTCGATGTTCTCACGGATCGTGCCGCCGAACAGGAAGACATCCTGCTGCACGATGCCGATCTGATTGCGCAGCGAGGCGAGCTTCATCTTTCTGATATCGATGCCGTCAATGGTGATCGCACCGCTGGTGACGTCATAAAAGCGCGGCAGCAGCGAGCAGAGCGTCGTCTTGCCCGCACCCGACGGGCCAACGAAGGCCACGGTCTCGCCGGCGCTGATCTTCAGGTCGATATTGCTGAGAACCTGCTTGCCCTCGGCGTAACCGAAGCCCACATGGCGGTATTCGATATCGCCGCGCAGCAGCGGCGCTTCCACCGCATCGGGCGCATCGACAATATCGGGCGCGGTGTCGAGAAGCTCGGTGAACCGGCGGAAACCGGCAATGCCCTTGGGATAGGTCTCGATGACCGAATTGATTTTTTCCACCGGGCGGAAAAACACGCCGACCAGCAGCAGGAAGCCGACGAAGCCACCTTCCGTCAGGTCGCCATTCAGAACGAACCAGGCGCCGCAGATCATCACGATCATCTGTGTCAGCCGCATGCTCATGTAGCTCAGCGAGGTGCTGGCCGCCATTATCTTGTAGGCGTCAAGCTTGGTGCGGCGGTATTTCTGGTTGTCTTTTTCGAACAGCGCCCTCTCGTGATCCTCATTGGCAAAGGCCTGCACCACTCGCATGCCGCCGACATTTTCCTCGATACGGGCGTTGAAATCCCCCACACGGCCGTATAGCGCGCGAAAATTCTGCGTCATGCGACCGCCATACCGGCTGGTGACCCAGGCGGTGACGGGCACGACGGCGGCGGTGATGAGCGCCAGCGGCACATTGACCGACAGCATCAGCAGGAACGCGCCGATAAAAGTCATGATGGCGATGAACAGGTCTTCGGGCCCATGGTGGGCGACCTCGCCGATCTCTTCCAGATCCTTGGTCAGCCGCCCGACCAGATGGCCGGTCTTCTGGTTGTCGAAATACCGGAAGGAAAGCTTTTGCAGATGATCGAAGGCCAGCCGGCGCATGTCGGTTTCGATATTGATCCCAAGCATGTGTCCCCAGTAGGTGACAGTCGCCATCAATCCGGTATTCAGTACATAGATGAGGAGCAGCCCGACGGAGGCGGCCAGGATGATAGCCCATTCACCGCCCGGCAGCAGCACGTCGACAAAGGCCTTCACCGCCATCGGAAAGCCGAGTTCCAGTACGCCCGACAAGACAGCGCAGGAAAAATCGAGAATGAACAGACCGCGATAGGGGCGATAATAGGCGAAGAAGCGGCGGAGCATAGCGTGACCTGGAGATCGGGCGCGGCAACCTTACGCCGCAAGAAAAACGGAGTTCAATTGTCATATTTCAATGCGCGCGCCAAGACCGATGTTCTATTTTTACCAAAATCGTTCAATAGGTTCAGCAATAAACACACAACGGTAATGTGATCCGATTATATTGCACTTATATGTATCGGTGTGACAGAGTGAATGCACCCTTCGGGGAGAATGCGAGAAAGAGCCTGCCGTGAGTAAGAATGACAGCCGTAAGCAGAGTGGCGAACCGAGATGGCTTGGTCCGGCCAGCCCGACGCGGATCGCCCTGATCCCGCCCATTTCGGCTGCGCGCTGGCTGCTCGTTCTCGTTGCCTTGGCCGGCATCTACTTCTTCCACGGCTTCCTGGTTCCGGTTCTCGCCGCCCTCGTCATCGGTTTCGCCAGCTGGCCGGTCTATACACGGCTTCTTCGGCAGGTGGGCGGCAACACCACGCTCGGCGCCACCATCGCCATCATTCTCATCCTCGCCTTCCTTGTCGTCCCGATCTTCATCGCCGCTTCCTACACGGCCAGCGAAATCCGCGAATGGTTCGGCTGGGCAGTGCATGTCAACAAGACCGGCGCCCCCGTGCCGGACTGGATCGCCGCCCTTCCCGCCGTCGGCCCATGGCTTGGCGAACAATGGGTGAAATATATCGGCACGCCGGGCGCCATCGGTGAGGTGATCCAGCTCGTCAGCGGCGCCAATATCGGCAATATCTACAGGGCGATCCTCGCCGCCGGCAATGGCGCGTTCCATCTGGTGCTGACGTTGCTGTTCATGCTGATCGCGCTGTTCTTCGTCTATCGTAACGGGGCCGGTTTCACCCGTCAGGTCGATCTGGTCGGCGAGCGCATCCTGCCGACGCGGTGGGAACGCATTTCCCGCGTCGTGCCCGCCACCATCAGCTCCACGGTCACCGGCATGACGCTGATCGCCATCGGCGAAGGCATCATCCTCGGCATCGCCTACTGGATCGCCGGTGTCCCCTCGCCCGTCACGCTCGGCGTGCTGACAGGCGTCATGGCCCTCATTCCGGGCGGTGCGCCTCTGTCCTTCACGCTGGTGTCCATCTATCTGGTCGCCAGCGGCTCGCCCGCCCACGGGTTGGCCCTGTTTGTCTGGGGTTCGGTGGAACTCTTCATCGTTGACAAGACCATCCGCCCGAAACTCGTCGGCGGGCCCATCAAGCTGCCATTCCTGCCGACGTTTTTCGGCCTCGTCGGCGGCGTCAAGACCATGGGTTTCCTCGGCCTCTTCATCGGCCCGGTGCTGATGGCGCTTCTGGTCGCGATCTGGCGCGAATGGGTTCGTGAGGTCGAACTTTCCGCGGCCGCCGAAGCTCCGACACCGCCTCCTGCGCAGGGTGACGCCCTGGACGAGGTCGCCGTGCTCGAGGACAATAGCGAGGAGACCAAGGCGTTTCGAAAGGCCGCTTTCTGATTGAAGCCTGCGCCAGACGCCGCAGCTCCGGTAACGACAGATATCCGCGAACCTCGCATCCGCCCATGCTCGGCCTCGTTGCGCATCCGCAACTATCGCTTCTCCGGTACGGGACCTGATCCTCGGCGCGTTGCGATCATTCTTAGTTCTAAGTTTTCATTCAGGTCTGAAACGGATGAAGAGCGGGAAATGCACCATCGCCGTCATCCTCACCTTGTGCCAAGGTTCTAATCACGTCAGATAAAATCACTCGGATGCAGATCCTCGTGACACACCGAGGATGACGTTGGGTGTTTGGCGCGATCCGTCGCTCGCGCTGCGTTTCATGTCGCGTGGATTCCTTCGTTTTGGACACCGCAAAGTGGCCGCGAACCTGTACCGCCGACTTAAAGCACCTTCTCCATGAAGAGGCTGAGCGGATCAGGCTTATAGGGCGCAAAAGCCTCGATCTCCACGAAACCCGCCTTGCGGTAAAGCCCTATCGCCTCCGGCTGGCTGATGCCGGTTTCGAGACGAATGGCAGAAAGGCCAAGCTCCTCACCACGCGCGATGAGCGTATCCATGATCAGCTTGCCGATGCGCAGACCCCGCGCCTCCGGATCGACGAACATGCGCTTGACCTCAGCCGTGCCATCGCCCGCTTCCACCAGCGCCCCGCAGCCGACCACGCGGCCACCATGCCGCACCACGAAAAAAGAGACATTATCCTTCTCAAGCGCTCCGATATCGACTAGATGATTGCTTTCTGCGGGGTAAAGCGACGCCATATAGGCATTGGAAAGGTCGATGAGGCGCAGAACCGCGTCCTGACGGGGTGCCTCAAGCTTGATTTCGATGGCCAATGCGATGCCTGCCTTCTCTCAAAAAAATGCGTATTTCGTCGTAATGTCACTGCAATCGGGATAGATGAGTTTCTAGAGCATAATTCCCGACAGAGGCAACACACACCATGAAAACAGCCCTCGTTCTCATGACCTTTCTCGGTTGCGACGACAGCGCCACCGATTGCCATTACCTCGCCACCTCGCAACAGCGGTGGACGAGCATCGAACTGTGCGACGCTGTGTCGGAAAAGGAGCTGGAGCGTTTTGCGAACGCGTCCTATCCGGTGGTCGTGGCCGTGTGCCAGACACCGGGTGAACAGAGCCCGCAAACGGTCGGCACGCAGTCCGGCACTCCACCACCGGCCGATGCCCAGCAGGCCACGGCGGAAGTGACGCCGAAAGAAGAGGAAAGTCTCACCAAACAGGCGATCGGCCGCGTCAGCCGCGTCCTTCCTTCCACCGAAGGCATAAAGCACTTCCTTGGAACGCCTGTGAGGATGGTCGAAAACAGCTATTCATGGATTGCCAAACGGTTCGATAAGTGATTGCGGGCAACCGATCTTCCCTCATTCCTGTGCTTGTCACAGGAATCCAGTCGACGCGCGTCTGCGCGGCGGAGAGAGTCCTTCCAGCCCAAGGATTTGGGCTGGAAGGATCCCTGTGACGAGCACAGGGATGAGGATGAGAGGATGCCCCTTCCGGGAAAATTATGATACTCATGCGATTTGTATCAGCCGAAAATTAACCCGACCTCACGCCGCCTCCACCGCCAGCGCCTGCGCATAATATCTCGCCTTCTGCCGTTCTTCCGCAATGCTCAGCTTGCGCACCGCGTGCAACAGTTCGAACAGCGTTTCGGAACCGCTCACGTCACGGAAATGCGACAGCAGTTCGGCAGAGACGGAGGCGGCCGCCTCAGGAAGCTGCGAGCGGGCGGCACGGCGCCACATCAGCGTCGCTTCGCTGAAGACGTCAACGACGTCGCCCGACAGACCAATGGACTGGAACAGCGCCTTCAGCGCATGCGGCCGGCCCGTGGCCAGAATGGCGCGCACCTTGCGGTCATCAAGACCGGAGAGATTGACCATGGCCGCCGTGAAGAACTCAAGCCGGCCCGAACAGACGGCATGGATGAGCAATGCGGGCGTCAGCTCCAGCCTCTGGCGCAGATGCTCCACCAGTGCCGGCAGTTCCGGCGAGGAAACGCTCGATGCGATCAGGATGGTGGCGGAATCTTCCGCTTCGCGGAAAAGACTGTCGGCGCGGTTGCGCGTGATCAGCGCATGAACCAGCGCGGAATCCGCAAGTGCCTCGCTCACGCGGCCCACAAGCAGATGACGCGCATCGGCAGGCAAGGCCTCGCGGCGGAGCAGGAGATCACGGATATCGGCGTCGCAACCGTGACGTTCGGCGATGCGCCGGAGCGAAAACGGTGTGATGAAGGCTTCGTCATTTTCTAGCAGGATGGTGGTTTCGGGCAGGTCGCCAACTTCCGCAAGTGCGGCGCAGACCCCGCGCGGCAGGCCGGGCCTGGCGGCGATGAGCGCGCGGGTCAAGCTTTCGCCACGCCCCGCCAGATCGACCAGATCGGCCTCGGCCAGAACCGGCGAACGGGCGATTACCGTGCAGGCGATTTCCGGCTGGTCTTCGGCAAGGGAAACGATAATGGCGCGCGGCGCATCATGGGCGTCCGCAAGCGCTTCGGCAAGCGCCAGCCGCACGCGCGGCGAAGGATCGTCGAGAAGATAGGTCATCGCCATATAGGCGGCATCGCGGTTTTCGCGCGCCATGCCGGAATGCAGATAGGCACGGCCGAGAGCATTGGCGGCATTCGCCCGCTCGGTCGATCCAGCCTTTTCAGACCAGCGAAGAAATGCCTGTACGATCACCTGAGCCTCGAAACACATTCATACAATGGATGGCGGCATCATCGCCGCCACCATGTATAAAACTCTAGGCGCAAATGGTTTACGTTTGGTTCACCATAAAAATTAACCCTCGCCGAAGAAGGCCTATATTTACGGCGCAGTAGAGGGGCGCTGCAGCTGGAATACATCGCTGCCGCCATCGCAGTAATCCATATAGCCCATGCGCGCCACGGGACGGGCAAGTCCCATGTCGATGCGCCCGTCGCGAATGATCGTTTCGTCGATGTGGATAGCCATGACCTGACCGATGACCATCCAGGAATCCGCTGGCTCGCCTTCAATGTCCCTGAGCTGCTGAATCTGAGTTACCCGGCATTCGAGAACCGCCAGTGCCTCACCCACAAAAGGCGCATCCACCACGCGGCCATCGACAGCGGTAAGACCGGCAAGGGCGAATTCATCGACATCATAAGCGACGGGTGCAGAAGACGCATTCATCCGGTCTACCAGATGGCGGCTGACGAGATTGGCGGTAAAGACGCCGGTCTCCTCGACATTGCGCAGACTGTCCTTCCTGCCGCTGGAGGAGAACATCACGAGCTTCGGCCGGTCCGAAATCGCGTTGAAGAAGGAATAGGGCGAGAGGTTGAGGGAACCTTCCCTGCCCCTCGAGCCGATCCAGCCGATCGGGCGCGGCGCGACGATGGCCTTGAACGGATCATGCGGCAGGCCGTGCTGGTTGGTGTCCGTGGTGTAAAACATCAGACGTCCCCAACCCAGGTGACGACATCGGCAAGCTCCGGCCGAGGCCGTTCCACCGGCGGGAATGTCGTCGAACCGACATGAATGAACCCGGCGACCTTCTCCGCCGCATCGACGTCGATTTCCGCGAGAAAGGCCGGATCGAAAGCGAGCCATTCCGTCAGCCAGTTCGCTGCGAAACCGCTGGCATTGGCTGAGAAGATGAGATTGAGGCACACCGCGCCGGCCGACATGATCTGTTCCCACTCCGGAATCTTGAAATGCGGCTTTGCAGTGCTGATGACGGCAATGACGACGGGTGCGCGGGTGAAGCGGGTGCGCTCGGCTTCCTGCTGCTGCAGGTCGAGGTCCGGGTTCTTTTCGAGTGCGATCCGAAGCGCCGTTTCACCGAGACGGACGCGCTCCTCGCCGCGGAAAACCACGAAACGCCACGGCGCAAGCTTACCATGGTCAGGCACGCGCACGGCGAGCCGCAGGATATCTTCAATTTCCGCCTTCGAAGGTCCCGGCTCGGCAAGTTGCAGGGCCGGCGTGGAACGGCGAACCCTGAGGTAATCGAGGAGCTTGATATCACTTGTCATGATCAATAATCTTCCATTCTGCTGTCATCGCAAAAACATGGGCCTTGAAATAGCCACGGCATTGGTTTTGAAGTGATCCGGGAAAATCAAGAAGTCAATCGGTATCGAAAATGTCGGCAATCAAAATCGCGGCGCGTCTGAGCATTGCATGTGCCGCGCTTGGCCTGTTATCGCAAGCTGCTTTTTCGCAGGACGCCTTCAAGGACTTCAAGCAACTCGGCGGCACGCCGAAAATGCCGAAACTCAATGCTTTCACCGCTCCCTCCGCCCCCAACGCGCCGACTAGCACCGCCCGCGACATAGTCATGGAAGCCAAGCTGACCGGCGAAGGCGAAGCGGTGAAGGAAGGCCTGTCCTGGCGCGTATTCAGCCCCATCCCCGGCACCGACGGTAAATTGCCGATGCTGGCAAGCTCAGAGGGCGGCTCGGCGGAATTCCATCTGGTGCCGGGCGAATATTTCGTCAACGTCGCTTTCGGCCGCGCAGGTGTCACCAAGAAGCTCAACGTGCCTGCCTCCGGCAGCGTCCAGAAACAGGTGCTCATTCTCGATGCCGGTGGTTTCGTGCTGAACGCCGTTGCAGGTTCCGACAAGCAGATTTCCGCCAACCAGCTGAAATTCTCTATCTATTCCTCCGACGCCCGTCCGGATGGCGAACGCGGGCTGGTTATGGAAGACATTAAACCGAACACCATCGTGCGCCTCAATGCCGGCACATATCACGTCGTTTCCCAATACGGTAACGCCAACGCCTCCGTGCGCGCCGATATCCAGGTGGAAGCCGGCAAGCTGACCGAAGCGACCCTTCAGCACCGGGCGGCACAGATCACCCTCAAGCTGGTATCCGAAGCGGGCGGCGAAGCCATTGCCGATACAGCCTGGTCGGTGCTGAACGGCGGCGGTGACGTTGTCAATGAAAGCGTCAGCGCCTTTTCGACCATGGTGCTGGCCGAAGGCGAATATACCGCCATCGCCCGCAACAAGGACAAGGTCTACCAGCGCAATTTCAAGGTGACCTCCGGCCGGGATTCGGATGTGGAAGTGCTGATGAAGGATCAGGCGCCGGAAGAGATGTCCGGGGATTTCGAGTAGGCGTCACCCACATCCATCCGTCATGCCGGACTTGATCCGGTATCCAGCGACGACGCGTCTGCGTCGTGAAGAGAGTCTTTCGCGATCAACGACTTGATCGCGCTGGACCCCGGATCTAGTCCGGGATGACGGAGTTGAATGCGTCGCCTTTGGCAGTGAAATTACCCGCACATCCCCACAAACAAAACGGCCCCCGAAGGGGCCGTAACTGTTATTAGGCAACCTGCTTCTTCGCCGCAAGCTTGCGCTTCACATCCGGCGGCGTCGCTTCGTCCACGAGGCTGGTGATTGCCTCCTCAAGCGACATCGATGTCTGGTTCTGCGAGCCGAGACGGCGGATGTTGACGGTGCGCTCTTCCGCTTCCTTGCGGCCGCAGACGATGATGACAGGAACCTTGGTCACCGAGTGCTCGCGGATCTTGTAGTTGATCTTTTCGTTGCGGAAGTCGGTCTCGACCGCCATGCCCGCTTCGCGCAGCGCTTCCGCAACCTCACGACCATAATCATCCGCATCAGAGGTGATCGTCGCGACCACGACCTGGAGCGGTGCGAACCATAGCGGCATGTGACCGGCGAAGTTCTCGATCAGGATACCCAGGAAGCGCTCCATCGAGCCGCATATGGCGCGATGGATCATCACCGGCTGCGTCTTTTCCGAGTTCTGGTCGATATAGAAGGCGCCGAAACGCTCAGGCAGGTTGAAGTCCACCTGCGTCGTGCCGCACTGCCATTCGCGGCCGATGGCGTCCTTCAGGGTATATTCGAACTTCGGTCCGTAGAAGGCACCCTCACCCGGCAGGATGCCGGTCTTGATGCGTCCTTCCGACTGCTCCTCGATGGTCTTCAGAACCTCCATCATCACGCTTTCGGCGCGATCCCACAGATCGTCGGAACCAACGCGCTTTTCCGGGCGCGTGGAGAGCTTGACGACAATTTCGCTGAAGCCGAAATCTTCGTAGACGGAAAGGATCAGATCGTTGATCCGCAGGCATTCCGCCGCCATCTGCTCTTCCGTGCAGAAGACATGCGCATCATCCTGCGTGAAGCCACGAACACGCATCAGGCCGTGCAAAGCGCCGGACGCTTCATAACGGTGCACATTGCCGAATTCAGCAAGACGAACCGGCATTTCGCGGTAAGACTTCAAGCCATGCTTGAAAATCTGCACGTGACCGGGGCAGTTCATCGGCTTGAGCGCAAAGACGCGCTGATCGGCTTCCTCGTCATCGGGATGGGTAAAGGCATGGGCGGATTTCACCGCGAACATGTTTTCCTGATACCAGCCCCAGTGACCGGAGGTTTCCCACAGCGACTTGTCGAGCACCTGCGGCGCGTTGACTTCCTGATAGGTGTTGGCGAGCCGCCGGCGCATATAGGCCGTCAGCGTCTGGAACATGCGCCAGCCCTTGCCGTGCCAGAACACGACGCCCGGACCTTCTTCCTGGAAATGGAACAGGTCCATTTCGCGACCGAGACGGCGGTGGTCGCGTTTTTCGGCTTCGGCCAGAACGTGAAGGTAATTATCGAGCTCCTCCTGCGTCGCCCAGGCGGTGCCATAGATGCGTGACAGCATTGCATTGTTGCTGTCGCCGCGCCAATAGGCGCCGGCCACCTTCATCAGTTTGAAGGCAGTGCCGATCTGGCCGGTGGAAGCCATATGCGGGCCACGGCAAAGATCGAACCAGTCGCCCTGATAATAGATCTTCAGGTCCTGACCTTCCGGAATCGCATCGACCAGCTCGACCTTGTAATTCTCGCCCTTGGCGGCGAAGACTTCCTTGGCCTTTTCACGCGACCAGACTTCACGGGTAAACGGCTTGTTGCGCTGAATGATTTCCTTCATGCGCTTTTCGATCTTCGGCAGATCTTCCGGCGTGAAGGGCTCGTTCTTGGCGAAGTCGTAATAAAAGCCGTTCTCGATAACAGGGCCGATCGTCACCTGCGTGCCGGGCCACAGTTCCTGCACGGCCTCGGCCATGACGTGGGCGGCATCGTGGCGGATGAGCTCAAGTGCACGCTTGTCTTCGCGCGTGACGATCTCGATCTTGCCATCGGTGATGGTGTCGGACAAATCGCGCAGGGTGCCATCAAGCGTTATGGCGACGGCTTTCTTGGCGAGCGATTTGGAGATGGATTCGGCAACCTCGCGGCCGGTCGTGCCGGGGGCGTAGCTGCGCACGGAACCATCGGGAAATGTAAGGGAAACGGCTTCAGACATCGTCTAGTGCTCCTGTCCAGTCCCGCCAACGAATGCGGGTGGTGTTGGAATAATGATTTACCCGCGACAGGCGGGCACGCAGGCTGATAAAGGCTTTTGCCATTGCAGTCAAAGGTGAAGGCCGCTCAGCGAAGCATTTCCGCGAGACCATTGACCGTGTTGGCGTTGCGGGTCGTGCCTATACCGAGCCTTCTTGTGGTCAGCGCAGACAGCAGCCTGCTCTCGCTCGGTTTGCCCTTGAAATCGATCCACAAGTCACCGCCGATTACGGCGATCGTCTCCTGTCGGCGGTACTTATCGAGAAATCCAAGGATACCTTCGCCAAGCGGTTCACGCATCACCCGCACGCAGACATCCGGCGGATTGCCCTTGGCGAAGGGATTGTCCGCCGCCAGCTTCAGCCAGTCGCCGCCGGAACGAACGAGAATATCGACATGTTTGCCGAAGCGATCTTCGAAGGCGCGCTCCAGCCTGTCCTCTATCTCGCGGACACGTGCCGCTTCAGCGCGAAAAACAAGATTTCCGGTCG
Organism: Agrobacterium sp. MS2; assembly: GCF_003261015.1. Classification (NCBI taxonomy): domain Bacteria; kingdom Pseudomonadati; phylum Pseudomonadota; class Alphaproteobacteria; order Hyphomicrobiales; family Rhizobiaceae; genus Agrobacterium; species Agrobacterium sp. MS2. The sequence continues at coordinate 233,728 of NZ_QLNF01000012.1, read as the reverse complement.
CGACAAGCGTCCTGCAGTCGGTAAATCCCAGCTCTTCCGCCAAGGCCCTGAGATCGGCCATGATAAGCCGCTTGCCCGCGCCGAGAACGATGCTGTGCAGCAGGGCCACATAGTCATTCATCGATGTCGGCTCCAGTAGCGCCACGGCATCCACCAGCGCCTGCTTCCATCAAGTACTTCCGGCACCGGATCCAGACCGCTTGTGCCGCCCGGTCCGCAGCGCGCCACACGAAACAGCGTCATCCAGCCGCCGGCCCAAAGCCCGTGGCGGGCAATCGCCTCGTAGCCATATTCCGAACAGGTGGGGATATGGCGGCAGGAGTTTCCGATGAAGCCGGAAAGCGTCAATTGATAAAGCCTGATAAAGCCGACACCGAAAAGCCGTCCTGGCGTCCTGGCAAAGCTGCCCGTCCAGTTACGTGATCGCCCGGATTTCACCTGGGTCTGCTGGTGCCGGCAGCCCGGTTCGCCGCACATTGCCTAACCCGCGGCGTCGAGAGCCTGCCGCCCTTCGATCTGGTCGAGCGCATCGACCACGGCTTCGAAGGTCAGCATGGTGGAGGCGTGGCGGGCCTTGAAATCCCTGACTGGTGACAGCACACGCATGTCCTCGAAACGGCCCGTCGGGCCATCGCCACCCTGTTTCAACATGGCAAGCATGTCTTCCCGCGCCTGCCGGACTTCGCCGCTGGAGGCCCCGACGATGTGGTGCGCCATGATGGAGGCGGAGGCCTGGCCGAGCGCACAGGCACGAACCTCGTGCGAAAACGCCGTTACGATACCGTCTTCGACTTTCAGATAGACCTTCAGCTTCGAACCGCACAGCCGGGAGTGTTTCTCGGCGCTGGCGTCAGCATCCTCAAGAACGCCGATGAGCGGGATATTCCCGGCAAAGTCCAGAATGCGAGTATTGTAGATATCGTCCATCATTGGTGCCCGGCGCGCTCAAGAATGCCCAAAACAGGACAGGTCAAATTTTTCTAACACAGCGTTTGTCGCAGTGAAGCTTTCCTGCCCTTCATTCTCATTATATGCTAACGAGCTTTCTGGACATCAAGCCGTGATCAAATTAACGGCTCCGATACCGAAAAAACAGCATCGGCCTTGCCAAAATGCTATAAAACAACCAGATAGCAGCAACTGCGAACATGGGTTCGCGATGTAAAACGAATTCAGGTGCGGCCTTTACCCGCATCGGGAGAGACGGAATGGATGCGATCGTGAAGAATTTCCCCGGCGCTGGCGCAAAACCCGACGTGGCCGAAGCTCGCCCGAGCCAGGCCGAAGCGGAAGAAGCAGTGCGCGTTCTCTTGCGCTGGGCTGGAGAAAATCCCGCCCGCGAAGGACTTCTGGATACGCCGAAGCGCGTCGCCAAGGCCTATCGCGAGCTTTTTGCCGGTTACGAGCTGAATGTTCAGGACGTGCTCGGCACGACCTTCGAGGAAGTCGGCGGTTATGACGATGTGGTGCTGGTGCGCGACATTCCGTTCTTCTCCCATTGCGAACACCATATGGTGCCGATCGTCGGCAAGGCGCATGTCGCCTATCTTCCGGCCGGTCGCGTGCTTGGCCTGTCGAAGATCGCCCGCGTTGTCGAAATCTTCGGCCGCCGCCTGCAGACGCAGGAAAACATGACCGCGCAGATCGCAAGATCGATCGAGGAAACCCTGAAACCGCGCGGCGTGGCCGTCATGATCGATGCCGAACATATGTGCATGTCCATGCGCGGCGTCAACAAGCAGGGGTCGACCACCCTCACCACCTCCTTTACCGGCACGTTCAAGAACGACCCGGCCGAACAGGTGCGCTTCATGACCATGGTGCGGAACCGTTAAGCACCGGCCCGAAAGCCGTAATGCGGTTTTCGGAAAATCCGATGCGCAAGAAAATTCAGAGTGGCGGGCGCTCTTCCGTTTCATCCGCCCCTCTCATCGTTCCGCCAGATGATTTTCCGAGGTTGCCATGTCCATTACCTTTCCGTCCGCGCCTGCGGACAAGGAAGCGCTTGAAAACGCAGGTCTCTTTTCGCCGAAATTCGACGCCCACGGCCTCGTCACAGCCGTAGTCACCGACGCGCGCGATGGCGAACTGCTGATGGTCGCCCATATGAATGCACAGGCCCTGTCGCTGACGCTTGAGACCGGCATCGCCCACTATTACAGCCGTTCGCGCGACAAGATCTGGAAGAAGGGCGAAACGTCGGGCAACCTGCAGACCGTGAAGGAATTCCGCACCGATTGCGATCAGGACGCCGTGTGGCTGAAGGTCTCGGTCGCCGGCCACGATGCCACCTGCCACACCGGCCGCCGCTCCTGCTTCTACCGCACGGTCGAACTGGCTGATGGCCAGGCGGTGACGAAAATCACCGACGATACGCGCCATTTCGATCCGGCGACGACCTATTCAGGCACATAAACCGCCGCCTTCCATCGGCCGCACCAATTTGCTACCAATATAGCGGGTTCCGGGGCCAAGGGCGGAACCCGAAGAACTGGCAGGGAGTGCGGTCATGTTGGGATGGGGAAATCGTCAGAACCACCTTGCGGCGGGTAATACCGACGTCATCGGCAATGAACCGCCCGTTACACAGATCGTCGATAAACACCGGATAGCGCTCGCGCTTGGCGGTGGCGCAGCCCGCGGCTGGGCCCATATCGGTGTCCTGCGGGCCCTCGATGAAGCGGGCGTCAAGATCGGCATGATCGCCGGCACCTCGATCGGCGCGCTGGTTGGCGGATGTTATCTCGCCGGCAAGCTCGATGAGCTTGAGGAATTCGCCCGTTCGCTGACGATGCGCCGCATTGCCGGCCTACTGGATCTCACGATCGGCGGCGGCGGGCTCTTCGGCGGAATGCGGCTCACAAAACGCATGCAGGAGCATCTGGAAGGGCTGCGCGTCGAAAGCCTCGATCATCCCTTCATCGCCGTCGCGACGGAGTTGCGCACGGGTCATGAAGTCTGGATTCATCAGGGTGATCTCGTGACCGCCTTGCGTTCATCCTATGCGCTGCCCGGCATCTTCGAACCCGTGCAATGCAACGGCCGCACCCTCATCGATGGCGCCCTCGTCAATCCCGTGCCGGTTTCGGTCTGCCGGGCCTATGAGCAGGCGCTGGTCGTGGCGGTAAACCTCAATTACGATCTCTTCGGCCGCTCCGCCGTCGTCAAGCACGCCGCTGCACCTCCCGGCGGCGCACCGCACGACAGCGCGCCGCGCCCCGGCCTGCCGGGCGTCATGGTGCAGGCCTTCAACATCATTCAGGACAGGATTTCGCGCTCGCGTCTGGCAGGTGATCCGCCCGATCTGATGCTTCATCCCCGCATCAACGATATCGGCCTGTCGGAATTCCATCGCGCCAGTGAGGCCATCGATAGGGGATATCAGGAAACGCGCGCGCGCATTCCGGAACTGGAGCGCATGCAGCAGGCGTTCCGGCGGTGAGGCGAGAGCTCCCTCATTCCTGTGCCTGTCACGGGAACCCAGCCGATGCGCGTCTACGTGGCGGTAGGAACTCCTTTCAGCCCAAGGACTTGGGCTGACTAGATTCCTGTGACGAGCACAGGAATGAGGGAGAGGACACTAACTCACCCGGCAATATAAGCCTTGATATGCTCCGCTTCGGCCTCGATTTCACCGATCCGCGCCTTCACCACGTCGCCGATGGAGATGATGCCGGCAAGGCGGCCATTCTCTTCGACCGGCACATGCCTGAAGCGCCCGCCCGTCATGATTTCCATCAGCTCATCGGTGGTGGAATCGTGGTGACAGCGGATGACATTTTTGGTCATGGCCACTGAAACGGATTGCTGGAGAGAAGCGGCACCCTGGCCCGCCACGGCCTTTACGAGATCGCGTTCCGTGAAGATGCCGAGAACGACACCATCGCCATCGGTCACGACGACGGAACCGATCTTATGTGCGTGCAGCGTGGCCGCGGCCTCACCGATGCTGACCTCAGGATTGACAGTCACGACGTCCCGGCCCTTGCGGTCGAGAAGATCCTTTACGAATGTTGGCATGCCTTCCTCCTCTTTGCAGCGATCCGCAGTGCCGCAGTCTCCCCCGGCGGTTGCAAATCATGAGGTATGGTGCGCTGAGGCCCGCGTGAATGCAATCCCGGATGGGACGCCCGAAAGCAAATTTGCGCCACGCCCGACAAGGAGCGTGATCGGCCTAGCGTAACGGGCGATCGAAAAAGCCGAAGAACAGGAAGCCGAGCAGAAACCCGAAAACATGGGCATCCCAGGCGATCTGACCGCCGACATCGCCGAACAGCGGCACGCCGACCGCAATCAGCACATTGCCGAACAGCCACATCAGCGTGAAGATCAGCACCGTACGGTTGGAGAGCGCCGCAAGAATGCTCTGCCGCGGCATCAGATGGCCGAAAGACGCGCTATATCCGCCCCGCGCCGGAAAGGCGAACCGGCAGGCCGCTCCCATCAGCGCCGAAACGACACCGGACGCTCCGATCAGCACCGTCACGTCCCCCCAGTTCAGAACGGCGTGGCCAAAGGCCGAAACGGCGGCGGAAATGCACCATAACAGCACGAAACGCACTGTTCCGATCCGGCGCAGAACCGGCGCGCCGAAGGCCATCAGCCACAATCCGTTAAAGAGGATATGCTCGATACCGCCATGCAGGAAAGAATAGGTCACCGGCGTCCACAGCCATTCCAGCCCCTGCTGGGAAAACGGCACCGCATAACGCAGCGGAATGAAGCCGAAGGTGAAGATGAACCAGCCATTGCCTTCCTCCGACAGAAGATAGGCGGGAACGACATAAGCAACGATTAGCGCGACCAGGATGCCCACCAGCAGCGATGGCAGATTGAAGACGGGATTGTTCGCATCGTCTTTCGGCTCCGGCGTTTCCGAAACCGGCGGCTGTTCGCCGTCCTCGTAGGACATGGTTCATCCCTGTCTTGGTCGAATTTTGCGTTTCCCGAGCAATATAGGAAGCCTGAAAGAAAAAAAAGCCGTCCCGCCTTCGAAGCGCGCGACGCCGGAACCGTAACCGGAAAAGGCGCCAGGCCAAAAACGGTCCGGCTTGCAGGCCCACCGTAAAAGAACGGGCGGGGCCATTAAATCGTGCTGAAGGAGCTTTCCACGACAGGGCCGCACCGATGCCACGACAAATGCCGTCAGGCAATATCAACCCTTTGTTAACCTTAACAAATCCAGTTGGCACGAAAATCGCTACACCTCCAGATACAGACGTTCGGATGGACATGATGTCCCAAAAACGAACATGGAGAGATGCTATGAAGAGCATGGCCGGACTGGAGATATACGCCTATTGGGATGAATTGCGCGGCAAGAGCGCCGCTCCACGCCGCGAGGACATTGAACCCTCGAAGCTCAAGACTCATCTCGGCGACCTTTTCATCCTGACAGACAAAGGAGAGGAAACACCCTTCTTCCGTCTTGCCGGCACCCGTCTTTGCGACCTGTTCGGCCGCGAATTGCGGGACCGCCCGTTTTCAGAACTCTGGCCGGCGGCCGGCGCGTCCTTTCCCTGTCGCGTGGCGCTCGGCATCCTGCAACATCAATTGCCCGTGGTCTTCGACATCGATGCTGACGACGGCTACGGCGATGAACCCCTGGCGTTCGAAATGCTGCTGCTGCCACTGCGCACGGAAGCAGGTGTCGCCCCGCGGCTCCTCGGCGCGCTGCTTCCACAGCAGCCACGGCACCACACATTGATGGTGCCGATACACTGTCTGTCGATGAAAAGCAGCCGGCTGCTGCGTATGGACATCACCCCGGCCGGATATTCGGCCAATGCCGCAGCCGCATTACGAACGGGTAGATGCTGAGGCGTCCAGGATCGACGAAGCGATGCTGAAAGCCCATGGCCGCACGGAGCGCGGGGCAACGAAACGTAACGATTTGGTCGATTAGAAAAATTGTAGAGATTAGGCAATACAGTCTGTTAACTCGCACAGGGTAGAAACGGACGATCATCATTCATTACAATTTGCGCTGCCCATGTTTTCGTCCCGTTCGGTCAACACCGCCCAAATTCTGCGCCCGGTTGAGGAAGTTCGCCTCGACGACGCCGTGCGTGTGTCCTTCAACGGCCGCCTCATGTTGCCCGATCACGAAGAATATGATTGCACCGCCACCGAGATGACCGCCGAGAGAGCACAATTCGCCTGCCCGGGTATCGCCCGCAATGGCGATCGCGTCATCGCCTATCTCCAGCATATCGGCCGGATCGAAGGCACGGTGACGTCGCTGACGGCATCCGGTTTCCTCATCGCCATCAATGCGCCGGAGCGCAAACGCGAAAAGCTCGCCGCCCAGCTCGCATGGATCGCCAAGCGTCAGTTGCTGGGCCTGCCGGAAGACCGTCGCCACGACCGCCTGACCCCGCGCAATGCCAGGGCGCAGCTGGTTCTCGAAGACGGCATGCTCGTCGCCTGCCGCCTGATCGACCTGTCGCTCTCGGGCGCAGCAATCGAGATCGAACACCGGCCGCCGCTCGGAAGCCGCGTCCAGCTCGGCAAAAACATGAGTGGCAAGATCGTGCGTCACTTCATGGAAGGCGTCGCCGTTGAATTCGATCGTGTCCAGTCACCCGACGCATTGATCGAGTTTCTTTAAAAAGGCCCCGCACGGCCCGACGCCATTCCCCGCAAAGCGTGAAGTCAGGCAGCGGACAAGGCTGCAGTCAGTCCATCGCACCGTGATGGGCAGTCGGGACCGGGCGGCTTTTTCAACGCACCTTTACCGCAGCCTCGCCCCCTCGTCCCTGCCCGAAAATCCGGTCGGCGTGTGTTCGCGACGCGGATATCCCGTTCAAAAACAAGTCCGCGGACGCAGTTTGCCGCTTTCGACCTGTCGCCCAAACAACGTCCCGACAGGAACGCTCACCTTGGTAATTTGCGGCACGACCGGGGCACAGACATAGCCTGCAACACGCCGTCCGAACTTTTTTCGAGAAAAAAGCAGTTTTTCTGAAGTTTTTTTCGGCGCTTTTTCGACGCGTGCCAGCAAGGAACACCCATCCCAAAACGGGAAATCCCCTACATCGCCCGCTTCCGCTACGGCGATGAACATGGGTATGAAAACACCTGCGAACGAAAAATCGCTGTCGATACAGCGGCATAAATGGCTACCAAAAACCTAAAGCCGGAATGCGTAAAATTCTAATAAAATTTGCTTCAAACACGTGTAAAAAACACTTCAAATTCAGTTCAAAACATCGGCTAATTTGCTGAAATTTAAGCTCAAATTGCGCCACGCAAATTTCCGCCGGGTCAAAAAATACCTGCGAATGTCTCCTCAACACGGGGAGACAAGCAATGAACAACAACCGTATCGTTTTCATCCTGATCGCGTTCATCGTCGGCGCCTTCGCACAACAGGCCAGCGCATCGCCGGCAGCCGTCATGCGCGTCATCGGCAAGGCCAATCCACCGATCGGTCATTATGAATTCTGCCAGACCTATCAGAGCGAGTGCCAGCCGACTTCGCTGGACAATGGCCCGATGAAGCTGACGGAAGAGCGCTGGAAGACGATGCTTGACGTCAACTACACCGTCAACACCACGATCACGCCGATGACCGACATGGAAATCTACGGCGTCGAAGAACGCTGGGCCTATCCTACCACCGTCGGCGATTGCGAAGATTTCGTATTGTTGAAGCGCAAGATGCTGATGAACAAGGGTTTCTCCGCCTCCAACCTGCTGATCACCGTCGTTCTGCAGCCGAATGGCGAAGGCCATGCCGTTCTGACCGTTCGCACCGACCGTGGCGACTTCGTTCTCGACAACATGCGCAACAAGGTCATGAACTGGTCGGAAACCGAATATACCTATCTGAAGCGTCAGGACACCGCCAACCCGGGTCGCTGGGTGAAAATTCAGGATGGCCGCGCCACCAATGCAGTCGGCGGCATCAACTGACCAACCCGTCTCCCCAAATAAAAAAGCCGGCCACCAAAAGGTGCCGGCTTTTTCATTTTCATCCATCATGCGTCAGAGCAGACCAAGTTCGGCCAGTTCGCGCCTGAGATCGGAAGGCATGTCCTCGCCGCCTCCTCCACCCCCGAGATCGCGCGGCGCCTCGTCATCCTTCAGGTAGCGCCAGCCCTGAAACGGCCGCTTCGGCGCAGGTGAGGTCTCGATCACCTCGGGTCCGAGAACGAGATCGCAGCGCGAAATATCGTCGTCTCCCTTGAAAGAACGGATATCGAGCAGCTTCTGTCGAGCCTGCACTTGCCCCTTGATGACCCAGTAGAGTGAGCCGCCTTCAAGCAGTTCCTCTACCCGTTTGGGGATCATGCGGGTCGTGTGGACGCTGTGCGGCTCAAGGCCCGCAGCCATGGCGGTGAGCGAGCGCTGCGCGACCCAGTCCCTCAGGTCCTGGAGTGAATCCGCGCCGACGCAAAGTTTGATGAGATGTAGAGGCATGTCTCTATCAATGCCTTTTTGCGGCGGGCGTCAAGCATGCCGGACATGCCGGGCGCCCAGCCCGCTCAACACTCCACAACGTTGACGGCAAGGCCGCCGGTTGAGGTTTCCTTGTATTTCTCGCTCATGTCGTTGCCGGTCTGGCGCATGGTTTCGATACAGGCATCCAGCGGCACGAAGTGCTGACCGTCGCCTTTCAGCGCCAGCGACGCCGCCGTGACCGCCTTGACCGCGCCCAGTGCGTTGCGTTCGATGCAGGGCACCTGCACCAATCCGGCGATCGGGTCGCAGGTCATGCCGAGATGATGTTCGAGCGCGATTTCCGCCGCATTCTCGATCTGCTCGGGCGATCCGCCCATCACCGCCGCAAGACCTGCAGCCGCCATGGCCGCAGCCGATCCCACTTCCCCCTGACAGCCCACCTCCGCGCCGGAAATCGACGCGTTATGCTTGATGATGCCGCCAATCGCTGCCGCCGTGAGGAGAAAGTCCCGCACGTCGTCGACGGTGGCATCCTCATGGAAATGCCGGAAATACCGCACCGTCGCCGGCACCACGCCCGCAGCGCCATTGGTGGGCGCGGTGACGACACGGCCGCCGGCCGCGTTCTCTTCGTTCACGGCCATGGCATAGACGCTCAACCAGTCATTCGCCATGACGGGATTCAACCGGTTGCTACGCCATTCCGCATTCAGTTTTTCATAGATCGAACGGGCACGGCGACGCACCTTGAGGCCGCCGGGCATGATGCCGTCCACCTTCAGCCCGCGCTCGATACATCCGTTCATCGCGTCCCAAATCTGGTCCAGCCGTTCATTCAGCTCTTCGCGCGAAACAACCGTCTCCTCGTTCGCCCGTTTCATCTGGGCGATGGTGCGGCCGGACCGCGCGGCCATTTCCAGCATTTCCTTCGCCGTGGCGAAAGGATAGGGCACGCGCGGGCCGTTATCGATGGTCTTGCCGCGCTGCTTGATCGCCTCCAGTTCCGTGTCGGTGACGACAAAGCCACCGCCGACGGAATAATAGATGCGCTTGACCAGCAGCCTGCCCTGGTTATCGAAAGCGGAGAAGGTCATGCCGTTCGCATGGCCCGGCAGCGGGTTCTTCTTGTCGAAGACGAGATCTTCGGCCGTCCTGAACTCGTAGGTCGGATGGCCGGGCGGCGTAACCGTACCGGCCTTCTCCACCGCCTCTATGATGGCGTCCATCGCGTCGGGATCGACAAGGTCCGGCCGCTCGCCGGTCAGGCCGAGAATGACTGCCCGGCCGGTGCCATGACCAATGCCGGTGAAGGCGAGAGACCCGTGCAGGCTGACCTTCAGGCGCGCAACGGCGGCACCGGCGGGGCGCGGCCACTCGTCGCTGAGGATCAGCGCCAGAAAGCGGTTGGCCGCCGTCATCGGTCCCATCGTATGCGAACTGGAAGGGCCGATACCGATCTTGAAGACGTCAAAGACCGAAAGAAACATTGAGTTTTTCCTGCGTAATGGATTCCGTCACATCATATCCAAAGCTGGAACTTATCGCCACAAAAGAGCGGCACCGGCTTTTGCAGCTGCGACATGGGCCTCCCGGAAACGAAAACAGCACGGTTTCCAGAGGAAAACCGCGCCGTTTCAAAACCCGTCAATCAGGAGAGATGCTTATGGGCTGCCAAAAATGTACGTCAATGCGAGAAAAGCGGCAAAGCCTGCGAGTGCGCGCAACGTGACGCCCCAGCAGGATTTCTGAGCGGTTTCTTCCATGATTACTCCAGCTATTCACTCTCCGGGCGATCTTCAAGACCCGGCCCGTGGAGGAAGCATTTATTAAAATCCGGCGCGGAAGGCAAATGCAAAAAGCGGCTAAATGAAGGCGTTTTCGACGGGCTGCCATTCGCGCCTTGCATAGGTATGTTAAAAAACAAAGCGTTAGCGCGACGCTGAAAACAGTGCCTTTTCTGTCCTCGCCGCAATTTAGGCTAAAGTGTAACCGTTTTTTAAAGGTTTCATACAAACACCTGTTGAAAACGGCGGACGCGGGCACGTTGCGGTCGCAATTCTTCCGCTGAAAGCCATCTTGAATGGCTGCGACCGCTGCTTTATCGACCATGGTCAAACAGCAACGATGCGAGTCCCACATGCAGACATCCTCTTTCCCCGACCGTGAAACTGTTGCTTCGAAACTGACCTCGCTTGCGAGTGAGGATAAGGCATGGGTGTCGTTGCTGATGGAGAACGCGCTGCAGGACGAGAACCTGCTGGCAGGCCTTAACCTTTATCTCGACCAGCAGGCCGGCGCTCGTTTTCTTAATAGCCTGAAGCTTGAAGCCACCGGTGAATGGCTGGGTGGCCACGCCCCTGCCCGCCTGCAAATCCGCCTCGCGGAAATTGCGAAGGCAAGCCAGCATCCTGCTTATCTCGCCTTCCGTAAGGGGCTGACGGCTTCCGCCGGCCTTGAAAAAGCCTATCCCAAGGCGCCGATCTGACCCGCTCGACTAATCCGGCACCCTGTCGACCACGGCGATGATCGGCCCCATGGGGAACAGTGTATCTCGCCTCTTCATCGCGGGAATATCGACGCTGGAAATGGTGCCGTCGAGATAGAGCGCATTCGGTGAATCCAGCACATCCCTGAACAGCGTGGCGAAATCGTAAAAGCGCACGGTATTGTCCGAAATGGCAAAATGTACCATGCCATCGCGAGAGACTCCGACGCCGTTGCGGCGCTTCAAGCTGTCGCTGTCGGGCAGAAAACGCGGATGCAGTCCGCCGTCGATAACAAGCATCGGCCCGGACTGGGTGGCAAAATCGGGCTTCGGGTCGGCCGTCAGATAGGCTTCGGTCGCCAGCACGCCCGCCCTGTGATCCTTCAGGTAAAACACGCCATTCGGAAGAAGATGGAAATTGCCCCAGCCACCGCGGGTGCTGAGTGGCGAACGTTCCACGCCGTTTTCGATAAACAGCCCGACCGGGGAATAATCGGAATGATACATGCCGCCATTCATGGCGAAGACACTGAACATGTGCTGACGCCAGAGCGCGGAGGATAGATCGGCGAAAGAACGATATCCCTGTCCTGAGACATGGTCGCGGTCGTAAATCCGGATGGTGCTTTTCGCCGGATCGAAACTGCAGACGGTATAGCGGCCGCCCGCATGATCCAAGATTCTGCAGAAATCCACCTGCCCGCCCGCTTCGGCCGAAAATGGCAGCAGCAACGGCAACAGCAGCTTCGCCAGTCTTTTCATCGATCTGTTCATGCCCACCCCGTGATTCTCTTCAGGGGAACATTCGCAGGGAAATTCGGTCAAAGAAAAGGCGTCACCCTGGCTTCAGGGAGACGCCGGACTTTCAGAAGGGGAGATGTCGTCAGCGACGGGCGGCGCGGTCGACGCTACGGCCGGCATCCTGGGTCGCATCCACGGCGTTCGCCGTATCCCGGCCCATGCCGCGAATGGTGTTGCCGCAAGAGCTGAGCGTCACGACGGTCAGCAGAGCCACGAAAACGGTCGAAAGAATGCGTGTGATCATTTGAAACTACTCCCCTATGACTTGCCGTCCGAGGCAAGCGCCGATGTGATATGCGTCACAATAACGTGAGTCCCAAAATTCGGTTCCAGCGGCGTTTCAAAAAATCCTGTCGATGAAAATTAACATGGTTTTGAGCTTCGCGAGGGAAACTGCGCGTGGATCGTGGCTTGAGAAATCCAGTGGGTGACATGACTGACATCAATAATCGGCTTCTGGTGATGACGACGGGCGGCGTGAACCCTAACGTCATGATCAATGCGCTGGCAGCGCGATTTCCCGACATCCATGTGTTCATGGAACAGCCCGAAAGCAAATCGGCCATCCTCAAGCGCCGGGCAAGGCGCCTCGGCTGGATTGTCGCAGTGGGCCAGCTGGCGACGATGGTCGCATCGCGGCTCGGCAAACGCTTCACGGTACGAAGAAGCAAAGAGATCATTGCGGAGCATGGTCTCCTGCCTGATCTGGGCGGCACCATTCCAGTCACGCATTTCGCCTCGCTGAACGATGAAGAATGTCGCAAGGCCGCCAATCTCCTGAAACCGGCTGTCATCTTCACCATTTCCTGCCGTCTGCTGACGCCGGCGACGCTCAGGGACCTGCACTGCCCCATCATCAATTTTCACGCCGGCATCAACCCGGCCTATCGCGGCCAGATGGGTGGATACTGGGCGCTGGTGGAAAAGGACCGGGGCAATTTCGGCGCAACCGTGCATCTCGTTGACAAGGGTGTGGATACCGGCGCCACACTTTACGAAAAACGGCTGAAACCCTCACCTTCCGACACCATCGCCACCTATCCCCTTCTCTTGACAGCAGCCTCGGTCGATATCGCCATCAATGCCATCGAAGACGCCTTGTCCGGCAGCCTTGCGCCGCAGCCGCCCTCGCCCGGAAAGTCGGTGCTCCGCTTTCCACCAACGATCTGGACATGGCTCTGGAACGGTCTGACGAAACGGGTCTGGTAGCGCCGCCGGCACCGCGCTCGGCTCAAGCTTCGTCGCAGATGCAGGGCTGTCTTGCCGCAACAGGCACAGACTTGGCCTCAAAAACGGTGCATGATAATCAAAAGGATCATGCACACATTGCCCGATATCTCCGCCACTTCCGTCATCCCTGCCTCCATCGAGGCCTCACCCGCGCAGGTGCTTGGCCCGGCAAGTCTTGCCGGTCTTTTTCCGCAGGGCGTGCGCGTTTATCTGACAGATACCGGAGCCGCCTCGCAGGTGAAGCTGGTCGATGCCGCAAAGCATCTGCGTGATCTCGGTTATGAGCCCGTTCCGCACCTTGCGGCGCGCCGTATCGCCTCTCGCATCGATTTCGAGGAACAGGTGAAGCGGCTTGCCGGCGACGCCGGCGTGACCGACGTGCTGGCGGTCGGCGGTGGCGTCGAGAAGCCAGAGGGCCCGTTCACGTCTACCATCGACATGCTTTCCACGGGCATTTTCGACCGTTGCGGCATCAGGCATATCGCAATTGCCGGTCATCCGGAAGGCAGCCCCGATTTCAATGACGAAACGGCGACGGCCGCGTTGCGGCTGAAACGCGATTTTGGCGAAAGAACCGACGCCGCCATGCGCATCGTCACCCAGTTCGGTTTTGATTCCGCCCGCTTCATCGCCTGGGCAGAGGGGCTTGCCGCATCCGGTATCGATCTGCCGGTGCATATCGGCGTTTCCGGCCCGGCCAAGATCACCACGCTCCTGAAATACGCCGCGCTCTGCGGTGTCGGCAATTCCATTGCCTATCTCAAGAAAAACGCGCTTTCCCTGACCACGCTTGCCAGGGGCCATTCACCGGAAAGCATCGTCGGGCCGATCGAACGGCACTGGCGGGACAATCCGCAAGGACCGATCCGGCAGATCCATGTCTTTCCCTTCGGCGGGCTGCAGGCGTCATCAGACTGGCTGGTCAGTCGTGGCAGCTGGCGGACCGAAAACGCGGATCACGCCGCAGCGACGGGTTCGGTGGCGATCTAAGCGGCGCGTCGACGGCGCATGATGGCCGTGACGCGTTCCTTCGCCTCATGCCGCCTTCGCGACCTCGACGAATGCATTGCGAATGCTTTCCGCCACTGCGAGCACCGGCCGCGACGCCTTGTCGCCCATAATCAGCCGGATATCGAAATAGCCGAGTTCCGGCAGGCCTTCCTTCTCGCCCAGAATGACCATGTCGTTCAGCACATAGGATCGTGGCAGCGGCGCGATGGCGAGATCTGCGGCAATCGCCGCACGCTGTGCCATCGTGTGGCCGCTGAGATAGGCCACGCGGAAATTGCGCCCACGTTTTTCCAGCGAATGAATCGCCTCTGAACGCCAGATGCAGCCCTCTTCCCATATCGAGATCGGCAGCGGATCGCGCAGATAGGCCGTGCCGCATTTCGCACCCGCCCAGACGAGCCGTTCGCGCATCAGCACCTCGCCGGTGTCCCTCAGCGGATGTGAAGCACAGTTGACGAGGGCGAGATCAAGACGCTGCTCGTCCATCCGCTTATAGAGATTGGAGCTGGCATCGATTGTGACGTCGATCATGATGCCGGGGAAAGCCTCGGCGAAACGCTTGAGAATGCCCGGCAGCAGCCCGCGCTCGCCAATATCCTCCGGTGCGCCGAGACGCACCACACCGGACAATTCGGGCATGACGAAACGCGACACGGCCTCGTTGGACAAGGCAATCATGCGGCGCGCATAAGTCAGAAGCGTCTCCCCATGCGCCGTCAATGTCACCGAACGCGCATCGCGCAGGAACAGCGTCGTTTTCAGCTGCTCTTCTAGCTTCTTGATCTGCATTGAAACGGCCGATGGTGTTCTGAAGACGACTTCGGCGGCGGTCGAGAAGTTTCCCGTTTCCGCAATGGCGACGAAGGTCCTCAATATGTCGTTATCCAGCAACGGCAGCGGTTGGCGGAAAGTCACGGTCATGGCACGCACCTTCAAATATTTTGATTTATAGATGGATATCATTTCGTTTGATTGAATGTCAACAACGGCGCACCATCCTCACATCAATCGTGGTTCAGGAAAGGATGAAGACATGACCATGATACATTACCTGCCCGCGGCGAACCGCTCCCCGCATCGCCCGTCATCCGCCCGCTGGCTGCAGCGCCTGTCGGGCAATATCGCCTCCCATTATGCGTCATGGCGCCGTGCGAGGATGCTCCGCGCGCTGGAAGCGCTCCCGCCTGAAACATTGAAGGATATCGGATGGCCCACAACCGACAACTACGGCAGAAGCGTCACTCGCAAATGACCGCCGGCCGATGGCTCGCAGCCTTTCTTACGCCCGCGAGCCATCGCCCTCTGCGGGTAAATGGCGGCCCCCGGGCGTAAATTGGCCTGCCTGTTTTACATGCGACGCGACGCCCTTTAAAAAGGCTTGTCGCAAAATTTGCATATTTCAAAAGCTATTTTTTGACAGCCCCGATTCCACGGCGTATTTTTCGTTAAAGATGTCGCATACAGGACATCCAGAAGACCAATTCCAAGGGAGGAATTGCGTATTCGCAACGGAGCACGGGCAAATGAGCAGAAACTCCCAGAAGAAGCGCTCAATCGTCTTTTTTCTCATTCCGCAATTTACCATGCTGCCCTTCGCCGCAGCGGTTGAAACGCTTCGCATCGCCAACCGAATGTTGGGCTACCAGGCCTACGAATGGCGCATCGCCTCGCTCGATGGCCAGAAGGTCATGTCCTCGAGCGGCATCTGTCTTGAGGCCGATACCTGTCTTGCAGATGAGCGGCGTTACGTCAGCGGCGAAAACCGCCCGGAAATGGCAATCATCTGTTCGGGCATCGATGTGGATCAACACATCAACAAATCGGTCAACGCCTGGCTGCGCGAAGCCTATAATCGCGGTATCGCCATCGGCAGCCTCTGTACCGCCGCCCATATCCTTGCGCAGGCTGGCCTCCTCAACGGCAAACGTTGCGCGATCCACTGGGAAAACCTGCCCGGCTTTTCCGAAGCCTTCCCGCAGGTGGAAGTCTACGCAGATCTCTTCGAAGTCGACAGCAACATCTATACCTGCGCCGGCGGCACGGCCTCGCTCGACATGATGCTGAGCCTGATCGGCCAGGATTTCGGCGAGAACCTCGTCAACCGCGTCTGCGAACAGCAATTGACCGACCGCGTGCGCAGCCCCAACGACCGCCAGCGCCTGCCGCTGCGCGCCCGCCTCGGCGTGCAGAACAGCAAGGTCCTGTCGATCATCGAATTGATGGAAGGCAATCTTGCCGAGCCGCTGTCGCTGCTCGATATCGCCGATGCCGCCGATCTGTCGCGCCGGCAGGTGGAACGCCTCTTCCGCCAGGAAATGGGCCGCTCGCCCGCCCGCTACTACCTTGAAATCCGCCTTGACCGCGCCCGTCACCTGCTGGTGCAATCGGCCATGCCGGTGGTGGAAGTCGCCGTCGCCTGCGGGTTCGTGTCAGCGTCGCATTTCTCGAAGTGTTATCGCGAAATCTACAATCGCACCCCGCAGCAGGAGCGCGCCGAGCGCAAGCTGCTGATCAGTGCTTCGCGCATGGCAATGGCGAGCCAGGCAGGCAAGGCCGCCCATTGAAGGCGGAGTTGAAGGTCCCGAACGCGACAGAACTTGTCTCAGAGCAAAAACCTGTCCTCCGTCATGCCGGACTAGATCCGGCATCCATTCACGGCGTGTCTGCGCCGTGAGAAGAGTATTTCGCGATCAAGGACCTGATCGCGCTGGCCCCCGTATCCAGTCCGGGGTGACGAAGTGCGGATGATGGAACTGTGGTAAGATCGCAGGTTCAGGGAGCAGCCAGCAAATCAGACAAATTCACACAAACGGCCGAACCGCATTGGCGAGGTCCTCCGCCGTCATGCCGGCGCCCGCTCTGTCGCCCGCCTCGCCATGCAACCAGACCCCGGCTGCAGCCGCTTCGAAGGCAGGTGCGCCCTGCGCCAATAGCGCGCCGATGATACCGGCCAGAACGTCACCCGATCCCGCCGTCGCAAGGCTCGCCGGGGCGTTCGTATTGACCAGCGCCCGGCCATCGGGCGAAGCGATCACCGTGTCCGCACCCTTATAGACCAGAACCGCGCCGCTGCGCGCCGCAGCGACCTGCGCCTTCTCGATCTTGCTCAGCCTCCCATCGGCCGCCAGATCGGCAAACAGCCGGGCGAACTCGCCCTCATGCGGTGTCAGCACGAATTTGCCCGCACCGGAAGTGATACGCTCGAACAGGACATCCGTATCATCCCTGAAGGCCGTGATCGCATCGGCATCCAGCACCACCGACTTGTCGCCAAGCAGCGACACGAATTGCCGCGCCTTTTCGAGATCGCCGAAGCCCGGGCCGAGAACGAAGGCGCCGTGACGCTCATCGTCAAGCCACACGCGCAGATCGTCGGCATTGTCCATCGGAACGTTCATCACGGCCGTCAATGTGACAGACAGCACGTCGAGCGCCGCTTTCGGCGCTGCGACAGTAACGATCCCCGCCCCCGCCTTCAGCGCTGAAAGCGCGGTCATGCGGCTAGCACCCGTCGCATGGGCGGGGCCCGAGAAGACCGTCAGGTGCCCCCTGCGGAATTTATGGGTCTCCATACCGGCGCGCGGCAAGGCATCCCGCCAGACAAACGGATTATTTTCCGCCACCGATCCCCTATGAGCATCGAGGATACGCAACGGTATGCCGATATCGAAAACCTCCAGCGCTCCGCAAAGCTCCCGCCCCGGCATCAGCAGATGACCCGGCTTGCGCGCCATGAAGGTGATCGTGCGCTCCGCCCTGAACGATGCGCCAAGCGCCACGCCACGCCGGCCGCAAAGCCCCGAGGGCAGATCCACGGCAAGAACCGGCACCTTCGCCTGCATGACCGCCTCCATCAGCCGGACTAACTCCGGCGGAACATCGCGGGACAGCCCGGCTCCGAACACGGCGTCGATCACCACGTCGCCGGAAAGAGGTGTATAGGCATCAAGCGGCAGCGGCGTCACGCCGCTCCGCTCCAAGGCCACGCGTGCACCCCCCTTGAGAAGGCCGATATCGCCGAGGTGATGGACAACGACTTTAGCGCCGCTTTGCGCCAGCGCCCGCGCCGCAACATAACCGTCACCTCCGTTATTCCCGCTGCCGCACAGGACGACGAAGCGCAGCGCCTGCGGGTAATGCCGAAGCGCCGAAGCAGCCACCGCCTGCCCCGCACGCTCCATCAAATCGTAAAGCGGGATGCCGGATTGGCCGGCTGCCGCATCGATGCGCGCCATCACAGCCGGGTCGATAAGGAGGAACTCGGAAATGGAGGTCATGCCCCATCATTCCTTCAAAACGCAGGAAAGGCAATCGATACAAAAATAAGCAAAATTCGGAGACCAAAAAACACTCAAATGCATATAATATGTGCAATAGCTCAACCCGCGACCACAGCATAATCGAATTTTAAAAATTTCTAATATTAAAGAAAACCGCAGAAATGCTGATGGATTTTTCGGATTCTAGTGACGAATTGCCGGTAGAACCGCGAAAAGCGAATGCATTTTGTGCGGGAAAGGCCGCGGGGCGAAGTTTTTTCTTCAAGCCCGCTTCCGATCTGGCACAATACGTGCATTCTTGTGGCAGAGCGGGAGTTACCTGCTTTAACGGGAGAAGCGGAGAGATATTTTCTCATGAAAAAGATCGAAGCGATCATTAAGCCTTTCAAGCTCGACGAAGTGAAGGAAGCCCTTCAGGAAGTCGGACTTCAGGGAATCACGGTCACGGAAGCAAAAGGCTTTGGTCGTCAGAAAGGCCACACGGAACTCTACCGCGGTGCAGAGTACGTCGTGGACTTTTTGCCGAAAGTGAAAGTCGAAGTCGTATTGGCGGATGAGAATGCGGAAGCCGTCATCGAGGCGATCCGCAATGCGGCGCAGACCGGACGCATCGGCGACGGAAAGATTTTCGTTTCCAATGTCGAGGAAGTCATCCGCATCCGTACCGGTGAAACAGGCGTGGACGCCATATAATTAAAAAAGTCCCGAGCCGGGGAGGCTTGGGTTTTCACCTCGTCATCATCACACTCAAGGAAAAGTTTAAATGACGACCGCAAACGATATCTTGAAGCAGATCAAGGATAACGACATCAAGTTCGTGGACCTGCGCTTTACCGATCCCAAGGGCAAGCTGCAGCACGTCACCATGGACGTGGTATGCGTCGACGAAGACATGTTCGCCGACGGCGTCATGTTCGACGGCTCCTCGATCGCCGGCTGGAAGGCCATCAACGAGTCCGACATGGTGCTGATGCCAGATCCGGCCACCGCCCATGTCGACCCGTTCTTCGCCCAGTCCACCCTGGTCGTCCTTTGCGATATTCTCGACCCGGTCTCGGGCGAAGCCTATAACCGCGACCCGCGCGGCACCGCCAAGAAGGCCGAAGCCTACCTCAAGGCATCAGGTATCGGCGACACGGTTTTCGTCGGTCCCGAGCCTGAATTCTTCGTCTTCGACGACGTGAAATACAAGGCAGACCCCTACAACACCGGCTTCAAGCTCGATTCGTCCGAACTGCCGTCCAATGACGACACCGACTACGAGACCGGCAACCTCGGCCACCGTCCGCGCGTCAAGGGCGGTTATTTCCCCGTTCCGCCGATCGACAGCCTGCAGGACATGCGCTCCGAAATGCTGACGGTTCTCGCCGAAATGGGCGTCGTCGTTGAAAAGCATCACCACGAAGTGGCTGCCGCACAGCACGAGCTGGGCGTGAAGTTCGACACGCTGGTCTCCAGCGCCGACAAGATGCAGATTTACAAGTACGTTGTGCACCAGGTCGCCAATGCCTATGGCAAGACGGCAACCTTCATGCCGAAGCCGATCTTCGGCGACAACGGCTCGGGCATGCACGTTCACCAGTCGATCTGGAAGGGCGGCAAGCCGACCTTCGCAGGCGATGAATATGCCGGTCTTTCCGAAACCTGCCTGTACTACATCGGCGGCATCATCAAGCATGCCAAGGCGATCAACGCTTTCACCAACCCCACCACCAACTCCTACAAGCGTCTGGTGCCGGGTTATGAAGCGCCGGTTCTGCTCGCCTACTCCGCGCGCAACCGTTCCGCCTCCTGCCGTATCCCCTTCGGCTCCAACCCGAAGGCAAAGCGCGTCGAAGTCCGCTTCCCGGACCCGACCCAAAACCCCTATCTCGGTTTTGCGGCCATGCTGATGGCCGGCCTCGACGGCATCAAGAACAAGATCCATCCCGGCAAGCCGATGGACAAGGACCTTTACGACCTTCCTGCCAAGGAACTGAAGAAGATCCCGACCGTCTGCGGTTCGCTGCGTGAAGCGCTGGAAAGCCTCGACAAGGACCGCAAGTTCCTGACCGCAGGCGGCGTGTTTGACGACGACCAGATCGATAGCTTCATCGAACTGAAGATGCAGGAAGTCATGCGTTTCGAAATGACCCCTCACCCGGTCGAATTCGACATGTACTACTCGGCCTGATCGGCCCTGCGGGCGCTCCACCGGGGCGCTCCATTCATCGCGGCGGTTTTCCCCGGAAAGCCGCCGTTTTCTTTTGAAGTTCAACCCTGACCGTGAAGAATGCCGAACACGCCAGCCACGCAGCAAACCCGCCTCACGGACTGGCTCATCTTTCTGGCCGTTCCCTTCTTTTTCGCCAGCAACGTCGTTTTCGGCCGCGGCGTCGTCGGTGAGGTCTCGCCTTTCATCGCCGCCTTCATCCGCTGGATCGGCTCGACCCTCATCATCGCGCCCTTCATGATCGCCGACTGGCGCAACTGCCTTGCTTTCGTGCGGCACAAGACGCTGCTCTGGCTCGTCCTCGGCATTCTCGGCATGGGCATCTGCGGCGGCGTGGTCTATTGGGGCCTCACCATGACCACGGCCGCCAACGGCACGCTGATCTACACCACCTCCTCGCTGTTCATCATTCTGTTCCAGCGCATCTTTCAGGGCCGGCCGATCCGCAAGCTTGAAGTGGCGGGCATGATTATCGCCTTCGCCGGCGTCGCCGCCATCGTGCTCAAGGGCGATATCGCCGCTCTCCGGCACATGAATTTCAACATCGGCGATTTCGCGATCCTGACAGCGGCCATTGCCTTTGCGATCTATTCGCTGCTGCTGCGCGATCCGGCGGCGCGGCAGATGGCGTCCTTCAGTCTCTTCGGACTGATTGCTTTTTCCGGCGCGCTTGTCCTTCTGCCGCCGGCAGCACTGGAACTGGCACAGGGCGGCATGCTGCCTGCCACGCCTGTTGCATGGGCGAAGATCGGCGGCATCATCCTGTTCGCCTCACTTCTGGCCTTTTATTGCTTTACCCACACGGTACGCGTTTTCGGTCCCGCCACGGCGGGAATTACGCTGTACATGATGCCGCCGGTCTCGATCCTCATGGCGACGGTGTTTCTCGGCGAATCCTTCGAGACCTATCATGCCATCGGCATCGTATTGGTCACCGGCGGCGTCATCATCGCCACCGCGCCGATCGGCAAAGGGCGCTGAACACGAACGGCAGAGCGGCGTCAAAGCGCCAGGTCTTGATATTTCGCGTTCCGATACCAACTAGTATTGGGAAAGGAAGTACATGCCATGAAACAAAGAAACGCAAAATTCACGCTTGGCGAGATCGTTCGCCACAAGGTGTTTCCGTTCCGCGGTGTGGTAATCGACGTGGACCCGGAATATGCCAATACCGAGGAATGGTGGAACGCCATTCCCGCGGAAATCAGGCCGGAACGCGACCAGCCCTTCTATCATCTTCTCGCCGAAAACGAGGAGACGGAATATGTCGCCTATGTTTCCGAACAGAACCTCGTCCACGACGAAAACGAGACGCCGCTCCGAAATCCCAACATCGGCCGCATCTTTGACAAGGCGCCGAACGGCGAATGGCGCCCGAAAATGTCCACGGCGCACTGACGCCCGCCAAGCATCTCCCTCCTCCCGGGGATATCGAGCACGCATAAAAAAACCGGTCTGTCGCCAGACCGGTTTTCTGTTTTTTTGAAGCTTGCGCGGCAATCAGGGCTTCGGCGCGCCCTTGGCAGCATCCTGAGCAGCTTCGAGCTTCTTGCGAGCTTCTTCCGCCTTCTTCTGCATGCCTTCCTGCAGGCTGCGCTGGCTTTCGGCCAGCTGCGACTGGGTGATTGCCGGGCCGTCATAAGCGCCGGTGAAACCGGAAAGCGCGATCTTGATGGGGTTCGGCGCGCGGCGGAAGTTGATGGAGGTGAAGACCACCTCGCTACCCTTCTTCAGCGAAGCGATCATGGCGTCCGTCAGCGGCACTTCAGCCGTGCACTTGTCGGGAAGGCAAACGGCGTAATCGAGCTTCTGACCCTTGCCGCCATCGATCTGCATCATCACACCCGGAGGAATGAGACGCGCGGTCGGAACGGAAACCTGCAGCAGCTTGCGGTTGACCTTGCCTTCAACGGTGATGAGGCCAACGGCCGTGATCATCTGGCCATTCTGGGCGAGAACCACGTTCTGCACAACGCAGACATCGTTGTCTTCCTGCTTGGAGCAGGTCTTGAACCAGCCGAGCGGCGGAGCGCCAGCGCCCTGAGCAGCCGGAGCAGCATCCTGCGCCTGCGAGATGGCCGGAGCGGACACAGCGCCGAGAGAGAGGACCAGAGCGGACAGAGCCGTCCGGGTGAATGTGTTTGCCTTGTGCATCATAAGAGTTCCGTCTCCTGAATGTCTGCCAGAACAGAACCGCTCAAGGTCCTGTTCGTCGATGGCGGTATCCTTCTGCCCGTTCAACTGTCGTTTAAATGAGGCAAATGCGTGACCCGTCTCTTCCGGTCCCCCTGTTACATGCCGTTCGCGGCGATATCCAGCACTTCTTTAACTTTTTCTTGAGCGGAGCCAAGATTTCCCGCGCTTGCATGGGTCATGCAATGTCCGTGTGCTACATATCTGCCAGAATCATTACGATAAACGGTCCTGACGCACATCGGACGGACAGTTGAGACAGGACAGTGACATGCGCAACCTTGCGGCCCTCATCCCCGCATTGTTTCTTTTGGGATCATCCCTGCTTCCCGGCGGGAGTGCGGTAGCGCAACCGCTGCACGCCATCTCGATGCATGGCACGCCAGCGCTTCCCGCAGATTACCAACACCTGCCTTATGTCAATCCGGACGTGAAGAAAGGCGGCCGCATTTCTTATGGCGTGGTCGGCACCTTCGACAGCCTGAACCCCTTCGTTCTCAAGGGAATGCGCACCACCGCCCGCGGCGTCTGGGATCCGGAATTCGGCAATCTTCTTTACGAGCCGCTGATGTCTCGCTCCAGCGACGAGCCCTTTAGCCTCTATGGGCTGCTCGCCGAAACCGTGGAGTGGGACGACGAGCGCAGCTTCGTTCAGTTCAACATCAACCCCAAGGCGAAATGGTCGGATGGCGAGCCGGTAACGCCTGATGACGTGATCTTCACCTTCAATCTCCTGAAGGAAAAGGGCCGCCCGCCATTCAACAGCCGTCTCGACGGCGTAGCCAAGATGGAGAAGACCGGCGAACACAGCGTGCGCTTCACCTTCAACGAAAAGGCGAATCGCGAAACGCCTCTCATCCTCGCCTCTTCAACGCCGATCCTGCCGAAACACGCGACCGATCCGGAAAAATTCGAGCAGGCGGGCCTCGGTGCGGTTGTCGGCTCCGGCCCTTACCGAATCAAGACGCTGCGCCCGGGTGAACGAATCATCTGGGAGAGAAACCCCGACTACTGGGGCAAGGACATTCCCGGCAAAGTCGGTTTCGATAATTACGACGAGATCAGCATCACCTATTTCCTTCAGGTCACGACCATGTTCGAGGCCTTCAAGAAGGGCGATATCGACATCTACCCGGAAGGCGATGCCATCAATGGCACCTCCGATACCTCCCACTGGGGGCAGGCCTATAATTTCCCCGCCGTGCATCGCGGCGATATCGTCAAGGACGTGTTCCAGCCGCGCCTGCCGACCGGCATGTTCGGTCTCGTCTTCAACACCCGCCGCGCCGTCTTCGCTGACGAAAAGGTACGCGAAGGCCTTACCTATGCCTTCGATTTCGAGTGGATGAACAAAAACATCCTCGGCGGCTCCTTCAAGCGGACGCAGAGCTACTGGCAGAACTCGCCGCTCGGCGCCTATGGCAACGCCGCCGACGCGCGCGAACTGGCGCTGCTCGGTGACGCGGCAAAGTCCATGCCGCCGGAGCTTCTGGCCGGCACCTATGCGCTGCCGACCACGGACGGCACGGGCGCCGACCGCAAGGTGCTCAAAATGGCCGTCGACACGCTGAAAGAGGCTGGCTACAGCATCAAGAACGGCAGGATGTCCGATGCCAATGGCCGCCAGCTCGCTTTCGAAATCATGACGCAGAACCCGGCGCAGGAGCGTATCGCGCTCGCCTATCAGCGTTCGCTGAACCTGATCGGCGTCGCCATGGGCATTCGCTCGGTTGATGACGGGCAATACCAGTCACGCTCGAACAGCTTCGATTACGACATGATCATCCGCTCCCTGCCCTCGTCGCTTTCGCCCGGCATGGAGCAGCTGAACCGCTGGAACTCGCTCTCGCGTGATGCGCAGGGCAGCTTCAACTATGCAGGTGTTGCCAATCCCGATATAGACCGGATGATAGAGGCGCTGTTGCAGGCCCGCTCGACGGAAGATTTCCAGGCGGCCGTGCGCGCTTATGACCGCCTGCTTGTGGCGGGACATTATATCATTCCGCTCTATTACATCGGCGCCCAATGGGTCGCCCGCTGGAAATATATCGACCGCCCGGATATCACTCCAATACAGGGCAATCAGAAACAGACCTGGTGGGACGCGCGGGCGCAATAACCTGCCACCGTCATGTCTATCATATAAGGAACATCAGCCATGGAACGCATCGTTGTTGACGTCGTATCGGACATGGTCTGCCCGTGGTGTTATCTCGGCAAGGCCCGGCTCGATCTCGCCATTGCCGAGGTGCAGGATGAAATCAGCGTCGACGTGAACTGGCGTCCCTACCGCCTCAACCCGGACTATCCGCCGGAAGGAGTCGACCAGAAAGCCGCTCTCGAGGAAAAGCTCGGCAAGGAGCGTCTGGAACAGGCCCATGCCACGTTGGTTCAGCTCGGCAGGGAAGTCGGCATTACCTACGATTTCGACGCGATCAAGATCGGGCCGAACACGCTCGATGCCCATCGCCTGTCGCTCTGGGCCCATTCCGAAGGCCGCGACGTCCAGGAACGCGTCGTGACCGGCCTGTTCAAGGCCAATTTCGAGGAAGGCCGCAATATCGGTGATCATGCCGTGCTGGTCGACGTTGCCGCAAAGGCCGGCATGGATGCGAAAGTCGTCGAGCGGCTGCTGGCTTCGGACGCGGACAAGGATACGGTCGTCGCTGAAATCGATGCCGCCCAGCAGATGGGTGTCGCCGGCGTGCCCTTTTTCATCATCGACCAGAAATACGCCATAAGCGGTGCACAAACACCCGATGTCCTGATTGCTGCATTGCGGGATATTGCAAAAATCAAGGCGGACGAGCATAGATCGATGAACTGACGGTCAAACCACCGGCGGTTTTCAACAACTCGATTTTTGCCGGTGTTTCCGTGTCCGACCAGACCCTGAAAGGCATTCTGCTCGCCTTTGCAGCCTTCGCTGCCTATGCCTGGAGCGATGCCAGCGTTAAACTCATTGAAGGCCAGATTTCGCCGATCGAATCGGCCTTCTTCGGAGCCCTGTTCGGCCTCGTCGCCCTGCCCTTCATCCGCAAACGCAATGACAGCTGGCTGGATGTGGTGAAAACAACCAACCGGCCGCTCTGGATCATCCGCTTTTTTTCGGCCGGCACCGGCGCTGTCGGCAGCGTGACTGCCTTTACCCATCTTTCCATGGCGGAAGCTTTCGCGCTGATCTTCCTGCTTCCGTCCTTCGTCACCATCATGTCGGTGATGTTTCTCAAGGAACAGGTGGGCATTCGCCGCTGGTCGGCCGTCATCATCGGTTTTCTGGGTGTGCTCATCATCCTGCGGCCCGGATTCCGTGAACTGGGCATAGGCCATCTGGGCGCCATCATCGCCGGCTTCAGCGGCGCGCTCAGCATCGTGATCTTCCGCGCCATGGGCCCATCGGAAAAGAATGTTTCGCTTTATGGTGCGGGCGTGCTGGGCTGTCTCGTCATCAGCGGCGTTGCCATGGTGCCGAGCTTCGTCATGCCGGGTGGCGAACAATGGCTGCTGCTGGCAGGATACGGCCTGCTCGGCGCGCTTGGCAACATTCTGGTCATGTACGCCGCCCAATATGCGCCCGCCGCCATGATCGGCCCGACGCAATATAGCCAGATGCTCTGGGCCATCCTGTTCGGTTATCTGATTTTTGGCGATCGTATCGACGGCTGGATGTTGATCGGCATTGCCCTCATCGTCGGATCCGGCCTGCTGACATTGCTCCGCGAGAAACAGAGAAAGGTGCCATTGCCCGCCTCCATCGCCGCGACAGACCAGAACGTGGCTGTCGGTATTACGCCGGAAGACAGTCACTAGCCCCAGAGAGCGAAAAAACCGGCGGCGCTTCAGGCACCGCCGGTCCGGCGTTCAATCAATTGCAAACCCTGACCCGATACATGTCGCCCCAGGCGTTCTGTCTCCAGGCCACATGGCAGCGGGGATAGACGGGTTCATAAACGACCGGCGGGCCATAAGCCGGCGTAGCATAAGCAGGCGCGTAATAGGCGGGGCCGTAGGCATAGCCCGGGTGTCTTGCACCCGCAATCAGCGCTCCGCCAATGATCGTGCCGGCAATACCGGCGGCAAGGCCGCGGCCGAAATTATTGCGCGCTTCCGCCTGACTGGTGGTGGCAATTGTGGTGCCCGCAATTGTCAAGGCAACCAGACCAGCGGTGGCAAACCTGTTGATATTGGTCCACATCGTCCTGCTCCTTCATCACCCGGCGGCATCCACTCATCCGCCGCACCGGGTATGAGGATGAGATTACGCCTGCGAAGAATACCGGTAGATGTCCGTTTCGTTACATTGCGGTAATTTTCGCTGAGCCGCGTGGGGCATTGTGAGTGGCCAAAGGTGGGTGTGGCTTTACCCCCTCTGCCCTGCCGGGCATCTCCCCCTCAAGGGGGGAGATCAGCAAGAGGCGCCGTTGCCGCCTCATTCGAAGGGGTTGAGATGTGCGAGATGTTGCCGCATTTCGATCTCCCCCCTTGAGGGGGAGATGCCCGGCAGGGCAGAGGGGGTAAACCCCACCCACCTGCGGTACCAAATAGCCCACCCTCTGAAACTCAAATCTACGACCGCGCCAGCTCCGCCAGCTGCGTCATGATCATCGCCGCACCCGTCAGCCGCTTTTCCGGCGTCGGCAGATCGCGGTTGAGGAAAAGGCTGTGATCGGGACGGATCTTCGCCATCGATCCCTGCTTGCCAATGTAACCGACAAGCGCCGCCGGGTTCGGGAATTCCTTGTTGCGGAACTGCACGACAACGCCCTTCGGCCCGGCATCCAGCTTCTCGACATTGGCAATGCGGCAGAGCGACTTGATGTAGACGATCTTGAGAAGATGCTGCACTTCTTTCGGCAGCGGGCCGAAACGGTCGATCATTTCAGCGCCGAAACCGTCGATTTCGCTGATATCGGCAAGCTCGCCAAGCCGGCGGTAAAGGCCCATGCGCAGATGCAGATCGGGAACGTAATCTTCCGGGATCATGACGGATGTGCCGACCGAAATCTGCGGCGACCAGCCGCTATCCTGCACCTGCTCGTCACCCTTCACTTCGGCGACAGCCTCTTCCAGCATCTGCTGATAAAGCTCGAAACCGACTTCCTTGATATGGCCGGACTGTTCTTCCCCGAGTAGATTGCCCGCACCGCGAATATCAAGATCGTGGCTCGCCAGCTGGAAACCGGCGCCGAGCGTATCGAGCGATTGCAGCACCTTCAGCCGGCGCTCGGCAGTCGTGGTCAGCACCTTGTTGACCGGCAGGGTGAAGAGCGCGAAGGCGCGCACCTTGGAGCGGCCGACACGGCCACGCAGCTGGTACAGCTGGGCAAGACCGAACATATCGGCGCGATGCACGATCAGCGTATTGGCGGTTGGAACGTCAAGGCCGGATTCGACGATGGTGGTCGACAGCAGCACATCATATTTGCCGTCGTAGAAGGCGTTCATGATGTCTTCCAGCTCGCCCGCCGCCATCTGCCCATGCGCCACCGCCACCTTCAGTTCCGGCACATCCGATTGCAGGAAGGCAAGGATATCGGCGAGATCGGCAAGCCGCGGACAAACGTAGAAACTCTGGCCGCCACGATAATGCTCACGCATCAGCGTCTCACGAATGACGAGCGGGTCAAACGGCGAGATGAAAGTGCGCACCGCCATGCGGTCGACAGGCGGGGTGGTGATGAGCGACAGTTCGCGAACCCCGGTCATGGCGAGCTGCAAGGTGCGCGGAATGGGCGTCGCCGATAGCGTCAGCACGTGCACGTCGCTTTTCAGCTCCTTCAGCCGCTCCTTGTGCTTGACGCCGAAATGCTGCTCCTCATCGATGATGAGTAGGCCGAGATTGGCAAAGCTGATGCCCGCACCGAGCAGCGCATGCGTGCCGACGACGATATCGGTCTTTCCGTCAGCAACTTCCTTCTTGGTCAGCGCCAGTTCCTTGGAGCCGACGAGACGGGAAGCCTGCTGCACGCGGATGGGCAACCCGCGGAAACGCTCCGAGAAAGTCCGGAAATGCTGGCGGGCGAGCAGCGTGGTCGGCACCACGACAGCCACCTGCACACCATTCATGGCGGCAAGGAAGGCGGCGCGCAGGGCCACTTCGGTCTTGCCGAAGCCAACGTCGCCGCAGATGAGACGGTCCATCGGCCGGCCGGCCGCGAGATCCTCCCGCACCGCCTCGATGGCGTTCAGCTGGTCCTCGGTTTCGTCGTAGGGGAAACGGGCAGCAAACTCATCATACAGCCCATCGGGCGCGACAAGCTCCGGCGCATGGCGCACGAGACGCGCCGCTGCGATGCGGATAAGCTCATCGGCCATGTCGAGCAGGCGCTTCTTGAGCTTGGCCTTGCGCATCTGCCATGCGCCGCCGCCGAGCTTGTCGAGCGTCGCCTCCGCCGCGTCCGAGCCGTAACGCGAGAGGAGATCGATGTTTTCAACCGGCAGAAACAGCTTGGCGTCATCGGCATAATGCAGTTCGAGACAGGCGCGCGGTGCGCCCGCCGCCTCGATGGTCTGCAGGCCGACAAAACGACCAATGCCGTGTTCGGCATGAACGACGAGCGAGCCCTCGTCCAGACCGGCCACTTCCGAAATGAAATCCGCACCGCGTTTGCGGCGCTTGGAGCGCCGCACCATGCGGTCGCCGAGAATGTCCTGCTCGCCGATAACGGCAAGATTCCCGGTTTCGAAGCCGGCTTCAAGGCTCAGCACCGCGGAGGCGGCCTCGCCTTTGCCAAGCTTCTCCACCTCTTTTAGCGAGGTAACCGGCTTGATCTTCTCAAGCCCATGCTCGTTCAGCACCTGCAGCAACCGGTCGAGCGAGCCTTCCGACCAGCCTGTTATCAGCACCTTCCAGCCCTTGGCGCGGCGCTCGGCTATGTGTTTCACAGCCAGGGCAAAGACATTGACCCGCTCTTCGCTTTCGCCTTCGGTTGGCTGCCGCGCCCAGCGCGGGCCGACATGCGCGTCCAGCGTGGCGACGGGTCTTCCCTCGCTGTCCTGCTCATTGAAGGGCGTCAGACGCACCGCATTGACGGCAGAAAGGGCCGTGTCGAAATCCTTGCCGTTGAGATAAAGCTGACCGGGAGACACGGGCTTGTAGGGCGCACCCTGGGTCGATCCCTTCGTCTCGCCGGAAGCGCGCCGCGCCTCGTAATAATCGAGCACCAGCTTGGACCGCTCCTTCGCCGCCTCGCGTGCGGTGTGATCGGTGACGATGCGGAACCCCTTCAGGTAATCGAAGGCGGTCTCCAGCTTCTCGTAAAATAGCGGCAGCCAGTGCTCCATGCCGGCATAACGGCGGCCCTCGGAAACGGCCTGATAAAGCGCATCGTCGCGCGTCGCCGCGCCGAACAGCGAAAGATAATTCTTGCGAAACCGGCTGATCGTATCCGGCGTCAGCGTCACTTCGCTCATCGGGTTCAGATCGAGCGAGCGCGCCTGGCCGATGGTCCGCTGGCTGGCGGGATCGAAGGTACGGATGCTCTCCAGCGTATCGCCGAAGAAATCGAGCCGCACAGGCTCCTCGGTGCCCGGCACGAAAACATCGAGAATACCGCCGCGCACGGCGAACTCGCCCACTTCACGCACCGTCGCAACCCGGTCGAAACCGTTGCGCTCCAGCCGCGCGGCAATATCCTCCATGCGGATCTGGTTGCCGGGTCTGGCGGAGAAGCCAAGGCTTTCGATGATGTCGCGCGGCGCCATCTTCTGCAGCATGGCGTTGACGGTGACCAGCACGATGGCCGGATGCGGTTTCTTCGCGTGGCTGATGAGACCGGCAAGCGCCGCCAGGCGACGCGCCGACGTGTCGGCGCTTGGTGACACGCGGTCATAGGGGAGGCAGTCCCAGGCCGGCAGCGTCACGACCGGAATATCGGGCGCAACAAAGCCGAGAATTTGTTCGAGATCGGCGATGCGCTGGCCATCCGACATCACATAGGCAACCGAGGTGCCTGCGCGCGCCATCTCGGCAAGCAGCAGCGCCTCCATGCCGGCGGGCACGTTTCCGATGGTCAGCGGCGTATCGGCCGACGACACCAGCTTTGCATCGAATCCGGCTATCATGGTTTCAGGCTTTCACGTTGTCTGCGGTGACGAGATCGAAATCGGGACGGTAGGAGGCGATCTTCATGAACAGGGGGGTCTGGAACTTTTCAGGAATTGCAAGCGCCCCCGTCACCATCTTGACGAGGTCGTTATCCTCTTCCGCCATGATGACTTCAAGCTCATCGAGCTGGTCATCGGAAAGCAGCGCGATATTGTCTTCCGCGAATTGCCCGAGAACGAGGTCCATCTCGCGAATGCCGCGGTGCCAGCAGCGGTAAAGTATCCGCCGGCGTCTCGGATCGAGGTCGGCACTCGTGCGCACCAGTCCAGTCATCGCATTCACCTTTCGGTTGACTAATCAACAATGTGTTGACTGCGACCTCCTATAGAACAGGAGGCGAACGCTTGGGAACCGGTTTTTATCGAAATAATACCACCGCCACGAAAATCTGCCGGTGATAACCCGGCTTTGTGACCTGCGAAGTCTTGCATAAGCCGTCCCCTTCCCCGATTTTGCTGCCCATGCGCCCGGCCATTCTCGATCCGCTGTTTGCCTCCGTCTCCACGCTTGCCGGCGTGGGGCCGAAGCTTGCCGATCTCCTGGCAAAACTTCTGGGACGGGAGAATGCGGACGATACGCGCGTTATCGACCTTTTGTTCCATGCGCCCTCCAACGTCATCGACCGCCGCAACCGTCCCGGCATCGCGCTTGCAGCACCCGGCGCCATTGTCACCATTCAGGGACGTGTCGACCGCCATCAGCCGCCACCGCCGGGTAACCGCTCCGCGCCCTATCGCGTCTTCCTGCATGACGAGACCGGCGAACTGGCGCTGACCTTCTTTCGCGCCAAGGGCGACTGGCTGTCAAAGGCCCTGCCCGTCGATGAAGAGGTTCTCGTCAGCGGCAAGGTGGACTGGTTTAACGGCCGCGCCTCCATGGTGCATCCGGATTTCATGGTGAAGCTTTCCGAGGCGGAAAATCTGCCGCTTGTGGAAGCGGTTTATCCCATGACCGCCGGCCTTTCCGCCAAGGTGTTGCGCAAGGCGATCGAAGGCGGGCTCTCTAAGTTGCCGGTTTTCCCGGAATGGATCGATGAGACGCTCAAGACCCGGCAGGGCTTCGGTGACGTGGCATCAAGCTTCCGCGAATTGCACGATCCGCGCGACAGCGCCGATATCGATCCTCAGGCGCCGGCGCGCAGACGGCTTGCCTATGACGAATTCCTGGCCGGGCAGCTCTCACTGGCGCTGGTGCGCCAGCGGCTGCGCAAGGTGGCGGGCCAGCCAATCCGCTCCAAGGGCGATATCGCCGCAAAGATCCTGTCGCAACTGCCCTTCTCGCTGACGGCAAGCCAGAGCGCCGCCGTCAAGGATATCCTGACCGACATGGCTGGCGAAGACCGCATGTTGCGGCTGCTGCAGGGCGATGTCGGTGCGGGCAAGACGCTGGTGGCGCTGATGGCCATGGCGACGGCGGTGGAAGCCGGCGGACAGGCGGTGCTGATGGCGCCCACCGAAATCCTTGCCCGCCAGCACTATGCCACCATCTCCAAACTCGCGCAGGCCGTGGGCCTCACGGTGGAAGTGCTGACCGGCCGCACCAAGGGCAAGGAGCGCCGCGAGATCGAGGAGCGCGTGGCCTCGGGCGAAGCGCAGATCGTCATCGGCACCCATGCGCTGTTCCAGGACAGCGTCACCTATAAGAACCTTGTGCTGGCCGTGGTGGATGAACAACACCGTTTCGGCGTGCATCAGCGCCTGCGCCTCACCGCCAAGGGCATCACGCCGCATATGCTTGTCATGACCGCCACGCCCATTCCACGCACGCTGGTACTGGCCGCCTTCGGGGACATGGATGTCTCCAAGCTCACCGAAAAACCGGCGGGCCGCAAACCCATCCAGACGGTGACGATCCCCACCGAACGCATCGGCGATATTGTTGAGCGGCTGCGCGCAGCGCTGAAGGACGGCAAAAAAGCCTACTGGATTTGCCCGCTGGTGGAGGAGACGGAGGAGTCCGACCTGATGTCGGCGGAGGAGCGCCACGCGGTTCTCTCGCAGATGCTCGGCGCCAACATCGGCCTCATTCACGGGCGTATGAGCGGCCCGGAGAAGGACGCCGCCATGCTCGCCTTCAAGAACGGCGAAACCCGCCTGCTGGTGGCAACTACGGTGGTCGAGGTCGGCGTCGATGTGCCTGACGCGACGATCATGGTCATCGAACACGCCGAACGTTTCGGCCTCGCCCAGCTGCACCAGCTGCGAGGCCGCGTCGGACGCGGCGACGAGGCCTCCACCTGTATCCTGCTCTACAAGGGCCCGCTCAGCGAAAACGGCCGCGCCCGGCTCTCCATCCTGCGCGACAGCGAGGATGGCTTCCTGATCGCCGAGGAAGATTTGAAGCTGCGCGGCGAAGGCGAGTTGCTCGGCACGCGTCAATCAGGCACGCCTGGCTTCCGCATCGCCAGCCTCGAGGCTCATGCCGACCTCCTGGAAATCGCCCGCAAGGACGCCGCCTATGTCATCGAGCGCGACCCGGAACTGACAGGTCCACGCGGCGATGCGCTACGCACCTTGCTCTATCTGCACCGCCGCGACGAAGCGATTCGTTTCCTGCACGCCGGCTGAAAGAGAACGCCCATGAACATGATCGACCCGCGCCGCCCACCACCCGCCTTCCGCAAGGGATACGCGCTGTGCTCTCCGCAGAACGTCCTCCAGCCCGAAACATTTGCAAAAAGCGAGAAGAAGGCAATCGGCAAGTCGTTCAAGAAGCCCGGTCGCAAAAAGGCATGGGCGGAGGCACTGGAACAGGGCTGGACCGTGCGGCTGGTCTATATGCGGCTTTTCGTTCCCGTGTTCCACGCGACCAATACGGGGACGGAAGTGGATGATCTGGATGATGAGGACTGACCAGAAGTCCGGCGACTGTTGGGCTAAAGCGCCGAAGGCCACCGCTGCGATGTGTGGATGATCGTCAAAATTTCGACATCCCCGCCCACGCGGTAAGCAATGATGTAGGAAATGTCGTGCAGCACGGCTTCCCGTGTTCCTCTGATGCGTCCGACCCGCCCCATGGCTGGCTGTTCCACCAACATATCAACCGCTGAAACAATTCGGGAAATTACCCGGGCAGCAGCCGCTGGATTATCCTTTTCGATATGCGCACCAATTTCATCGAGCCGTCGCAGCGCCCGTAAAGTCCAACGAATTCGCCGGTCACTCATGACGGCCGGGCGGATTTTGTATATTTCCCGACAATGTTTGCGAGATCCTCAGCTGTCCCGAACTCGCCGCGATCGGCTTCCGCCACACCCGCCTCAATCTCGGCAAGCTGCCACTCCTCGCGGGAAACAAAGTCCTCAATCGCCCGCGCCGCCATGTAGGATCGCGACCGGTCAAGTTTTTCCGCCAACTGGTCGAGTTTGTCGGCAACCTCATCAGGCAGGCGAACAGTAAATGCAGTCATAATCGCAACCCTTGTTGGTTCACTGTGATTATTGGTGAACCACAATGGTTCGTCAACCGTATGGCTTTACCTCCCTCCGCGGGAATGGAGGAAGGAATCTAGCGCCTTGCGAATGCGTTCAAACCGGCGCGATCATCTTCGGCGGCTTGAAATCCGGCGCCACAAGACCACCCGAGATCAGCAGCTTCGCCGCATCCTCCGGGGTCATGTCCAGCATCACGATCTTGTCCTTGGGCACGAACAGTAGGAAGCCCGCCGTCGGCACCGGTGTGGGCGGCAGGAAGACGGCGACCATCTGCTGGCCCATCTCGTTGAAGCGATGGGCGAGTTCGCCCTTTGCCTCGGAAGCCACAAACACCATCGCCCATGTGCCTGACGACGGGAACTCGATCAGGCCAACCTTCTTGAAGGAGTTCGAGTGCTCCTTCAGGACGGATTCGAACAGCTGTTTGATGCTTTTATAGATCGGCCGCACCAACGGCATGCGGTTGAGGATGGATTCACCGACGCCGACAATCCATTTCCCGATCAGGTTATTGCCGAGAAAGCCGATGAGGGTGATGCCGATGACAGCGATCAGCAGGCCGAAGCCCGGAATGGCCACATCGAAATATTGCTCGGGATCGTAACGGGCGGGAATATAGGGCTTCACCCAGCTATCCGCCCATTGCAGGAAGCTCCACACCAGCCACATGGTAATGGTGACGGGTGCGAGGATCAGAACGCCCGTCAGGAAGCTGTTGCGCAACCGTGTCGCAAAGGAAATTTTGGGAGGAATGTCGGTCATTTACCGTTCGCGTTAAGCGCTGTCGCTATCGAAACCCGGATGAAAACTGACAATGCCGGATGGCGTTCCCCCATGCAAGCGAAGAACTGTGAAATATTCGTCAGGAATCCCCATAGCGCTTAGGCCTTCGACGGCGCGAAAACCGAAGCGTCCATAATAATCGGGATCGCCGGCAACGACACATCCCGATGCGCTCAGCCGATCAAGCGCACCAAGCCCTTCACGCACCAGCCGGGAGCCGATACCCTCGCCCTGCCGTTCCGGCGTCACCGAAAGAGGCGCAAGGCAAAACCAGCCGCTGTCGCCGCTTGAAAGTGTCACGGGCGAAAAGCCGATATGGCCGACGATCCCTTCGCTGTCTTCGGCCACGAGCGAAACCGTGAGCGCACCGGCCTCCCGCAGCTGCGCCACGATCAGATGTTCGGTCTTGTCGCTATGCTCGACGTCACGGAAGGCTTCTTCCGTAACGCGGGCAATCGCCTCTTCGTCACCCTGGCGCTCTGGCCGGATGATCATTCCACCGTGACCGATTTTGCAAGGTTGCGCGGCTGGTCGACATCCGTACCCATGAAAACGGCGGTGTGATAGGCCAGCAGCTGAATGGGCAGCGAGAAGACCATCGGTGCGATCAGTTCGTCGACGGTCGGCAGCGTGATCGTCGCCATGGTGTCGAGCTTGGAAGCGCCAGCTCCCTTCTCATCCGTGATGAAGATGATACGGCCGCCGCGGGCGGCGACTTCCTGCATGTTCGAAACGGTCTTTTCGAAGAAGCGATCGTGCGGTGCAATCACGATGACGGGCATGTTCTCGTCGATCAGCGCGATGGGGCCGTGCTTCAACTCGCCGGCAGCATAACCTTCGGCGTGGATATAGGAAATTTCCTTGAGCTTCAGCGCGCCTTCCAGCGCCAGCGGGAAGCTGGTGCCCCGGCCGAGATAAAGCACGTCCTTGAAGCGCGACAGATCGCGCGACAGGCCCTCTATCTGCGGCTGGATGATGTTGAGCACCTGGCTCATGATGCGCGGCATCTCGATCAGATGTTGCACAAGTTCCTTTTCCTGACCAGGCTTCAGCGTGCCGCGCGCCTTGCCGGCGGCAATGGCGAGCGAAGCAAGCACCGCAAGCTGGCAGGTGAAGGCCTTGGTGGAAGCGACGCCGATTTCCGGTCCGGCAAGGATCGGGAAGATGGCGTCCGATTCCCGGGCAATGGTCGATTCCCGCACATTGACGATGGCGCCGATCTTGAGATCGCTTTCCTTGCAATAGCGCAGCGATGCCAGCGTATCGGCTGTCTCACCCGATTGCGAGATGAAGAGCGCCGCCTGCGTTGGCTGAAGTGGCATTTCGCGATAGCGGAACTCGGAGGCCACATCGATCTCCACCGGCAGGCGCGCATAACGCTCGAACCAGTATTTGCCGATCAGGCCGGACAGATAAGCCGTGCCGCAGGCGGAGATCGCAAGTCCGGAAAGCTTGGCGAAATCGATGGCCTTATCGGCCTCTTTCACGGTCTTGGAGGCGAAATCCACATAATGGCTGAGCGCATGGGAAATGACTTCCGGCTGCTCGTAGATTTCCTTTTCCATGAAGTGGCGATGGTTGCCCTTGTCGACGACATAGGCCGTCGCCTGCGATATCTGCCGCTCGCGCTTCACCGGCTTGCCCGAGAAATCGATGATCTCAGCACCCTGCCGGGTCACGATGGCGCAGTCGCCATCCACCAGATAGGTGATCTCGTTGGTGAAGGGCGAAAGCGCAATGGCGTCGGAACCCAGGAACATTTCTCCGCGGCCATAACCGACGGCAAGCGGCGGGCCGGAGCGCGCCGAAAGCAGCGTGCCGGGATCGTCCTTGAACATCACCACCAGCGCATAAGCGCCGGTCATGCGGTTCAGCATCTTCAGCATAGCCTCACGATGACCAAGACCCTCGCGGGTATATTTCGCCAGAAGCTGCGCCACCACCTCGGTGTCGGTCTGGGTGGTGAAGGTCGCGCCCTCGGCGGTCAGTTCGTCGCGCAGTTCGGCGAAGTTTTCGATGATGCCGTTATGGACGACGGCCACGCCATCGACGAAGTGCGGGTGAGCGTTGGTTTCGTTCGGCACGCCGTGGGTCGCCCAGCGTGTATGCGCGATGCCGACCACGCCCGGAAGCGGCTTTTCGGACACCAGCTTTTCCAGATTGAAGAGCTTGCCCTCGGCACGGCGGCGATCCATCGCGCCATTGTCGATCGTTGCAACGCCGGCTGAATCGTAGCCACGATATTCGAGACGCTTCAGTGCATCGACAAGCCGTTCAGCAACGGGCTCAGTTCCGACAATTCCGACAATTCCGCACATATATATCTCCAGACGGCGATCTTTTCGCCGAAACTTCTAATCTTTCCCGTGCAATCCGCAATTATGGCGCCGGTCACTTTCGGTATCGCTTCGTAACGTCCTTCAAGGCGACTTCTTCTTCGCTTCCTTCAGCGCCTTCGCCCGCTCGCGCACCACGGTTGCGCGGCCCGGCTTCACCTCCTGGCGCGCACGCCCAAAAGCCAGCGCATCATCGGGCACGTCATCGGTGATGACGCTGCCGGAGGCGATGTAGGCCCCCTCGCCAATCGTCACGGGAGCAACCAGCGACGAGTTGGAACCAACGAAGCTGTTCGCGCCGATCCGCGTCTCAGCCTTGTTGTAACCGTCATAATTGCAGGTGATGGTGCCGGCACCGATATTGCTGCCCGCGCCAACGAAGGCGTCGCCGATATAGGTGAGATGATTGACCTTGGCCCCCTCGCCGATCTCGGCCTTCTTGACCTCGCAGAAATTACCCACCTTGGAGTTGGCGTGCAGGTTGGCCCCCGGTCGCAGCCGGGCATAGGGACCAACAGTGGCACCTTCCGCGACATGCGCGCCTTCGAGGTGTGAGAAGGCATGGATCACGGCACCCGGTTCGACCGTCACGCCGGGACCAAAAACGACATTGGGCTCGATCAGCGCGTCCTGACCGATCGTCGTATCGAAGGAGAGGAAGACGGTTTCAGGCGCGATCATCGATACGCCGTCGACCATCAATTCATGGCGGCGGCGCTCCTGCCAGAGCTTTTCGATAAAGGCCAGTTCGGCGCGGTTGTTGCAGCCGACCAGTTCTGTTTCCGGTGCATCGATGGCGACGGCGCGGCGGCCGAGCGACCGGGCGATTTCGACCACGTCCGTCAGATAATATTCGCCCTTCACATTGCCGTTGCCGATCCGGTCGAGCAGATCAAGGGCATTGCGGCCATTGATCGCCATCAGACCACTATTGCACCAGGTCACCCTGCGCTCTTCGTCGGTCGCATCCTTTTCCTCGCGGATCGCCACCAGCTCGCCATTCTCGACCAGCAGCCGGCCATAACCCGTAGGCCGGTCGGTGTGAAAACCGATCACCGCGACATCGGCGCCGGAAGCAATGGCCTCGCGGGCCCGGTCGAGCGTGGCGGAGGTAATGAGCGGCACGTCGCCATAAGCGATGATGAGATCGTCGAAGCCGCGTTCGATTGCCGCACGTGCGGCAAGCACGGCATGGCCGGTACCTTTGCGTTCCGTCTGAAGAAAAGTCTCAACCTGAAGTCCCGGCAGGCTCGCCGCCGCGGCAACATTGTCGGCGTCACGTCCGACGACGAGCGCCACCGTGCCCACGCCCGATCCAGCCACCGCCTCGACCACATGCGCAATCATCGGACGGCCGGCGACCGGATGCAGCACCTTGGATTTCGACGACTTCATGCGCGTGCTGTCGCCCGCTGCGAGAATAACGGCTAGAGAGCTGCGCTCCATAAGACCTCCAACACCCCGTCGGCGACTGCCTGGCAGCCGATACAGCGGCACATGTTTGACTTTGCGCCGTCCGGCAAAACGAACGGGCGCATCGGTAATTTCATTCCGGATTGCTATAACGGCGGCCCACTTAAGAAACCATGCAAATCTGCACCAAATTTCCGCACCGGTTTTCATCAAACGTGATTGGAGCGGGATCACATCCTGCTCCCACCGTCTGATTTATCGCCGGGAGTTGCGGGCAGTGAATTCCAGTACCTGCTGGCGGCCGTTCTCAATCAATCTTTCCATCTCGCGACGCGCGGCGGCCTCGTCATGCAGACGAAAGGCTTCCACGAGCTTCAGGTGCGAAGCTGAAACATCGGAAATTTCATTGGGATCGGTGTCCGGATTGCTCATCCGGAAAATGCCCGCCAGAGCTGCCTTTATCAGCGAACCAACGGTGCGCATGAACGGGTTGCCCGACATTTCGGTGATGAGGACATGGAAATTCATGTCCGCAAGCGCGCGCTTTTCTTTCGAATAAGCAGTATTGCCCATCTCATTGGCATAGGCGGCAAGCTTTGCGATATCCGCATCCTTTGCCCTGATGGCGGCAAGCCCGGCGCCATAGGGTTCGAAGGCTTTGCGGATATCGTAGAGATGCAGCAGGAACTCATCGCTGACGCCGGCCTCGAAGTGCCATAGCAGCACTTCGCTGTCGAACATGTTCCAGCTTTCGCGCTCCGTCACCCGCGTACCAATCCGCGCCTTGGGGGAAATCATGCCCTTGGCCGTCAGCGTCTTCATCGCTTCGCGCAGCACGGTGCGCGAAACTTTAAGCCGCTCCATCAGCTCCGCATCGCCTGGCAGGATGTCGCCGGTCCTGAAGTTGCCGGACACGATGTCGAGACCGAGCTTGTGAACGACCTGTGCATGATTTGTCCGCAGCTTTCGTAGACCGATCGCCGCATCGAGCATTCCGCGCTGCAAGTGCCATGTCCTTCCGTTCGGTTGGCGATTTTAAAAATCGCGCCAGACGTGTATCTTCAGTCAGAATATAGTGAAAGACATCAAGTTGCCGGAAAAGCAAAGGCAAACTTCATCTACGCAATAAAACCCATGAAAATAAGCAAGGCTGCACATGCGTCGATGTACAGCCCCGATCTTTGCGAACTCAATTTCCCACGTCATCCTCGCCCTTCAGGCGAGGATCCATGGACATGGGGAGTGTCATCCGGGTCAAGGCCGAGGATGACACCCTGTCCCACAACGCAGATTATTGCGGCAGCTTGTCGTCCACGCCGGCAACGTAGAAGTTGAGGCCGAGCAGGACCTTGTCCTCAGCCTTTTCACCAGCCTTCAGCCATTCCGAGCCGTCCTGCTTCTTCACCGGGCCGGTGAAGGGGTGCAGTTCGCCGGACTTGATCTTGGCTTCGGTGTCCTCGGCCATCTTCTTCACGTCGTCAGGCATGTTGGTATAGGGCGCCATGGTCAGGATACCGTCCTTCAGGCCGTCCCAGACCGATTCCGACTTCCAGGTGCCATCGAGAAGAGCCTGCGTGCGCTTGATGTAATAAGCGCCCCAGGTATCCTTGATCGCGGTCAGCTGCGTCTCAGGACCGGCCTTGATCATGTCGGAGGCCTGGCCGAATGCCTTGATGCCGCGCTCGGCTGCAACCTGCATCGGTGCGGTCGTGTCGGTGTGCTGCGTCAGGATATCAACGCCCTGGTCGATCAGCGCCTTCGCGGCATCGGCTTCCTTGCCGGGGTCGAACCAGGTGTTGGCCCAGACGACCTTGACCTTGAACTCAGGATTGACGGACTGCGCGCCGAGAACGAAGGCGTCGATGCCCATCACCACTTCCGGGATCGGGAAGGACGCGATGTAACCGGCAACGCCCTTTTTCGACATTTTCGCGGCGATCTGGCCCTGAATGTAACGGCCTTCATAGAAACGCGAATTGTAGGTCGCGACGTTTTCAGCCGTCTTGAAGCCGGTTGCGTGCTCGAACTTCACCTTAGGGAATTTCTGGGCAACCTTCACGGTCGCATCCATGAAGCCGAAGGAGGTGGTGAACACCAGTTCGCAGCCGGAGCGGGCCATGCGCTCGATGGCGCGTTCAGCATCCGGGCCTTCCGGAACGCTTTCGAGGAACGGCGTTTCGATCTTGTCGCCGAAGTGCTTCTGCAGCTCTTCGCGGCCGATATCATGCGCCTGCGTCCAGCCGCCATCGGT
This sequence comes from Agrobacterium sp. MS2, assembly GCF_003261015.1. Taxonomy (NCBI): domain Bacteria; kingdom Pseudomonadati; phylum Pseudomonadota; class Alphaproteobacteria; order Hyphomicrobiales; family Rhizobiaceae; genus Agrobacterium; species Agrobacterium sp. MS2. Next base: position 192,787 of record NZ_QLNF01000012.1, on the reverse strand, counting down.
GCGGCTACCGACATAGATGAAGCAGACCTTCTTGGCGTCGGCGGCTTCAGCGGAGGAAACAACGCCTCCCAGCGCCGCGATGGAAGCGGCAAGTGCGATGACCAGTTTTTTCATTTTTACCCCTGTTGGTTTGGAGACGTGAGAATGCTTTACCTGTCCGGTACGAAGGACTTGCCCAGCGATGCCGGTGTATTGATCAACGTCGTGCGGCGATTATGCGAGATGATGACCAGCACGACAATAGTTGCAAGGTAAGGTAGCGCCGACAAAAGCTGCGACGGCACCCCGATGCCGAAGGCCTGCGCGTGCAATTGCCCGATGGTGACGGCGCCGAACAGATAACCGCCGGCGAGCACCCGCCATGGACGCCAGGACGCGAAGACAACGAGCGCCAGCGCGATCCAGCCACGCCCGGCCGACATGTTTTCCACCCATTGCGGCGTATAAACCAGCGAAAGCTGCGCGCCAGCGAGACCGGCACAGGCACCGCCGAACATGACAGTCAGATAGCGTGTGCGGATGACGTTGATCCCGAGCGCATGGGCCGAGGCATGACTATCGCCGATGGCGCGTATCTTCAGGCCCGCCCGGCTTTTGAACAGGAACCAGCCTATGCCGGCCACCAGCCCTATGGAAAGGTAGAAGATCAGATCCTGCCGGAAGAGCAGCGGGCCGATGAAGGGTATGTCCGACAGAACGGGAAAGACGATCGGCTGCAGCTTGACGCCTGGCAGGCCAACGAAGCTTTCGCCCAGCATACCGGATACGCCCAGGCCCAGAATGGTGAGCGCAAGACCCGTCGCCACCTGATTGGTAACCAGCGTCAATGTCAGAAAACCGAACAGCAGCGAAAAAACCGCACCCGAAGCAATGCCGGCCAGAATGCCGAGATAGGGCGAGCCCGTCATATGGGCGGTCGCGAAAGCGCAGACCGCACCCATGATCATCATGCCTTCGACGCCGAGATTGAGCACACCGGATCGCTCCACCACCAGCTCACCGGAGGCGGCTATGACGAGCGGCGTCGCGGCGGTGATGACGGTGAGGAGAATGGCCTGAAGCATGTCCATCATGCCGCTCCCTGCTTGTGATGCGCCTTGCCGGCAAAAACGACCTTGATGCGATAGAAGATGAGCGTATCGCAGGAGAGCACGAAGAACAGCATCAGCCCCTGGAACACGCGCGTGACCTTGTCCGATACACCGATCGAAAGCTGCGCCGCCTCGCCGCCGAGATAGGTCAGCGCCAGCACCAGCCCTGACAGGATAATGCCAAGCGGGTTAAGACGGCCGAGAAACGCGACGATGATGGCTGTAAAACCATAGCCCGGCGAAATGCTGGGCTGGAGGTGGCCGATGGAGCCGGAGGCTTCCGAAATGCCCGCAAGACCGGCCAGCGCGCCCGATAGCAGCAGCGAAAACCACACCATGCGGCTCGACGAGAAACCGGCAAATCGCCCTGCCCGGGCCGACTGGCCAAGCACGGTGACTTCGAAGCCCTTCAGCATGTAGCGCATCATGAACCACAGCGCGATCGCCGCGACAATGGCGAAAACGAAGCCCCAGTGCGCCCTGCCCGATGCAAGCATTTCCGGCAACACGGCGCTATCGTTGAACGGCTTGGTCTGCGGGAAATTATAACCGCCCGGATCACGCCAGATTCCGCGCGTCAGCCAGTCGAGGAAAAGCTGTGCAACGTAGACCAGCATCAGGCTGACGAGGATTTCGTTGGTATTGAACTTCGTCTTCAGGAGAGCGGGAATACCCGCATAGAGCGCCCCGCCGAGAGCTCCCATCACCAGCATGAGCGGCAGAAGCAGCGGCGAATGCCAGTCCGGATAAAGAACCGGCAGTATGGAGCCAGTAATCGCACCGATGGTGAATTGCCCTTCCGCTCCGATGTTCCAGTTATTGGAGCGATAACAGATCGACAGGCCGACACCGATCAGGATCAGCGGCGCGGCCTTGATCGCCAGCTCGTGCAGGGACCAGACTTCGAGCAACGGCTCCACGAAGAAGGCATAAAGCGCATGGGCCGGGTTCTTCCCGAGCATGGCGAACATGACAGCACCGACCAGCAGGGTGAGCACCAGCGCCAGAAGCGGAGAAAGAAATGTAAAAAGCCGGGAAACCCCTGCGCGTTTTTCAAGCTCAATGCGCATGCTGGGCGGCTCCCGAATGTGTCGTGTGAATGCCGCCCATCAACAGGCCGATCTTTTCGAGCGTCATTTCCTCCACCGGATGGGCCTCGGAAAGCTTGCCGTCGGAGATGACCGCGATATTGGTGGCGACTTCAAAGATTTCATCCAGGTCCTGACTGATGACGATGACCGCCGAGCCCGACTTGGCAAGATCGACAAGTGCCTGACGGATGCGGCTCGCAGCACCCGCATCCACGCCCCACGTCGGCTGGTTGACGACAAGCACGGCCGGCTGGCGGTCGAGCTCGCGTCCCACGATGAATTTCTGCAGATTGCCGCCTGAGAGCGAGCCTGCCAGCGGATCGGCCCCGCTTTTGCGCACATCCATGGTTTCAGATATGCGCCGCGCCGCTGCCCTGATGGCCGACCCCCTGACAATACGCAGGAAACCGCCGGTCAGGAACGCCTTGCGATCGGAGCGGGCCCGCGCGAGCAACAGATTGTCGGAGAGGCTCATTCCGGGAACGGCGGCGTGGCCATGGCGCTCTTCCGGTACGAAACCCGCCCCCATCAGCCGGCGACCGTTGATGCCGATCCGGCCGACCGGCTTGCCGCGGAGATGGATCGCATCGTTATTATAAACCGGGTATTCCCCCGAAAGCGCGTCGAACAGCTCACCCTGCCCGTTTCCCGCGACCCCGGCGATCGCCAGCACCTCCCCGGCGCGCACGGTCATCGAAATCGATTTCAATGCCACGGCGAACGGCGTGCGCGGCGCGACCGAAAGCCCCATGACTTCGATCTGCGGCGCACCCAGCGCTTCGCCCGTCGCGCGCGACACACTGGCGACATCGCTGCCCACCATCATGCGCGCCAGCGATGCCGGCGTCTCCCGGCGCGGATCGCAGGCACCGGTCACCTTGCCATGGCGCAGAACCGTGGCGCGGTCGCAGATGCGTTGAACCTCTTCGAGACGATGGCTGATATAAAGCACGGAACGGCCTTCGGCCTTCAGCTTCTCCAGCGTCTCGAAAAGCTTGTCGGCCTCCTGCGGCGTCAGAACCGAGGTCGGCTCGTCAAGAATGATAAGGCGCGGGTTCTGCAGCAGAGCACGGACAATTTCGATGCGCTGGCGCTCGCCGACCGAAAGATCGGCCACATGCGCATTGGGGTCGAGCGGCAGGCCATAGGCGCGCGACAGGGTCTCCGCTTCCCTGGCGATTTCCTTCAATGAAATTTTCGGATCGAGCGACAGGGCAATGTTCTCGGCAACCGTCAGCGCCTCGAACAACGAAAAATGCTGGAAGACCATGCCGATGCCGAGCCTGCGGGCTTCGCTTGGCGAACCCACCGAAACCGGCTCACCCTGCCAGATGATTTCGCCCTCGGTCGGTGCGAGAACGCCGAACAGCATCTTGACGAGCGTGGATTTACCCGCGCCGTTTTCACCCAGGAGCGCATGGATTTCACCCGGCGCAATATCGAGATCGATACCGTTGCAGGCGGCGAAATTGCCGAACAGCTTGGTCAGCTTGCGAACGGACAGGAGAGGCACGGCCTCCGGCGCCAAAGTTCCAGTCACGAGTTCCCTCTCTCACCAACCGTCCATGCCTTCTTCGAGGCGTTTCAGACGGTCGCGGTCATTGTTCCCAATCCCGCACCAAAAAGTATGCAATGATACGTGATCAGAACTTATTGATAACGGTTTTGCTGCTGCGCACAACTGAAAAAGAAGCTGCTTAAATGCAATTTGCACAAGCAATAAACGGCTTTACCTCTTCATCATTTCGCGCCGAGCGTTGGGAAAAACTGTAAAATTCCTCCGATGCAATACAGGTAGATGCCGCTCGCCACGAACCCCACCACCGCCCATGTCGGCGTCTGGAAATGCATCAGCAGCGCGTAACCACCAAGGGCGCACCAGATGGCCACGACAAGAAGATTAAGGGACCGCAGCCGCTTCACCCGCACGGGATGCAGGAAATTGATCGGCAGAAATGTCAGGAACACCGAAACAGTCACGACTGTCATGGCGGTGGTGGCGCTGGCATCCATCACGAAGAGCGTGAAGATCACCATGTTCCACACCACGGGGAAGCCCGAGAAGAAATATTCGTCGGTCTTCATCCCCATATCGGCATAGTAGATAGCACTGGACACCACGATCATGCCCGCCGCCACAAAGGACCATGGCTCTCCAATCATGCCGCTCTGATAGAGCGCGAAGGCAGGCAGAAGCACATAGGTCACGTAATCGATGATGTTGTCGAGCGTATCGCCCGACCAGTTTGGCAGCACTTCCTTGACCCGGACCTTCCGGGCGATAGGGCCGTCTATCCCATCCACCAGCAGCGCAAGACCAAGCCACCAGAACATATCGACAAAACGGTGCTCGGAAGCGGCGACGACGCCAAGGAAGGCAAGAAAGGAACCGGACGCCGTTAGAATATGAACGGAAAAGGCGCGGATTTCCGCATAGGGAACACGCTTGTAGTTGAAAATTTTCATGGTCAGCGTCTGCGCCCCGCTTTTCATCCGCCCTGCTTATTCCGGTATGCGGCCATTCACCACGCTTTGCAACCGGCTCAGTCGGCTTATCCTAAGACTAATGTGGCGGCAGACCCAATGAATCTTCACAACCGGATGTTCCCGGCCGGAAGTGGATTTGCCGATGCAAAGCCTTTATGATGCTCTGGAAATAACAACGGATCAGGACCATGAGACACTTCGATATCGCCATAACAGGTGCAGGACTTGCGGGTCAGATCGCGGCCATCGCACTGGCACGGGCGGGTCGCCACGTGGCGCTCGTAGCACCTTCCACCGACAGGAAGGACCGGCGCACCACGGCGCTCATGGACCAGTCTATCCGCTTCCTGGACCGTCTCGGCCTGTGGTCACGCATCGCGCCTTCGGCCGCCCGCCTTTCCACCATGCAGATCATAGACGGAACCGACCGTCTGTTGCGAGCACCGACAGTGCAGTTCCGTTCCTCCGAAATCGGCCTGGATGCATTTGGCTGGAACATCCCCAACGAGGCCTTGCTCGGTGTTCTCGGCGAAGCGGTGGAGCAGGAACACAATATTACCCGCCTCGACACCTTCGCCGAGGCGATCGATATCGGCGACGACCGCGTGACGGTGACGCTTGCGGACGGCGAAACGCTCTCTGCCGATTTCCTCATCGGGGCAGATGGCAGGAAGTCGATGGTCCGGGATGCAGCCGGCATCGGCGTGAAATCCTGGTCCTATCCGCAGACCGCCGTCGTTTTGAACTTCGGCCACAGCCGACAGCATGAAAATGTTTCGACGGAATTCCACACGCCCACCGGCCCTTTCACGCAGGTTCCCCTTCCCGGCAACCGCTCCAGCCTCGTCTGGGTCGTCACCCCGCAACAGGCGGAAGAACTGACTGCCCTGCCACTGGAAGCGCTGAGCCTTCGGGTCGAGGAACGCATGCAGTCCATGCTGGGCGCCGTTACCGTCGAGGATAGCGTCCAGGCATGGCCGCTCTCTTCCATGACCGCCCATCGCTTCGGCAAGGGCCGCGTCGCCCTGATCGGCGAGGCGGCACATGGTTTTCCGCCCATCGGCGCACAGGGACTGAACCTCAGCCTGCGCGACATCATCTCACTGACGGAATTGCTGAGCGCCGTTTCCGACCGCCCCATTGCGGCCGATGCCGGCAGCAGCTTCGACCGCAGGCGGCGGGCGGATGTCTATAGCCGCACGCTGAGCGTCGATCTCCTGAACCGCTCGCTGCTTTCGGATTTCCTGCCCATCCAGATGGCGCGCGCAGCCGGCCTGCACGTGCTTTCCGGCATCGGTACGCTCCGAAGCATTGTCATGCGCGAAGGCATCGAACCCGGCCGGGGCCTGAAGGCCCTGCCCTCACTGCTGTTCGGCAGCTTCAAAAAGGCTGGATGAAATAAACCACGCCCGTCAGCGTGAGAACCGACAGCACCGTCGAAATCAGGATCGTCGCCGACGCCCGCTCCTGCCACACATGATATTGCTGGCCGATGACGAAGACATTCGTCGCGGTCGGCAAAGCAGCCAGCAGCACGGCGGAATAGATCCACACCGGCTCGAATCGCCCGAGCGACGACAGCACGAGATAAACGGCGAGCGGATGCAGGATGAGTTTTGCCGGCACGATATAGCTGATCTCCACCGGCACCCGCTTCATCGGCCGAAGTGCCAGCGTCACGCCCATTGCAAACAGCGCACAGGGTGCGGCTGATTGCGCCAGATAATCCACCAGCCGCTGCACCGCCTCCGGCGGTTGCCATGACAGCGAAGCGGCCAGGAAACCGGCGATGACGGATACGATGAAGGGATGGGTGATGACCTTGCGGGCCACATCCAGCGCAAGCTTCGCCGGGGAACGCTTGTCGCCGCCTGCAACGGCCATCATCGCCGGCGCGACAATGAAATGCGCGGCGTTTTCGAGGCAGACGATGAGCGCCACAGGCACCGCCGCCTTTTCGCCGAGCGCCAGAAGCGCAATGCCCGGGCCCATATAGCCGATATTGCCGTAACTTGCCGCGAAACTTTGGATCGTCGTTTCAGCGAGGCTGTTTTTCCGGACAAAACGACCGATCAGGAACACAACCAAGAAAATGCCATAGGTACAGACGAGGCTGGCGGCAACGAAATCCATCCGCGCCAGTTCTTCCACCGGCGTTTTCGACACCAGCTTGAAAAACAGCGCCGGCAGCGCCGCGTAGATGATGAAGGTGTTCAGCCAGCCCATCGCCTCGACCGGTTGTTTCGTGATGCGCGCAGCGCCGTAGCCGATCAAGATGAGGCCGAAAAACGGCAACAGCAATCCCACGATGTCAGTCACTATGTCTCCCCCGCAAGCAACTCCAGCGGGAGGCTTAGCCGATTTGCATCAGGATCGGAAAGGTCTCCTGGAACCAGATCGCCACATTGGTGATAAAACCGGATATGAAAGCGAGGCCGGTTAGCACCAGCAACACGCCGAGAAGCTTTTCCACGAGGCCGAGATGGCGACGGAAGCGGACGAGGAAACGCATGAAGGAGCCGGAAAACGCCGCCGCGATCCAGAACGGTACCGCAAGGCCAAGGGAATAAACCGCAAGCAACATTGCGCCGTCGCCGACCGTGTCGCGTGAAGCAGCAACGCCGAGAATCGCGCCAAGAACCGGGCCGATGCAGGGCGTCCAGCCAAAGGCGAAGGCGAGTCCCATGATATAGGCTCCGGACAGCGTCGCCGGCTTGCCCGCGCCCTGAAACCGGGCCTCGCGGGAAAACAGGCCGATACGGAACACGCCCAGGAAATTCAGGCCCATCAGGATGATGATGAAACCGCCGATCTTGGCGAGAATGTCGAGATTCTGGCGCAGAAGCGTGCCTATCGTCGAGGCGCCCGCGCCCAGCGCCACGAAGACGGTGGCAAAACCGAGTGTGAAAAAGAAGGCCGAAAACAGAACGGCCCTGCGAATCTCCGGCCGTGGTGCCGCGTCTTCCGTCCTGAACTGCTCGACCGACACACCCGCCATATAACAGAGATAAGGCGGCACCAGCGGCAGAACGCAGGGCGACAGAAACGAAAGAGCGCCAGCCAAAAGCGCGCTGAACAGGGAAATATCGGCAATCGACAAGAGAAACTCCGCATCCCGCAAAGCCGCCGCGATTCTTGAGAGCCGCCACCGCTTCACGCTTCATTTTCACGCATGTCATTGCCGCAAAACGATTTCAGCCGCCAGGCAGACACACTTGACGCCGGTTTTATCCCCGGCCGCCCCCTCTCTCCAATCACCTTTTCGGGGGTGCGACAAAAAAAACCGGATTGATCGCCGAAAGCGCTTTTTTTGGGTTGACCGAACGGATCGCTCTACATATGTTCCGCGCACTTCCGAAGGGCAGCCAAGCCCGCCACGGGAGAGCGTAGCTCAGCCGGTAGAGCAACTGACTTTTAATCAGTAGGTCCAGGGTTCGAATCCCTGCGCTCTCACCATCTCATAATATTTTTCGTATTTATTTCCATAGACTTACCCAACCGGCAGGCAATCATCCCGCCGGGTGTTCAAAGCGTTTCCAACATCAATACAGGAAACAAAAGCGTCGCCACCACGGACGCCTAGCGGTACGCGTAGATGTAACGTGCTATATTGTCATAAAAGCTGGAAAGATAAGCGGGCAGTCGCCTCAGTCGGGTGAACTTGCTGCCTTTATATTCCTCGCGCGTTCCGACGAGCGTATTCGGGTCGCCAAAGGGCAGAAAGTCCCTGTCGGAGACGTAAACGTTGGTGCCATATCCCCAACCGCACTCCAGGGCGCGGTCGAAAGGTAGCGTCATCACACGCGCCGTCTTCAGGAAACGCTCAGCGGCGCTGCGCGAAACGATGTAGCACGCAGATGAACCTTGAGGCCCATAGATGCAGCGGCCAAACGTATCCCCAAATGCACTCGTTCTGCGGCCTTTGAAACCCTTGCGGCGATGATTGGTCAATTTCACGACTGCATCGTCAGGCATGATCGCCGCCATGGCCCTCACCCGCTCCGAAAAATCCGGCGTGAACGCCACGTCGTCTTCAACAATCACCGCGACAGGGGCATTGGTTGAAAGAAAGATCTCAAGCGCTTTAATATGGCTGGCATAACAGCCATATTCTCCCGGCAGCGCGTGGCGCCCGTTGCGCAGTTCGAAGCGGCGTCGGTCGAAATCGCGCCAGTTTTCAGGGAGGACGGTCTTTCCATCAATTCCCTCCACCGGCCGCAAATCAAGATCAAGACCTGCGGCCCCTTCGAGCATTTTTTCCAGTCGCGCCCGCGCACGGGCAATCGAAATGATGTAGACGGGCAAATTGGACACAGGCTGCATTTCGCAAGGAACCATAAGCGGGAAACAATGAACCGCCGCGTCCTACAACAATGGGAACGTTGCGTCCACGGTCACGCTCCACTGTCCATCGTCAGGAGTGCCGTGGCTGTAAGCCGGCAAGGAATGGTCGCATCACTTCCGCGCGGCGGTACGGCGGCAGCGCCAGTTCCAGTCTCTCGGTTCACCGGTGTCCATATGGACCGATTCGGTATGGCAATAGGTGCCGACACCCCCGCGGTTCGGCAGGGAACGCAGATAGGTTGCGAGTTCCCACTTGGAGACACCCTTGATCTGTATGTCAGCCGCATCGCAGGTATAATGTTTTGAACCCTGCCTTATTCCCTTTGGCGGACGGTAGCCCGAGGTGACAATGGCCGGGCTGTTATAGTGTCGCTCCACATCCTTGATCATGCTGATGAGCTCCGGCTTGAAACAACCGACTTCAACGCGATCTGTCTGCAGGAAAAGCCCGTTCGGCGCGACGCGGGTCAGGCCGGAGAGCGAGGCAAGCTTCATCAGCCCGGTGGGTTCATCGTCCTCTTCATCGAGATGAGCGTCGTCGAATTCGTCGGACATCATCGAGCGACCGGAGAGCGCAATACCCATCGTCTTGTCCGCCGCTCCCGGAAGTGCGGCCACCTGCGTGCCACCTGCCGAACCGCTTTCGATCATTTTCGGCAGGCGCTTCTTGGCTGCACCGGCGAAAAATGCTGCAAGCGTGACGCCCTTGCCTTCGCCTTCCTGCTTCTCGTCGCCCATGGCGGCACTGGTCGCGGGCTGCACCGAAGCAAGCTGTTCCGATGCGGTTTGTGGCACCGGCACGGCAGCCGGCTGGCGGTTCTCGCTGTGCTGCTCCGGTACCTGCACGGCTGACGGCACAGCAACAGGCGCGGATACCGGCTGCGGTTGCGCCGCCTGCACGGGGGCGGAGTAAACGCTGCTGAGCGCAGGTGTGATTTTCTGGGAAGGCACGCCCGCCGCGGCCGCGCCGGACGCCGTGGCGGCCAGGGAAGGCGCTGCGGATGCGGTGGAATAGATGCTTGATGTTCCAGCGGAAATACCCGTTGGCTGCGTCGTCAGTCCGGCGATATCGGCGGCAGCGCCGTAACCCTGTGCCGGGCCGCCCGCTGCCAGATGCTGCGCCGGAGCAGTGGTCGCGCCAGCCGCTGACGCCACGGCGGGATCCACATAGTGCCCCTGCTGCGCACCGGCCGCGGGTGCAGCAGTTGCGGCCGTCTGCTGCTTCTGCTGTCCGGCAACTTCCGGCTTTTTGGCAGTGGCGGCCATCTCCTCGTCAGTCACCGCCGAAACGCATCCGGAAAGCCCCAGCAACGAAACCGCGATGACGAGACGCCGACAAGAAACGCGTCCCTTTGCGCCCTCGACAGTTTTCATGGGTGGCCTCCGTATCTTTTATTTCCAACAGCAGCACGGGAACGGAATCGTGTGCTTCCCCCAAAACGGGACTGGCCGTTTCGATTCGCGGACTATGCCTCATCCCCTCAGGACAAGGCAAGAGCGCCCGAAAACGCTGCTGCTCACCGGAAAATCCCTACCAGGAACCGGTATTCTGCATAGATATCCACGGTTCGGCTGGTGCGAGGCTTTCGCCTTTCTGCAAAATTTCGAAAGAAATACCATCCGGTGAACGTACGAAGGCCATATGCCCGTCTCGCGGTGGCCGGTTGATGATGATGCCGTTCTGTTGCAGATGCGCGCAGAAGTCGTAGATATTATCGACCTCATAAGCGAGGTGACCGAAATTGCGGCCGCCGGTATAATCTTCGCTATCCCAGTTATAGGTGAGTTCGAGGCACGGCGCCTTGTTTTCCTTCGCCGCAGCAACGTCGTCGCGAGCTGCAAGAAACACCAGAGTGAAGCGGCCTTTTTCGTTCTCGATTCGGCGTATTTCGGCAAGGCCGAGCAGGTCGACATAGAATTTAAGTGATTCGCCAAGGTCTTTGACGCGAACCATCGTGTGCAGATACCGCATTTTATTCCTCTCCATTACACGGGTCCGAAGCCGTTAAACGCATGATCGCAAGCCCCGGACAAGGACGGCGACATAAAAGCAGCTGCGTAAATCAAAAACTAGGGCTTGCGTGAAACCGTTACCAAGATGTTAATCTGGCGCACAGGAATCAGTTGACCGGTGTATGGCGCGTAATCGAGGGGTTGGCAGGATATGGCTGATAGGATGTCATCGAAAACGATAGTCGATGTCGAGGACCTTTCGGGCGATGCCGTGGACCTGACCGAGATCACCGGCGTCGTGAAGTGGTTCGATGTCGCCAAGGGTTTCGGCTTCATCGTGCCCGACAACGGCACACAGGATGTGCTGCTGCATGTTTCCTGCCTGCGTCGCGACGGTTACCAGACGATCCTTGAAGGCACGCGCATTGTCGCCCTTATCCAGCGGCGCGACCGTGGCTTTCAGGCATTTCGCATTCTCTCCATGGATCAGTCCACCGCCGTCCACCCCTCGCAGCTGCCGCCGGTGCGCACCCATGTGCAGGTGACGCCGTCCAGCGGACTGGAGCGCGCCATCGTCAAGTGGTTCAACCGCACCAAGGGTTTCGGTTTCCTGACGCGTGGCGAAGGAACGGAAGACATTTTCGTGCATATGGAGACACTGCGCCGTTTCGGCCTGACCGAACTTCGCCCCGGGCAGGTTGTGCTGGTGCGTTATGGCGATGGCGACAAAGGCCTGATGGCCGCGGAAATCCATCCGGACAACCCGGTTTCGATCGGGATGTCGCATTGATGTCCGCCCTGCCCGATATGGTGAAGAGCGCCGTTATGGCGCTTCTTTTTTTCACGCTGGCCAGCGCCGCCCAGGCGCAGCAACAGCAGACATTCACCTCCGAACCGCTGCAGATTGAAACGGCCGGGGGAAAAAGCCACGATTTCACTGTGGAACTGGCGCTGAACAATGCCCAGCGCGAACAGGGCCTGATGTTCCGCAAGAGCATGCCACCAGAAAACGGCATGTTGTTCAATTTCGGTGAACCGCGTGATGTCGCCATGTGGATGCGGAACACGCTTATTCCGCTCGACATGCTTTTCATTGGCCGTGACGGCCGCATCACCCACATCCACGAAAACGCGGTTCCACATTCGGAAGCCATCATCAGCTCCCGCGGGCCAGTGAAATTCGTGCTTGAACTGAATGGCGGCGCTGCGAAACGTTACGGCATCAAGCCTGGCGATATTGTGCGCAGCGCGCAAATTGGCAACCGGAAGTGACGTTGCCGCGTTATTGCGTCTGAATGAGCCGGACGATGTTTCGCCCGGCTGGCGCAATGTTCAATAGACCGGCTCTATATGGCTCAGAATCCTGCAGTTGGAAATGGAAGCGGCAAGGTTGATGGCGATGTCGATCGCCTCGACCGAATCAGCCGTGCCTTCCAGATAGATCACGTCATTTTCGACAGTGGCGGAAATGCGCGACTTTTCGAGACCTGATTCGAAGGCCAGTGCCGAGGTAATGGCCTGGCATACGCCTGCCATGCGGTCACCAAAGAAGCTTTCCTGAATACCTGACAGATTGAACATATGTGTTCTCCTTCTTATGGACATTACAACGCCTTTGGTGGCGGTTTTGTTCATCTCCGGTTCATCTATTTGTTCATCTTCCATTCATCTTGAAAAATTGGAACCCCCCAATCGATCACATTTTAGGTGATCGGGAACCATTTCGTGAGGCGGGCATTTCGCGCATGGGAGTGAAAAGAGAGTGAAAACCGCCATGAAGGCGCGTGAAACAGGAGGAGAATGACATGCTGATCAACAGAACGGAGCCGTGTCACCACGCCTCGTGGATGAAGCCGGTGGCGATCCACCTGCCCCTGTCCGCAGCAGTGGAAATCTATAGCCCGCTGGTAGCACTGGACATGCTGATGTACCGCTGGCCGGAAGAACACGGCCCGGAATATGAAGAAGCACGCAGAAACTGCCTCGATGCCATCGCCGGACGATGCGACATCGAAAAAGCGCGGGAGTCGTTTCTCATCGCAAGCAGTCACGCTCATATTCTCAACATGCACTGACGTTCATTATCCGCGTTGATGACTGGCCCTTCTCCGCGAAGGGCTTTTCTTTTGGCGTTCACTGTTTCAGGCACGAGGTCGCGCGCGGAAAACTCCCGCCTGCCGCCGGTGACATGTAACTGTCACGCAAACGTTATAATCGGCAGAGACAAATTCCGTGGAATCACCGGGCGGACAAACCGCCGGAAGCTCGGGAGTGGACCTGGCCAGCATGGAAACCGTCTTTGCCCTTTGCGCAATTCTGCTCGTCGCTTTCAACCTTCTCGGTATCTGCCTTGCCGGGTGGCGGCTAAAGCGGCGCGACCCGGAAAATTCCCTTGCGCGGCAAAAACCGCCTGTCTCGATCGTTGTGCCACTGCGCGGTGTGGAAAGTTTCACCCCTCTTACGCTGTCACGCGCCTTCGAGCTCGATTGGCCGGATTACGAACTGCTTTTCTGCGTTGCAGATGAATTCGACCCCGTCATTGCGCAAGTGCGCAAAGCCCAGAGCGCCTTTCCTTCCGTTTCGGCGCAATTGCTCATCGGCGACGACCGGATCAGTGCCAATCCAAAACTGAACAATTGCGTCAAGGGCTGGCTGGCCGCCCGGCATGAATGGGTCATCCTCGCCGATTCGAACGTATTGATGCCAAAATCCTACGTGACGCGCATGATGTCGGCCTGGCGGAAAGACAGCGGCCTCGTGTGCTCCCCGCCGCTGGGCTCGCGGCCGACGGGTTTCTGGGCGCATGTGGAATGTGCCTTCCTCAACGGCGCGCAGGGCCGCTGGCAATATGCGGCAGAAGCCATCGGAATGGGATTCGCGCAGGGCAAATCCATGTTGTGGAACAAACCGTTCCTCGAAGACCATGGGGGTATCCGCGCCCTCGCCGCCGAAATCGCCGAAGACGCCGCCTCGACGAAGCTGGTGCGGAACGCTGGCCGCAGGGTGCATCTTGTCTCCGCCCCTTTCGAGCAACCGCTCGGCCAGCGTCACGCCGGCGAGATCTGGTCACGCCAGGCCCGCTGGGCGCGGCTAAGGCGCGTGACCTTCCCGCAATATTTCGCGCCGGAAATCCTGACGGGCGCACTTCCCCCGCTTCTGTTCGCACTCACCGCGGCGGCCATGATGGACGTGAACCTCTTAGCGACCGCCCTCGCCGTCCTCGTCCTCATATACGGCCCCGAATTGGCCCTGACCGCCCTCAACGGGTGGCCAATATCGCTCCATACCCTGCCGGCCATGATCGCACGGGACATCATAATGCCCGTCATCTGGACCAGAAGCTGGATTGGCAGCGCAGTGGCATGGCGCGGCAATGTCATGACAATCGGTACGGCAGAAAGCACTTTGGCCGGCCCGCCAGCGGAATAATGACGATTTATGGGAAGAGGTTACGCCGCAAAGCTGATGCTTTGCCTTAAAATGGTCGGAGTGGAGAGATTCGAACTCCCGACCCTCTGGTCCCAAACCAGATGCGCTACCAGACTGCGCTACACTCCGCCGAGGCGATGGCTGGGGAATACACGGTTCATACGCAGTCCGCAACAGGGAAATTCATCTTTGTTCAGCCGCGACACAGTTGAGCAAAACGTAAGGTCGAGCGGGCAGCACATGAACCGACAGCAAGGGGATAATCGTCTTGACTCTCACTTGAACTCGGTCCATTTCAAATTCAACGTTCCTGACACGATTTGGTTATTCTATTCAGGTACGTGATGAATAATCCGGGGTTTCACCCCGCTGTCCAACCGGAGCAGTTTCGACATGTCTGCGAAGATTTACCGCCCTGCAAAAACCGCCATGCAATCCGGCAAGGCGAAGACCAATGTCTGGGTTCTGGAATTCGACGCCGAGGTTCCGCGCAAGATCGATCCGATCATGGGCTACACCTCCAGTTCCGACATGAAGCAGCAGGTCAAGCTGACATTCGAGACACAGGAACAGGCCGAAGCCTATGCCCAGCGCAAGGGCATCGAATATCGCGTGATCCAGCCGAAAGAAGCGACCCGCAAGGTGGTTTCCTACACCGACAATTTCCGTTTCAACCGCACCCAGCCCTGGACGCACTGAAACAAGACGACCAAAGTTTTTGCCGGAGCATCGATTGCCCGGCATGACGGCCCCTTAGCTCAACTGGATAGAGCAACTGCCTTCTAAGCAGTAGGTCGCAGGTTCGAGTCCTGCAGGGGTCGCCACCGCTTTCTTGAATTCCCCACAAATGACTGGTTTGGGTTCGATCGCAGACACGGTTTCAGTCCTTATTTGCGCTCCGGCGATCCTTCGCTCTTCTCCATTTCATGAGATAACCGAAACCCGGTCCGATCAGCGCGCCGCCGATAACCCATTCCACCAAAGTCAGAGGTCGCTCGTCCGGATCGTGGCCAGTCAGGTAAAGAAAGAGAAAAAACGCGATAACGCCGCCGATCAAGAGGGTGATCGGAAACAACACACTGTCGCGAAAGCCTTTCATGCGATCCACTCCCTCGGCCGTGTTGATAGGTATTGGATATGATGCCGTTGGCAAACGCCTTTTGCAGCCGCCACGGCAAGTTATCGATCGGGCGGGATTGCGCCGGGGTCGTACCATTGTAAGCGGCGGAAGACGACCTACCTAGAGGCCGAGTTTAACGAGGCCGCCCCGGAGTTCCCGGAGGGGCAAAAATCAGTCAGGGACTTGATGCAACTTCAAAAATTAGGTGCACCGCTTTCGACGGACCGCCTTGTCCTGCGCGAATTCACAAAAGGCGATTTCCCCGGCTATTCAGCCTACCATTCTCTGCAGGAGGTTTATCGATATCTTTACGCTGCACCTCCAACTGGAGATGCATTGCGAGAGCAGTTCTCGACGATTTTGGCGGCACCATTTGAGAAGGATGGCGACACCTATCGACTGGCCGTCGAGCGAAAGGCTGACAACGCACTGGTCGGTGAAGTCCTGTTGAAGCTGGCTAGTGTTGATGCACTGCAGGGAGAGGTTGGATATATTTTCAATCCAGAATTTGCGGGGAACGGGTATGCAACGGAGGCTGTTGGCGCGATGGTCAGCATAGGCTTCTCGTCAATCGGATTTCATCGAATCTTCGCGCGGCTGGACGCTGCGAACAAGGGTTCGGTCGGCGTTGTTGAGCGCCTTGGACTGCGTCGAGAAGCGCATTTGATCCAGAACGACCGCTTCCGAGACGTCTGGGGAGACGAGTATATTTACGCGGTTCTTGCTTCGGAATGGAAATCGCGCGCCGGCGTAATTTTGCCGTCCGCTTAGGGCCGACGGCCATAATCGCGCAGAAGCGCCAATTGTGGTCATTGATTAATTGTTTGCTGTCCCCTAAAAGACGCCCAATAGCAGAGGAGATTTATGCGCAGAGGCTTGTGATTTCGACCGCAATTTGCGGCTTCACCTGGCACCAGTATCGGTAGCCGGACCTTTTTGCATATCTTTTCTGCGGAGTTCTCATGAAATTCGAGGACGTTATCATCCGGCCTTTCGAGGCCTCGGACACAGTAAAACTTTCCAACATCTGGCTCGAAGCCTCGTTGCTTGCTCATCCGTTTATCGGCGAGCGTCGTTTGATGGAGCAAAAGGCACTTATTGAGGAACAATATTTGCCTGGCGCCCAAACGTGGGTCGCAACATTAAACGGCCAAGCTGCGGGCTTTATCAGCCTGCTCGACACTTTCATAGGCGGCTTATTTGTTTCCCCGTGCCATCAAGGCCTCGGTATCGGGCGTAAACTCGTTTCGCACGCGCTGAATTTGAAGGGCGAGCTTTCGCTTGAAGCCTATACTGAAAACGTGCAGGCGATGGGCTTCTATAGATCGCTCGGCTTTCAGGAGCTTTCCCGTCGCGCGATTGATGATGAAGGTTATCCGTTCGAAAATGCCCGTTTGCGGCTAGTCGGCTAAGGGCAACTTGTCGGGCGCCACGGTAGTCGCCCGACAACCGCCTTGGCCAATCCCCGTGATCGGAATGAGCGGCGGAGGCCCATCGCTTTAGCCGATTTGCATACTTCCATCCTGCTCCCAAGCAGAACGCCTATGCCAGCACTTTGCTCTACCCCTGCCCCATCAGCGTGAAATAGCCCCATGCGGCGGCGAAAAACAATATGACAGCCGCAATCGTCAATGCCCTCTTCGCTTTTGGCCCGAGCGGTTCGCGCGGCTTCTTCGGCGGCACCGGTTTGCGGAACTTCACCACATTGTCGTTCATTTCATCATCGTCCTGAATGTCGCTGCTGAAACCTCTGCCGCATCTGTGGCATCGGCTTTTCGAATACCTATCTCTAGCAGACCAGAACTATCATAAATATTACCAAGTTTTCACTTCACCCTTGGGGCAAGCTATGTCACTTCCCACAATCAGAGGAATATAACGGCGACAGACGGACGAACAAACCGGAGAGCGGCGGCAACTCTCTGTAGTATTTTGAACTTTGCGGGTGACGAGAATGAATGACGCCAATACCAGTGGCAGCGATACCAAAAACAGCCAGCCCGATCTGCGCGAGATTTTGGGTACGACCAGAAACGGCCGCAAGAAAAAGTCGCGTCGGTTCCTCTATGTGGCAGCAGCCATTGTGCTGATTGGCGGCGGTCTTGGTTATTATTACCAGTCACGCGCAGGCGGTGTGGCTTATAGCTACACCACGGAAGCAGCGCGTCAGGGCGATCTCTCGGTCATCGTCACCTCCACCGGCTCGGTTCAGCCGACGGATCAGGTTGATATATCGAGCGAACTGTCCGGCACGGTGCGCAAGGTCAACGTGACCTACAACACCCCGGTCAAGGCCGGAGACGTTCTGGCGGAGCTGGATACCAACAAGCTGGAAGCCGACGTGCAGAGCGCCCGCGCCAAGCTCGCTTCCGCCAAGGCCAATGTGCTGAAGGCCCGCGCGGACCTTGGCTCGGCAAAGACATCCATGGAGCGCCTGCGATCCCTGGTTCAGAACCGCGTCTCCAGCCAGCAGGATCTGGACGCCGCGCAGTTCACCCATGATGCGGCGGCCGCAACGCTTGAGGTCAATGAGGCGACCGTGCTGTCGGCGGAAGCGGATCTGCGGCTCGCCGAGGTCAATCTGGGCAAGGCCAAGATCGTTTCGCCGATCGATGGCGTTATCCTCACCCGCAGCGTCGATCCGGGCGCCACGGTCGCCTCCTCGCTCAATGCCCCTGTTCTCTTTACCATCGCCGGCGATCTGCGCCACATGGAGCTGCAGGTCTCGGTGGATGAGGCCGATGTCGGCAAGGTGGAAACCGGGCAGAAGGCCACATTCAACGTCGATGCCTATCCCGACCGCAGCTTCCCGGCCGAGATCGAGACCGTGCGCTTCGCCTCGGAAACCGTATCCAACGTGGTGACCTATAAGGGCATATTGACGGTCGACAATGCAGAACTGCTGCTTCGCCCCGGCATGACGGCAACGGCCAATATCATCGTTGAAGAGATCAAGGATGCCCTGCTGGTACCCAATTCCGCGCTTCGTTATACACCGCCGCGCGAATCCGCTTCGCGTGGGGGCGGGTTGATGAGCCTGTTCCGACCGCCCCGCATGGGCCGCTCGCAAAACCGCGATGCCGGCCAGGCCGCCCAGGGTAAAAGGACGGTCTGGGTGCTGCGCAACAACAATCCGGTTTCCGTCGCAATCGAAACTGGCTCCACCGACGGCCAGCATACCGTGGTGAAATCTGGCGAATTAAAAGCCGATGACCAGGTAATTACCGACGCAACGGCCCGTAACGCCGGCTGACGGAGGACAAGCGCATGCAACAGCCGCCGCTCATCGAGTTCCGTGATGTCGTGAAGCAATATGGTCGCGGCGAAGCGACGATCCGCGCGCTCGACGGCGTCAGCCTGTCGATCTGCGAGAAGGAATTCGTCGCCATCATGGGACCGTCGGGATCGGGCAAATCCACCTCGATGAACATCATCGGCTGTCTGGACGTCCCATCGGCTGGCGAATATCTCTTCCAGGGCGTGCCGACCAGCGACTTCGATAACGAACATCTGACGCTCTTGCGCCGGCACATGCTCGGTTTCGTGTTTCAGGGCTTTAACCTTCTCTCCCGCACCTCTGCGGTGGAAAATGTCGAACTGCCGCTGATCTATCGGGGCATGAAGGCCTCGGAACGGCGTGAGCGCGCCATGGAGGCGCTGGCGCAGGTGGGCCTCAAAGGCCGCGAAGATCACACCACGCAGGAGCTTTCCGGCGGCCAGCAGCAGCGTGTGGCCATTGCCCGCGCCATCGTCACCCGCCCCGCGCTGCTTCTGGCCGACGAGCCGACCGGCAATCTCGATACGAAGACCAGCGTCGAAATCATGGAACTGATAACCTCGCTCAATCGCGACAAGGGCATCACCGTCGTCATGGTAACCCATGAGGAGGACATCGCCGCTTATGCCGGGCGCCTGCTGCGTTTTGTCGACGGCCACCTCGCCTCCGACAGCGCCGCGGATCATAAGGAGACATTGGATGTTCTTTGAAACATCGCGTCTTGCCCTGCGCGCCATCAGCCGCAACCTGTTGCGCTCCTTTCTCACGGTGCTCGGCGTCGTCATTGGTGTGGCCGCCGTCATTGCCATGGTCACCATCGGCAACGGTACGACCGAGCAGGTAAAATCGGAACTGTCACGGCTCGGCACCAACATGCTGTTCGTGCGCCCCGGCCAGTTCGGCCCCGGCCGCGCCAGCACCGAGGCCAAGCGCTTCGATGACCGCGATGTCGAGGCGATACGCAACCAGATATCGGGCATCCGCGCCGTCGCACCGCAGAACCGCAGTTCCGCCGCAACCGTCATTTTCGGCGGCAAGAACCACCAGACAAGCGTCATCGGCACCACCAATGATTACCTGATCGCCCAGGACTGGACGATCGCGCTGGGTCGTGACTTCCAGCCCGCCGAAGATCGCGGCGGTCAGATCGGCTGCATCATCGGCGAAACCGTGCGTCAGGAACTGTTCGGTGCGGAAAACCCTGTGGGACAGACGATCCGCGTCAGCAACATCTCCTGCCCCGTCATTGGCGTTCTCGCCCGCAAAGGCCAGTCCGGCCTCGGCGACGATCAGGACGACACGATCATCATGCCGCTCAAAATCCACCAGCGGCGCATTGGCGGCACCACCACCATTTCCTCGATCATGGTTTCGGCGCAGGATGGCGTTTCCACCGCCAAGGTGCAGAGCGACCTGCAAAACCTGCTGCGCGAGCGCCGCCGCATCAACATCGGCCGCGAGGATGATTTTACTGTCAACGACATGACGCAGATCGCTTCCGCCATGACCGGCACGACGACGCTTCTCACCGGACTTCTCGGCGCGGTTGCCGCCGTCAGCCTTCTCGTGGGCGGCATCGGCATCATGAACATCATGCTCGTCTCGGTAACGGAGCGCACGCGTGAGATCGGCATTCGGCTTGCCATCGGCGCATTGGAAAAACAGGTGCTGACACAGTTTCTGGTGGAAGCGGTGATGCTCTCGGCCTTCGGCGGCATCGTCGGCATCCTCACCGGCCTCGGCCTCGCCTACGCGGTCGTCAGCTTCCTCAACGTGCCTTTCGTCACCAGCCCATCGATCATCTTCCTCGCCTTCGCCTTTTCAGCCGCCATCGGCGTGATTTTCGGCTATTTTCCCGCGCGGCGGGCGGCGAGTCTCAGCCCGATCGAAGCCCTGAGACACGAGTGATCAATCCGGCCTAACGATCTGCGGCTTGCCGCCATTCCTCAAGCGCCTGTTCTACATCGGTCTGGTAAGACGGCGGGTAGTTTCGCTGCAGGAGGGCGTGCAAATATAATTCAACGGCCCGCCTTTGAGCGTCGTTCAACAGCGCAAATTTCTCCGGGCGGCCGCGCAGATGGGGCACGAACTCGTGCCGGTAACAACCGTCGAGATCGGCGATCATGTAGGCGGGTAGATGAAACCGCATTGCTTCGGCATCAAAAAACGCAGGACTGGCGGAGTGTAGGTTCACGTCTTCCACCGTGATCGCAGACCAGTCGTCCTTTTCGTCCTCGGCGCGGCGGGCGGCAAGCACATCATGGCTCGCGTAATTATCAATCGCGGCGGCCTCGCGAAGACCCACACCGGCGCCTAGGGTGACGTGCGCGAAAGCAGCTTTTACCGCCGCCCTTGCCGTGGCCGTGCTCTCCCCTGCCGGTCTCAACACGTGAACCGCCCGTTCAATGATGGCCCCCTCCGCCCCCGTCCAACGTCAGGCCGACCAGAATGCCGGCAGCAACGAGGCTAAGTGTCCAGACATCAATCGAGCTGCTGCTATTCCCCACGCTACCCCCCTCACTGAAACCATCCGCATTCAATCTTGCTTCATGACGTCAATCGGATAGGCTCTCCGGACACCTACCGCATGGAGTCTCGATGTTCAAATCCGTATCCGATAGCGCTGCGGCTGCAGACGGCGGATCGCTTGCCCTTTTTGTGGAGCGACAGGACGGGCAGACGGAAGTGTTTGTGATCCATCGCTCGCTCGCATCGCGCGGGACGCCTGACTATAACAGGATCACGTCAAGCCTGCGGCCACTCACTGCAGAAGATTGCCGGGAGATCGCCGCGGCTCTCGAACCGCTATTGATGACCACGCCATCAATCCATCCACTGGCCGATTTCATCGAAGCCTTCAAACAGCAGTCATGATCCTTGGAAAGCTGATTTTGCGTGAGACGCAGTCTGCGGAAAAAACCTGAAACTTGTCATCCGTCATCCTCGGGCTTGACCCGAGGATCTACAAACGTCTCAAGCGATTTGACGGGGATGGAACCCTCGGGTCAAGCCCGAGGATGACGTCGCGTTTGTGGGAGCGCTGTGTGCAAAAGAATATCTAACTATCCATCGCAGAGATAGTGCAGCCAATCAGACGCTGGCTTCTGCCTCACGCTGCTTCGCAAGCGCGGCGAGATCCGCAGGCTTCAGCTCAACAGATTCACCGCAGCCGCAGGCCGAGGTCTGGTTCGGATTGTTGAAGGTGAAACCGGAGCGCATCTTGGTCACTTCGAAATCCATCTGCGTGCCGAGCAGATAAAGCACGGCGGAAGGCTGAACCCAGACTTTCGCGCCTTCGAATTCCACCAGATCGTCCTTCGCATCCGGCTCGGTCACGAGGTCGATGGTATATTCCATGCCCGCGCAACCGCCCTTCTTAATGCCGACGCGCACGCCCTTGGCGTCCGGTCCGGAATTTTCGACGATCGCTTTAACGCGCGAGGCAGCAGCCCCGGTCATGGTCATGATTGCAAAGCCCATGGGCCCATTCTCCTTCGACAATCGAGTTCAAGGCTCGATGCTTATGGAATTCAATTTAAGTGCGCCTGACGATGTCATCAAGGGATGACACCAGGCAAAATCAAATCAGTACCAGCCGACGGCAACCTGCGCTTCTTCCGACATGCGGTCCGGCGTCCACGGCGGATCGAAGGTCATTTCGACGGTGACACCGGAAACACCTTCGACGGCGCCAACGGCGTTCTCCACCCAGCCCGGCATTTCGCCAGCGACGGGGCAACCGGGTGCCGTCAGCGTCATGACGATCTTGACCATCCGGTCATCTTCGATATCGATCTTGTAGACCAGCCCGAGTTCGAAGATGTCGGCCGGAATTTCCGGGTCATAAACGGTCTTCAGCGCCGCGATCACATCGTCGCTGAGGCGTGCAAGCTCATCCGGCGGAATGGTGGATACCTTTTCCTGAGCTTCGGTCGCATCCTGGGTCTTTGCAGTGGCATCGGCAGTCATGGTCTTAAACCTCAATCCTGATTTCAAGCTGCGATATCAGGCGAAAAATTTGCGGGCATATTCCAGCGCCTCGACAAGAGAGTCTACTTCGGCGCGGGTATTGTAAAGGCCGAACGATGCCCGGCATGTGGAGGTGACGCCGAAGCGTTTCAAGAGCGGCATGGCGCAATGGGTGCCGGCCCGTACGGCAACGCCGCGCCGGTCGATCACCATCGAGACATCATGGGCATGAATGCCCTCAAGCTCGAAGGAGAAAATACCGCCCTTGTCAGGCGCGTTGCCGATGATGCGAAGCGAATTGATCTCGCGCAGCCGCTCGGCGGCATAAGCGGCAAGATCGGCCTCGTGTGCTGCAATCGCGGAACGGCCGAGATTGTCCATGTAATCGAGCGCATGACCGAGGCCGATCGCCTGCACGATGGGCGGCGTACCCGCTTCGAAACGATGCGGCGGCTCGTTATAGGTGACATTGTCTTCGGAAACGTCGAGGATCATCTCGCCGCCGCCCTGGAACGGCCGCATCTCGCGCAGCCGCTCCGCCTTGCCATAGAGCACGCCGATGCCCGAGGGACCATAAAGCTTGTGGCCCGTCATCACATACCAGTCGCAATCGATATCGCGCACATCAACAGGCATATGAACAGCGCCCTGCGATCCATCGATCAGCACCGGAATGCCACGCTCATGCGCGATACGGCAGATTTCCTTGACCGGCACGATGGTGCCGAGCGCATTCGACATATGGGTGATGGCAACGAGCTTGGTGCGCTCCGTCAGGCTCTTTTCGAAAGCCTCGATATGAAATGCGCCGTCATCATCAACCGGCACCCAGACGAGCTTGGCGCCCTGCCGTTCGCGGATGAAATGCCATGGCACGATATTGGAGTGATGCTCCATGATCGAGATGACGATCTCGTCGCCCTCGCCGATCTTGGGCACGCCATATCCATAGGCAACTGTATTGATCGCCTCGGTGGAGGATTTGGTGAAGACGATCTCGTCCACCGAACCGGCATTGAGGAACCGGCGCACTTTTTCGCGCGCCGCTTCATAGGCATCGGTTGCGGCATTGGAGAGGAAATGCAGGCCGCGATGCACGTTCGCGTACTCATTTGCATAAGCATGCGAAACGGCGTCGATCACCACCTGCGGCTTTTGAGCGGACGCGCCGTTGTCGAGATAGACCAGCGGCTTGCCATAGACCTCGCGCGACAGGATCGGGAAATCCTTGCGCACGGCTTCGATGTCATAAGGAGCCGCCATTGCGGTCTGGTCCATTTCTCGGGCCCTTTCATGGTGCTCTTCTGGAGAGCTCCGGGTTTTGCAGCCGTTACCGCTGCTTCACGTCATCCTCGGGCTTGTCCCGAGGATGACGACGGAGAGGTTACTAAGCGTGATGCTCCAGCCAGCCGGAAATGATCGTCTCCAGCGCCTCTACCAGATTTTCTTCTTCCAGTTCCTCGACGATCTCGGCAACGAAGGCGTTGACGAGCATCGCCCGTGCCTTCGCCCGCGGGACGCCGCGTGCCATCAGGTAATAGAGATGGTTGTCGCTGATATCGGCAACCGTCGCGCCATGGCCGCACTGAACGTCATCGGCGAAGATTTCCAGTTCCGGCTTTGCCGAGAACTCGCCATCGTCAGACATCAGCAGCGTGTTGCACGCCATCTTCGCGTCGGTCTTCTGGGCATCCGGTGCGACCCGGATCATGCCCTGGAAAATGCCCTTTGCACGGTCGAACACCACGTTGCGGAAAACTTCCGTCGAGGTCGTGTTCGGCACGTTGTGGCCAAGAACCATCGTCACGTCCGTATGGGTTTCGCCACCCAGAAGGTTGACGCCGCGAACGATGAGATCAGTGCCCTCACCTTCCACATCGATGCGCAGTTCCTGACGCACCAGCTTGCCGCCGGCATTGATCACGAAGAGACGCAGCTTGGCTTCCGCGCCGAGCTTGATGCGCAGCTGGCCAAGGTGAATATCGGCAGCACCCTGCTGTTGCAAAAGGATCCAGGTTGCTTCCGCGCCATCCTCAACGACGATATCGCTGACCGAGGAGACAAGCGCCGCATCGGGCGTCGCCGAAAGGTGACGTTCAATGACGGTCGCTTTCGAACCCTTGCCGAAGCGCACCGGGAAGCGGCTGTGAACCTGGCCTGCGCCATGGATAGCCTGCAGTTCGATCGGCTTGTCGAGCTCAGCATCGGCGGGAATTTCGACCACGAGGCCGTCACGCACAAAGCTGCCATTGATGCGGCCAATCGTGTCATCCTTGCTGGCTTCCGCAAGGCCAGCCGCGGCAGAGCCGTCGAGCAGGCTGTCGGCAAAGCGCGATACGCTGACACCATCGACCTTGCCGATATCGGCCGTGCCATGCAGCATGTAAGCCACAGGCGAACCGGCAATAATCGACGCAGCCTTCTCGATGACAGGCGCGGGCCGGTCTTCCGGAACCGTGCGCAGCAGGCTCTTCAGATCGGTATAGTGCCAGGCCTCGATGCGGCGTGTCGGAAGACCACCGGTCTTCAGATCGTCGAACAGCACGTCACGCGCGGCAACCACAGCGCCGTCGCCGGGCAACTCGCTGAACTTGGCGGTGTAGGCATCGACCAGCGCGGTTTCCGCTGGCGTCAGCCGGTTGGTAGCTTGAATGTTCATGGACATCACCTCCTGGCCTTCGATCAGGCCGCTTCACCGATGATGTCGGCGTAACCGTTGTTTTCCAGTTCCAGCGCGAGAGCCTTGTCACCCGAGCGGATGATCTTGCCCTTGTAGAGAACGTGAACGCTGTCAGGCACGATGTAGTCGAGCAGGCGCTGATAGTGGGTGATGACGACGGTGGCGCGATCCGGCGACTTCAGCGCGTTGACGCCGTCAGCCACGATCTTCAGCGCGTCGATGTCGAGACCGCTATCGGTTTCGTCGAGAACGCAGAGCTTCGGCTCCAGAAGCGCCATCTGCAGGATTTCGGCACGCTTCTTCTCACCGCCGGAGAACCCGACGTTGAGCGGACGCTTCAGCATCTCCATGTCGATCTTCAGATCGCCGGCCGCTTCCTTGACGCGGCGGATGAAATCAGGCGTCGTCAGCTCGGACTCGCCGCGCGCCTTGCGCTGCTCGTTCATCGCAACCTTCAGGAACTGCATGGTAGCGACGCCCGGAATTTCGACCGGATACTGGAAGGCAAGGAAAATGCCCTTGGCCGCACGCTCGGCAGCGTCCAGCTCCAGAATGCTCTCGCCGTTATAGAGAATGTCACCGGAGGTGACTTCATAGTCCTCACGGCCCGACAGGATGTAGGACAGCGTCGACTTGCCGGAACCGTTCGGGCCCATGATGGCCGCAACTTCACCAGCGGCAACCTTCAGGTTGAGACCCTTGATGATCTCGGTTTCGGTATCGGCGATCTTCGCGTGCAGGTCGATGATTTCAAGCATGGTATTGTTCCTGTTCATGGTGCGGTTTCAAGGACCGCCTCGTGCGCCCCATCAGGGCTTGTCTCAAATCTCTCATCTGTCATCCTCGGGCTTGACCCGAGGATCCGGGAAGTGGGTTGTCTCTGCTCAGGCCAAGGCCGTAGATCCTCGGGTTAGGCCCGAGGATGATGTCGAGCAAGGAGTTAACCGACCGAGCCTTCCAGCGAAATGCCGATCAGCTTCTGCGCTTCCACGGCAAATTCCATCGGCAGTTCCTGAATGACTTCCTTGACGAAGCCGTTGACGATCAGCGCGATCGCCGCTTCCTCGGGAATGCCGCGCTGCAGGCAATAGAACAGCTGGTCTTCGGAAATCTTCGACGTCGTCGCCTCATGCTCGAAGTGCGCGGAGGAGTTCTTCGCCTCGATGTAAGGCACGGTATGAGCGCCGCACTTGTCGCCGATCAGCAGCGAGTCGCACTGCGTGAAGTTACGCGTGTTGGTCGCCTTGCGGTGGGCCGAGACCTGGCCGCGATAGACGTTTTCCGAGAAACCGGCGGCGATGCCCTTGGCGATGATGCGGCTCGACGTGTTCTTGCCGAGATGGATCATCTTGGTGCCGCTGTCGATCTGCTGGTGACCATTGGAGACCGCGATCGAATAGAACTCGCCACGGCTGTCATCGCCGCGCAGGATGCAGGACGGGTATTTCCAGGTGATGGCCGAACCGGTCTCCACCTGCGTCCACGAGATCTTCGAGCGGTTGCCACGGCAATCGCCGCGCTTGGTCACGAAGTTGTAGATGCCGCCCTTGCCTTCCTTGTCGCCCGGATACCAGTTCTGGACGGTGGAATATTTGATTTCGGCATCATCGAGCGCCACGAGTTCAACAACGGCGGCGTGAAGCTGGTTCTCGTCGCGCTGGGGAGCGGTGCAGCCTTCCAGATAGGAGACGTAGGCACCCTCTTCGGCGATGATCAGCGTGCGCTCGAACTGGCCGGTGTTCTTCTCGTTGATGCGGAAATAGGTGGAAAGCTCCATCGGGCAACGAACGCCCTTCGGCACGAACACGAAGGAACCGTCAGTAAAGACGGCCGAGTTCAGCGTCGCATAAAAATTGTCCGTCGTCGGAACGACCGAGCCGAGATATTTCTTCACCAGCTCCGGATGCTCGCGCACGGCTTCCGAAATCGACATGAAGATCACGCCGGCCTTCGCCAGCTCCGCCTTGAAGGTGGTGACGACGGAGACGCTGTCGAACACGGCATCAACAGCGACCTGACGCTTTTCGACGCCGGCGAGGATTTCCTGTTCTTTCAGCGGAATGCCAAGCTTTTCATAGACCTTCAGCAGCTCCGGGTCGACTTCATCGAGCGACTTCGGGCCGGGGGTGCTTTTCGGCGCGGCATAATAATAGAGATCGTTGAAGTCGATCTTGGGGTAGCTGACACGCGCCCAGGTCGGCTCTTCCATCGTCAGCCAGCGCTTGTAAGCCTCAAGACGCCATTCCAGCATCCATTCCGGCTCCTGCTTCTTGGCCGAGATGAAACGGATCACCTCTTCCGAAAGACCCTTCGGGGCCTTGTCGACTTCGATATTGGTTTCGAAGCCGTATTTATACTGGTCCACATCGATCTGGCGGACCTGATCGATCGTTTCCTGAACCGCTGCCATGTCGTTCTCCAATCTCGCCGGAGCCAAGGTCCGGTGGCTTGTCAACGTATCAAGGCGGAAAGCCGCCTTATTCATCTTCGGGCAAATCGCTCCGAGCCGTCGGCCGGGGCAGAGCTTATACCCATGTAGGTGCGGGATGGCGCTTTTCACACATCCCGGCAAGCGGAAAATTGCTAATCCGCAATTCTTTGCCGCATTTTACGCGGCCTGACCGGAAAGCTTGCGCCGTCCCGCAATTTTCGCAAACGCCGCGAGCGTTCGTTCAATGTCCGCCTCGTCAGTCGCGTGGCCAATCGAAATCCGGAGCGCGCCGAGCTTGGGATCGCGCCCCATCGCGGTCAAGACATGGCTTTCGCCCACCTTGCCCGATGAGCAGGCCGACCCTGCCGACAGTGCGATACCTTCTATATCGAAGGCGATCTGCCCGGTCTCGGCCTTCAGGCCCGGAAGCGTGAAAAACGTGGTATTGGCGACGCGCGTGACATCGTCACCGTGGATGATCACATCAGGCGCGTTCACGCGCATACCGTTTTCCAGCCGCGCCCGCAGCGCGGAAAGACGCGTCGCCTCAGCCTCGACATTCCGGGAGGCAAAAGCCGCAGCGGCACCGAAACCGATGACCGACAGGGTATTTTCCGTACCCGAACGATGGCCCTTTTCCTGGCCGCCACCATGGATCAGCGGCTTCGGCATCATCACCTCGCCGCGCGAGACAAGTGCGCCGGCACCCTTCGGGCCACCGAGCTTGTGAGACGAAATCACAAGGAAATCCGCATCGAGCGCGTTGATATCGAACGGCACGCGGCCGGCAGCCTGAACAGCGTCGACAACCATCAGGCCGCCCGCCGCATGAACCAGCCGCGCCGCTTCCGCCACAGGCTGAAGGACGCCGGTTTCATTATTAACCAGCATGCAGGCGACCAGCGGCAGCCCGGACGACCTGTCATGCGAAGACAGCAACGCTTCAAGCGCGGCAAGATCAAGGACACCCGCTGACGTAACGGGAACTTCCGTTACGTCACTCTTTTCGAAACGGCCACCTTCGCGGAATGCGGGATGCTCGATGGCGGAAACATAGAGCCGGCTTACCCGAACCGGGCTGCGTCCCATCCTGAATTCCGGCACAAGCACCAGATTGGCCGCTTCCGTTGCACCGCTGGTAAAGGTCACATGCGCCGGCTCAGCGCCGCCAAGCGCCGCAACCTCCCGGCGAGCCGTCTCGACGGCGGCGCGGGCGGCACGCCCTTCGCGGTGGACGGAAGACGGATTGCCGGCAAGATCAAGCGCAGACACAAGCACCTCCCGCACGGCCGGCAGAAGCGGCGCCGTGGCGTTCCAGTCCATATATGTGCGCGTCAAAACCGTCATCGCCGAAAGGCTTCATCCAATCTTCAATGCGCGAAAACGCATTTTTCTTGAAATTACAGTTGCGCTTGCCTTATGACACCACCCGAGTGCTTTAGCACACGCAAAGTTTCGAATTATTCTAAACTGCGTTCTAGAAAAGATGACAGAGTTCGTCAAGTCTTCTCATCGGAAGAATGCGGTTGGAGAATGAAAAAACACGACCGGAGTACCAATGCCCGAAGTCATCTTTAACGGCCCTGCGGGTCGCCTCGAAGGCCGTTATCAACCCTCCAAGGAAAAGAGCGCGCCGATCGCGATCATCCTTCATCCGCACCCGCAGTTCGGCGGCACGATGAACAACCAGATCGTCTATCAGCTCTTCTATCTTTTCCAGAAGCGCGGTTTCACGACGCTCCGGTTCAACTTCCGCTCCATCGGCCGCAGCCAGGGCGAGTTCGATCACGGTGCGGGCGAGCTGTCCGATGCCGCCTCGGCGCTCGACTGGGTGCAGAGCCTGCATCCGGATTCCAAGAGCTGTTGGGTGGCGGGTTACTCCTTCGGCGCCTGGATCGGCATGCAGCTTCTGATGCGCCGCCCGGAAATCGAAGGTTTCATGTCGATTGCCCCGCAGCCGAACACCTACGACTTCTCCTTCCTTGCGCCCTGCCCGTCTTCTGGCCTCATCATCAACGGCGATTCCGACAAGGTCGCGCCCGAAAAGGACGTCAACGGCCTGGTCGAAAAGCTGAAGACGCAGAAGGGCATTCTCATCACCCACCGTACCGTCCCCGGCGCCAACCACTTCTTCAACGGCAAGGTGGATGAGCTGATGGGCGAATGCGAGGACTATCTCGACCGTCGCCTGAACGGCGAGCTTGTGCCGGAACCGGCTGCCAAGCGTATTCGGTGATTTGGGGCGTATTTAAAGCAGGCCTTGATCGACCTATTATGATCCCGGCGGGCTTGGCTTACCCCCCTCTGCCCTGCCGGGCGTCTCCCCCTCAAGGGGGGAGATCGAATCGTAGCACAACCTTTCGGCCATCTTGAACGTCCCAGCTGAGGCGAAGAGTAAGCCTCCTGCTGATCTCCCCCCTTGAGGGGGAGATGCCCGGCAGGGCAGAGGGGGGTAAGCCCCACCCGCCAACGTCATCAGCATCGCACCAAAACCCCACCCGTCACCGGCTCCTTCACCCCCGTCGTACCGGGATAGGTCAGCGGCAGCCCCTTCAGCGACCGAACGGCCAGATAGGCCCAGGCCTCCGCCTCCATCGCCCCGCCATCGAACCCCGCCTCTTCCGCCGCGATCACCCGTGCGCCGACCTTTGCGGCAAGGTCTGCAAACTCCGCCATGATCACCGGATTGAGCCGCCCGCCGCCACAGACCACATAGGTCTTCGCCGCCTCCGGCAGATAGCTTGCCGACTTCAGAATGGCGGCCCCCGTTAGATGCGCCAAAGTCCGTGCACCATCGGCCAGCGAGACCTCACCCTTTTCCGGGGGCGCAAAATCGCTGCGATCCAGCGAACGGCGAATATTACCGGAAAAGAACGGGCTTTCCATATAACGCGCCACCAGCGAGGCAACGACGCTGCCACCCGCCGCCGTCCTGCCGCCTTTGTCGAAAGCCTTGCCGGTATGCGCCTCGATCCACTGGTCGATCAGCATATTGCCGGGGCCGCTATCGAAAGCGGCAAGCTGGCCAGATTCACCGATGAAGGTGAGGTTGGAGATACCGCCGATATTGACGAAGACCGCAGGCGTCTCAAACCCGTCAGGTAGGTTGGCAGACAGCGCCATGTGGTAGGCGGGAATGAGCGGCGCGCCCTGCCCGCCATGCACCATGTCATTGGCGCGCATATCGTAGACCACGTCGATACCGGTTTCTTCAGCCAGGAAGGGTCCGTCACCGATCTGGACCGTCAGCGCATCATCAGGCCGGTGCAGCACCGTCTGGCCATGAAAACCGATGACATCGATTTCACCGGGCAGAAGCCGGTGACGATGGAGAAAGGATTTCACCGCCGCCGCATGGGCAAGCGTCAGCTTGCGCTCTGCCTCATCAAGATCTCCGGGGCGTTCGCGCCGTTCACGGATGGATTTGGCGGTGACCAGCGCCTTCTGCCAGATGGCCCGCAGACCCGGATCATAGGGAAAATAGCCGCTCGGCCCATGCCGCACCACGCTTTCGCCATCGGTACGCAGAAGCGCGATATCGATGCCGTCCATCGACGTGCCGCTCATCAGTCCGATTGCCGTTTTCACCTCGCCCACCTGCCGCTCTCCCGCAATCTCGAATCATGCTGACCTTGAATCCCGACATTCATGGCCGAAACGGGTGCACATTTCAAAAAACAATGATAAAGCCGCGACGGTCACCGGTTTTCGATGGCCGTAAAGATCAAACCAGAAAGTAAAAGGTTATGTCCAGGTTCAAGTCCGATTTCCTCCGCACGCTCGATGAGCGCGGCTTCATTCACCAGATCTCCGACGAGGCAGGTCTCGACGAATTGTTCGCCAAGGAAACCGTGACCGCCTATATCGGCTATGACCCGACGGCCTCGAGTTTGCATGTCGGCCACCTCACCCAGATCATGATGCTGCACTGGCTGCAGCAGACCGGCCACCAGCCGATCTCGCTGATGGGTGGCGGCACCGGCATGGTAGGCGACCCCTCCTTCAAGGAAGAGGCCCGCAAGCTGATGACGATCGACATGATCGAGGAGAACATCACCTCGCTCAAGCACGTCTTCGCCAACTACCTCGATTACGACCGTCCCGGCAACCCGGCGCTGATGATCAACAATGCCGACTGGCTGCGCGGATTGAACTATCTCGAATTCCTGCGTGACGTCGGCCGCCACTTCTCGGTCAACCGCATGCTGTCCTTCGACAGCGTGAAGACACGCCTCGATCGCGAGCAGTCGCTGTCCTTCCTCGAATTCAACTACATGATCCTGCAGGCCTACGATTTCGTGGAACTGAACCAGCGCACGGGGTGCCGCCTGCAGATGGGCGGCTCTGACCAGTGGGGCAACATCATCAACGGCATCGACCTGGGTCACCGCATGGGGACACCGCAGCTTTACGCGCTGACCTCTCCGCTTCTGACCACCTCCTCGGGTGCGAAGATGGGCAAGTCGGCCTCGGGCGCCGTGTGGCTGAACAAGGACCTGCTGCCGGTCTATGATTTCTGGCAATACTGGCGCAACACCGAAGATGCCGACGTCGTTCGCTTCGCCAAGCTCTTCACGACCCTGCCGATGGAAGAGATCGCCCGTCTGGCTACGCTCGGTGGATCGGAAATCAACGAGGCCAAGAAAATTCTGGCGACCGAGGTAACCGCGATCCTGCACGGCCGTGCCGCTGCGGAAGAAGCCGCGGAAACGGCGCGCAAGACCTTCGAAGAGGGCGCGCTGGCCGAAAACCTGCCTTCCATCGAGGTTCCGGCCTCCGAACTTGAAGCTGGCGTCGGCGTCCTCTCGCTCATCGTCCGCGCAGGTCTCGCCGGTTCGAATGGCGAGGCCCGCCGCCATGTTCAGGGCGGTGCGGTGAAGATCAATGATCAGGGCGTTTCCGACGAGCGCCAGATGATCGGCACCGGCGAAGTGACCGGTGACGGCGTCATCAAGCTGTCGGTAGGCAAGAAGAAGCACGTGCTGGTTCGCCCGGCCTGACGCCCACACCGAACCTGTCATTGAGGGCCGCGAAAGCGGCCCTTTTTACTGGAACTCGAAAATCTGCCTGAAAACACCGGGCGCAATCAGCGACAGCGGGTTGATCGTCAGCTTCGGCTGGTCCGTCTGGCCGGAAAGCTTGAAGGTAATGCCGAGCAGGCCGCGGTCGCGCCCGTTGCCGAGGAAGATGCCGATAAAGGGCAACTCGCCGAACAGCCGGTTCAGCCCGTAGGCGGGCATGAAGGTGCCGGTCATGTCCATGCGGCCATTCTGATCCTTCAGCAGCCCCTGAAACGTTGCGCCGATCTGTTCACCGCGCACAACCCCGTTTTCCACCGCGATCGAACCGTTGACATACACAACCCGAGCAAAGCCGCGCTGGAACTTCTCCGAACTGACATCGATATTGCGGCGGACCGCATTGTTGAGGCTCCTGCCATCCTCGCCCGTGGGCGTTGCGACGATGTCCTGCAACTTGGCCTCATTGACCACGGAGAAATTGCGCAGATCCAGCGAGCCGCTCCAGTCGCTGCCATTGGCGGTCGTCAGTGCGAGGTTGAGAAGGCCGCCACGAATGCGGCTGTAGATATTGGCAAACCGCGCGAGCGAACCCGCATCGCTGCTGGTCAATGTCACAGTCCCCGTCGCGCCGCGATTGGTGGTCTGCGCGACCACCGCCTGTCCGTTGCCGGTCACGCCGCGAAAATCGATCGAGCGCACCTTGCCGTCACGCACGCTGACATCGGAATTGACATTGGCAAGGATCTCATCGTTGAACCCGTAGACCTTGTCGAACTGCGCCTTGATGGAAAGAGATGGCTGCGAACGAGACGTACCATCGCCACCGCCGGCGGGACTGCGCAGCTTCGACAGGAAAGGCCTTAGATCCGCGGATTTTCCGGAAGCATTGATAATATAGCCGTTTTTCGAAGCAGCTAACGAAACGGCATAATTATCGGAGGGCGAAAGCTGCACGCGGCTGAGATCGGCCGAGATCAGACCGCTCTTGTTGAAGGCAATGTCGCCGGCGGCGCCGAAACCATCGCCATCGAGGGAAAAATCCGTGATTGCGGTGCGACCGTCCGCCACTTCCATGCTAAAGGCGGCTTTTGCCGGAATGCCGATGCCCTTGCTCCAGCCAAGCCCCGGAAGAATGATCGACGCCTTGGTCAGATCGAGCCGTACGTCCTGGCGTTTGGCATCGGCACCGTCGATCTCCAAAACGGTTGTGCCGCCGAGAACCGAGGACAGCTCCGGCGCGAGTTTGGCGACCTGTGTTTCGGTCAACGTGGCCTTCAGGGACAGGGTGGGAGCCACACCGCTGTTCTTGCGCACGGGCTCCGTCATCTCGATATCCATCGGCACGTCATCGACGCGGCCTTTGCCCTGAAGCAGGAGCTGACGGTCGTTCAACGTCATGAAGCCGTCCAGCGCCGTGACCTTGTGGCCGGCGAAGGGTTTCGTCAGCGACAGGTTTTTCAGATCGAGATCGGCCGTCCACACCGGCGGAGGCGGGTTCTGGCTGGAAAGCAGGCCGATGGTCAGTTTCGCATTGGCTTGCACATCGCCGGCGAAATCCTCCGGCTTGAACTGCGTGTCCTTGAGCGCGTTGATCGGCTTCAGTGTCGCAAGCTCCGCTACGGCGTCTGCGGAGCCCGATACGCTGAGTTCGAGATTTCCAAGCAGAGGCTTGTCATAAACCGAGGAAATCACGAACCGGCTGTTCTCAAGCGCCAGCGAACGGTTGGACGGGAAATAGGACGTCGCCCGCTTGATTTCGACGGCCATCTTGCCGCCTACGAGATCGAAATGCGCATCGACATCACGCAGGGGCGGAATGTCGCCGGTGGTGTTGAGACGCGTATCGTCAATGTCGAAACGAATCTGCATTTCGCTCTCGCCGAGCACCAGCGGGCAACCGGGACCGCACATCCGGCCCTGCGGGATGAAGATTGCGATCGAGCCATTGGTGACCGTGCCGCCATAAAGATTGGAAACCACCCAGTCGCGCGGCTTGTGCGCCATCCAGAAAGGCCAGAGCTGCTTGACCGCCGTGGCCTCCATCTTCGGTATCTGTCCGCCGAAGCTGATTTCGGGCGACCCTTCGCCGAACCGCATTTTCAGCGATCCCGCCATGTCTCCGAGTGGGCTCGTGACATAAAGCGATGAAACGTCGAGTTGCTTCGTCGCAGCCGTGAAGTGACCGTCCGCCTTCAGGCTGAAAGGAACCGGGGCCTCGCCCGAGGCTTCGGACGAAGCAACCGCATCGTCGATGCGGAGGGACAGACCAAAACCCTCCTCCGTATCGCTGATTACGCCGGCGACCGGAATGATCGTACGTCCAAGTTCCACCCGCGAGTTGTCGATGACAAGCGTGCTTTTTGCGAAATCGTAGCGCGCGTTCACAGTGCCGGCCGTGAAGGGCTGGGCCTCGCCGCCGATCCGAAGCGTGCCGTTACCGAGGCCGAGCGAGATGTCGAGACGCGGCTCCTGCCCCTCCTTGGCCCGGCGGGCAACGATGTTGATGCCCGTCTTGACATTCAGCCCCTCATGGAGGTTTCCGTCCGGATCGTATTTTTCCAGAAACGGGCCAATGTCGAAGCCATCGATACGGGCCTGGAAACCGTCGATCACGCCGCCCGCACCTGAGGTCTTGAGTGACACGCTGGCGATTTCGCCGTTGAACAGCGTTTCCCCGTCAAGCGAATAGCCGCCCTGCTGGTCTGGCGTCAGCGACAGTTCCCGCACCTCGATGGTGCGCGGCTTTCCCAGTTCGCCCGGCGGCAGATGAACGGAAACGCTGGAAATATCGATTTCCTCGGTTCCGCTGCTCAGGAAAGCCTGTGCCAGCTTGTCGAGCTGCCCGAAGGCTTCCTGCAATTGCAGCGGCACGGCGTCGAGCTTGACGCTGGCAAGATCGAACCCGTTGCCCTTGGGCAAAAGCGCCGTATCCAGCTCCATCCCGTCGGCTTCTAGGCTCTCCACCGACACGCGACCCGCCAGAAGCGCGAGGGGATCGAGCGCCATGCCGATCGCCCGCGCCCTGCTCAGATGCTGGCCGGATTCCTTCTCGACGATATCCACATCCTCCGCCACCAGCGCAAGGCGCAGTCCGGTGGAGAACCTAATCGCCGATGATCCGATTCGCGCGCTGTAATGCGGTCCGAGCGCCCGTTCCAGCGCCTGCTGCGCCTGGCTGGACAGCGCATTGTCAATCGAACCGGTCTCGACGGAAAGAATGATGCCGCCGATGGAGAAGAAGGCGAGCACGAAAAGAGCCGCGAAAACCTTGAGGAAAGCACGCGCCATGGAACGCGGCGGCGGGCAATGCACGATGATGGGATCCTCGGCCTGAGCCGAAGGCAGATCGTGCAGCGCAACGATATCGCGCCTGCCGAACTTGACCTTTTCACCCCTGACTTCAGCCATACGCCCGTATTTGCCCCTGAATAGCTTTTGTTTCGCCGCAACACCGGAGCGGGATGGCGAAAAGTGTAAGCGGTCCTCGTCTGGAATCCCGCTCAAATTCCTTAACCCGGATCACGGTTGGGATTTGAGGTCGAAACGATCTGAAATCCCAATCGTGATCTGGACGACGCGCGGTTTCGCTATATATCGAATGTGGCAACTTTCACTCAACATCCCGGCGAAAGAAAGGTAGATTATGACAGACTTGACGATTGGCGGCCCGGCTCCCGATTTCACTTTGCCCCGCAACGGTGAAGGGACGGTGACATTGTCCAAACTCCAAGGCAAGGCCGTCGTTCTTTATTTCTACCCCAAGGACGACACGTCCGGCTGCACCGCCGAAGCGATCGATTTCAGCGCGCTGGGCGGTGAATTCGAAGCGGCCAACACGGTTGTCATCGGCATTTCGCCCGACAGCGTCAAAAGCCACGACAAGTTTGCGGCAAAACATTCGCTTTCCGTCATGCTCGCGTCTGACGAGGAGAGGAAGGTTCTGGAAGCCTATGGCGTCTGGAAGGAAAAAAGCATGTATGGGAAAAAATACATGGGTGTCGAACGCACTACATTCCTCGTTGGACCGGACGGCAAGATCGCGGAGATCTGGAACAAGGTGAAGGTCGCCGGCCATGCCCAGGCCGTTCTCGACGCAGCGAAGAAACTCTGAGGGGCCAACCCGTTGTGATGCCCCCGTTCAAAATCATGTCGCTGCGCGGTGGTGCGACGGATGCTATCGCAAGCGCCGATCTCGACAGGAAGACCGCGCTCGCACAGGAGACGGCGACACGGTGGTTCGAGCGCCGCCTGTCGCTGCGCTCTCCGCTGGACCCGCCCCTGCCAGAGCGCCCGGGCAGGCCGGAAAAGCCGGAACTCGTTCCGCCGACCGCAGTGGAACGCCGCTCGCTTCACAGCGTCAAGGGCCGTATCGCGCTGCTGCACGCCATTGCCCATATCGAACTCAACGCCGTCGATCTCGCGCTCGACATTGTCGCCCGTTATGCCAGCGAGCCGGTGCCGCACTCCTTTTTCGATGGCTGGATGCAGGTCGCCTTCGAGGAGGCAAAACATTTCCGGCTGGTGCGCGACCGGCTGAGAAGCCTCAGTGCCGACTATGGCGATCTGCCCGCCCATGACGGGCTGTGGCAGGCGGCGCATTCCACCCGCAACGATCTCACCGCACGGCTTGCCGTCGTGCCGCTCATCCTCGAAGCGCGCGGACTGGACGTCACCCCTTCCCTGCAGGCGAAGATGCGCGAAACCGGCGATCTGGAAAGCGCTGCCGTTCTGGACGTCATCTATAATGACGAAAAGGGCCACGTCGCCATCGGTGCAAAATGGTTCCGGTTCCTCTGTGCCCGTGAGAAGAAGGATCCGGCCGCGACCTTCAGGCTACTGGTGCGCGCCAATTTCCGCGGCCCTTTGAAACCGCCCTTTAATGACCTTGCCCGCGCCGAGGCCGGCCTGACGCCATCCTTTTACCGCTCGCTCACATCCGTCAGCCAGTAGCCGACGCTGCCGAAACGCCACTCCGGCAAAACTTCGTTAACCTTAACGAATTATGATTTCCTTCAAGAAATCGGCCAGTCCGGAGAGAGATTGTGACTGATACGGCGGAAAACCGGGTATTTGGCAAAAAGCGTGAGCCGCACGTGCTCATTCTCGCGCGCGGCGACAAGGTGCGGCACATGACCATCCGGCCCTGGATGGCGGCGCTTGCCGGCTGCACGATCGGCCTTTTTTCGCTCGGTTATCTCGGCGCCACCGGCTACCTTATCCTGCGGGACGACCTGATCGGCGCGACAATGGCGCGCCAGACCCGCATTCAGAACGATTACGAAGACCGCATCGCAGCCCTGAGAGCCCAGGTGGACCGCGTCACCTCCAGGCAGTTGCTGGATCAGCAGGTCGTTGAAAAGAAAGTGGAAAAGCTTCTGCAACAGCAGGCGGCGCTGACCTCGCGGCACGGCCGCATGAGCGAACTGTTGGAACGCGCGGAAAACTCCGGCGTCGCGACGTCGCCGACAGCACCCTCGTCCCTTTCAAACGCCATGGCGCCGGAAAAACGCGCCGATCTGTCGGGCGGTCTCTCGGCGATCGAAAAGCTGATGACATCGCGCCCACCACAGCCGGAACAACCCACCGCTAACGACAGACGTGCTGCTTACCAGCCGGAAGGCGGCGAGACGCCCTCGGACCGCGCCGATCGCGTATTTTCAAAGGTAACTCTGTCGCTGAAGGACATCGAGCGCCAGCAGATATCGCGGATAGCGCAACTGACGAGCGACGCCGAAGACAAGGCGAGTGCGATGCAGGACATTATCCGCCAGGCCGGGCTCAAGATCGATGAGAGCGGCACCGCCGACATTGGCGGACCCTATGCGGAACCAGAGCGCGGCGAAACCGATCCCTTCAGCCTGTCGCTGACCAATCTCGACACCGCTCTCAACCGGCTGGACGTCGTCAGGGAAACGGCGACGACCCTGCCCTTCGGCAACCCGGCACCCGGCAGGGCGATCACCAGTCGATTCGGCAATCGGATGGATCCGTTTCTCGGCCGCCCGGCGCTACATACCGGCATCGATTTTCGTGCCGAGACCGGCGCCGACGTCAAATCCACCGGCGCGGGAAAGGTGACGGTGGCGGAAAATTCCGGCGGTTACGGCAATATGGTCGAGATCGATCACGGCCAGGGCGTGTCGACCCGATTCGGCCATCTCTCCGCCATTCTGGTCAAGGCCGGCGACCGGGTCGAAGCCGGCGACGTAATCGGCCGCGCCGGCAGCACCGGCCGCTCCACCGGTCCGCACGTGCATTATGAAGTGCGCCGCAACGATACGCCCGTGGATCCGATGCGGTTTCTGATCGCCGGGGCAGAGCTTAAAACCTATTTGAAATAGCGTCCCGGTTTTAACGCTTTTTTTGCTCTTTTAACAATAAATCCCGAAAAACCACGCCTGAGGCTTAAAAGCCCAGCCGCGAGCGGCACGTTTAACGCGCCTTTCCCGTTGTTTCCTTGACTTTCCGGCAATTTGGGCCTATCCCCGCGCCAAGTCTTTGCAAGTGCCGTCGCGGCACGCAGGTGTTCTTACCGAACCAGAACGGAAAAAGTTCTTCCTTTGACAACATTCTCTGATCTTGGCCTGAGCCAAAAAGTTCTTTCCGCTATTGCAGATGCCGGCTACACGACGCCGACACCCATTCAGGCTGGCGCCATTCCGCCGGCGCTGGAAAAGCGTGATATCTGCGGTATCGCACAGACCGGCACGGGCAAAACCGCGTCATTCGTTCTGCCGATGCTGACCCTGCTTGAGAAGGGCCGCGCACGCGCCAGAATGCCGCGCACGCTGATCCTCGAGCCGACGCGCGAGCTTGCGGCACAGGTGGCGGAGAATTTCGAGAAATACGGCAAGAATCACAAGCTGAACGTCGCCCTCCTGATCGGCGGTGTTTCCTTCGAAGACCAGGACCGCAAGCTGGAACGTGGCGCCGATGTGCTGATCTGCACCCCTGGCCGCCTTCTTGACCATTGCGAACGCGGCAAGCTGCTGATGACCGGCGTGGAAATCCTTGTCATCGACGAAGCCGACCGTATGCTCGACATGGGCTTCATTCCTGACATCGAGCGCATCGCCAAGATGATCCCCTTCACCCGCCAGACGCTGTTCTTCTCGGCCACCATGCCGCCGGAAATACAGAAGCTGGCTGATCGCTTCCTGCAGAACCCCGTCCGTGTCGAGGTCGCCAAGCCCTCCTCTACTGCAAAGACCGTTGCCCAGCGCATCGTCGCCGCCCATAACAAGGACTACGAAAAGCGCGCCGTCCTGCGCGATCTCGTCCGTGCCGAAGAGGCTGAACTCAAGAACGCTATCATCTTCTGCAACCGCAAGAAGGATGTGGCCGATCTTTTCCGTTCGCTCGACCGCCACGGCTTTTCCGTCGGCGCGCTGCATGGCGACATGGACCAGCGTTCGCGCACGACGATGCTGCAGAACTTCAAGGACGGCAATCTGAAGCTGCTCGTCGCCTCGGACGTCGCCGCACGCGGGCTTGATATCCCCGATGTCAGCCACGTCTTCAACTTCGACATTCCCATTCATTCGGAAGACTATGTTCACCGCATCGGCCGCACCGGCCGTGCGGGCCGCTCGGGCAAGGCTTTCACCATCGTCACCAGAAGCGACACCAAATATCTCGACGCCATCGAAAAGCTGATCGGCGAAAAGATAGAGTGGCTGAACGGTGATCTCTCCACCCTCCCCGCGCCGATGGAAAGCTTTGAAAGCAATTCCGGCCGTCGGGGCAAGGAACGGGGCGGCAGAGGCCGCGACCGTAACCGCCGGGACGCCGCACCGGTCGAAAACATCAATCAGGGCGCACAATCCGCTGCGGACGCAGATATCGCGGCTCATGGAGACGACAAGGTGAAAGCAGAACGCAAGCAGGAAAAGGCCCCGCGCAATTCCGACCGCAACAGTCGCAATCCGCTGCACGCCAATGACGACAACCGCGACCGTCGCCGCCACTATCGCGACCATGACGATGGCCCGACACCGGTTGGCTTCGGCGATGACATTCCCGCCTTCATGCTGATCGTGGCCAACGCCAAGGCCTGACCACAGCAATGGACACGATGACGTCGACCATCAAGCCGGGCGTCGATTTTCCGGGCGTCGGCGTGGGCCTTGTCATTTTGCGTGAAGGCCGCCTCCTTTTATGCCGGCGCATGAAAGCGCCGGAAGCCGGGTATTGGAGCATCCCTGGCGGCAAAGTCGATCATCTCGAAACGTCGCTAGCCGCGGCGCGGCGCGAAGCCGAGGAAGAGACCGGGCTTACGATCGGCCACGTCGAATTTCTCTGCCATAGCGAATTTATCGACGCAGTGGACCGCCATCACTGGGTCTCCCTGATCTTCGTCACCCGCGACACAACGGGTCAGCCCTCGCTTACGGAGCCGGATAAGCTCTCCGCCATCGACTGGTTCGATCTCGACAAACTTCCTGAGCCGATCTCCGCCTTTGCAAAGGACGCTCTGGCCGCCCTGAAATAATGCTGGGGCAGCCCCAGGCGTCGAATAATGACGTGGGATGCGGAATTTTCACAATCGAAAACGGCGGATCAGATTGGGTCGAAGCCAGAATTTCGGACAACGGCACGCTTAATCCACGCCATTTCTTTTCTGGAACGCTTATCGCGAGAGAATGGCTTTGCGTAAAGTTCTCCGAATTCAATTTTAAATTGCTTAAATTAGAGCCATGTAAAAAACCGCCCCAGTTTCCTGAAGCGGTTTATACGTAATAAAAAAAATAGAATATAGAAGCGAATATAGTCTGGCAGTGCTTATAATCGGAACACTTTCCGAGGCTTTTTACAGCCAATTTCAGTCGTCCCCTGAAACAATTCCATCTAAGCTAATCATTTACTTTCCGTCAAGCAAATCTTCTCGCAAATGCGAAAAAAACATGGCGAAAAAGAGGTGGGGAATTAGAAGGTTTCTATATTAAACTTAGATATCAATAAATTACAGATATGAAAATAAAATGTGCAGATTTATGACGTGCACTGCAAAAGGCATAATCAGCAACAAGGCCTTCGCTGGAGTGTGCTTATACGCGCCACTTGTAATAGTTTTATGAAGTAAAACGGCACGTGGCGGACTTATGAAATACTTCTTCAGTAAAGCGGTACAGAAAGAAGATATCGGGGCGAAAAAGAGCAGCGCTGCGGTATGGCCGCGAGGCACCATTATCGGCCGACGGCAACAACCACAAGATGCCGCGTCCATCTCGGCATTCGGATCGCCCGACATCGAAGCCAAGCCGCCGCAGTCCAGGCGCCGGCGTGCGATTATGATGGACGACCGGCGATTTTTCCTTTGGAAAACCGATTGGTGCCGATAAACATCAGATCGGGACAACAGGATTTCGACCACGTCATGCTTTCACTTCGCCTGCTAACGATCATCGCCGGTTTTGCCTTTGCGGGTTCAGCAAGCGCGGCATCGATCGGCATCGTTGCCCCGCAGAGCGGCCCCTACGAGCTTCTCGGGCAACAGGTCCGGCAGGGCGCCAAGGCGGCAGCTGCAAAACTCGGCCTGGATGTCGTGGAGATTCACGAGAGCTGCGAAGACGGCAGTGGCGGCGCGATTGCCGATGGCCTCGTGGCGGCGAAAGTCAGCGCCGCGATCGGCTTCCTGTGCACGGAAACGCTTCAGGACGTTCTGCCGCCGCTCAAGGCCGCGGCCATTCCGGCCATCACGCTTTCCAGCCGCGCACCCATCCTGATGGAGGACGCGCTGAAATATGGCTGGCCGCTTTTTCGCCTCGCCCCATCGGATCGGGCCGAATCGGCAAGGGCTGCGGAAGTCATTCTTCGCGACTGGAAAGGCCACCCGATCGGGCTCGTGGATGACGGCACGATCTACAGCCGCGAATTGGTGGACCGTATCCGCTCTACGCTGGAGGAAAACGGGCTGAAGCCCACCTTTGCCGATACGATGCGACCCAATCAGGAACAGCAGGTGGCGCTTGTGCGCCGGCTGGCGCGCACCGGCATTACCCATGTCTTCATCGGCGCGGAACGAAACGATATCGCCGTCGTAGCACGGGACGCCGCTTCAGAGAATTTTCCGCTCACCGTTCTGGGCGGCGATACGCTGAACGCCGCCAACACCCCCCTCGCACTGGCTGCGAACGTGATGGCCATCACGCGCCCGGCCTATGACACACTGCCTTCGGCGCAGGGGGCAGCCGGCGAACTGCGCGCCGCAGGCATTGAGCCCGAAGGTTACGTCCTTCCAGCCTATGCCGCCACCGAACTGACGGCGGCGCTGGCGGAAGCGGCTCAGGCGCAGTCGAAACCGGCGCCGGAGATACTGGCGTCCGGCACGGCCTTCAAAACCGTGATTGGCGATCTCGCATTCAACCCGTCGCATGAGCTTTCGGACAATCCCTACCGCCTGCAGCGCTGGAACGGCCAGCGCTTCGAACCGGCGGACAAAGCCGAAAGGCAGTAGCTGCAGCCAGCACCGGGACAAATTCGCGGAGCGGCAGCGGAAAACCATCAGCAACCTCACCGCTGACCGTTTCAAACCCCGATGCATGATGTTAAAGGCAAACTTACGCAACGCGTCGAGAGGAGTTTGCCCATGTCCCTGCCCATCCGGATAGCACCGTCGATCCTGGCTTCCAATTTCGCCAAGCTCGGACAGGAAGTCGCCGATGTCACCGAGGCCGGCGCGGACTGGATTCATCTCGATGTCATGGACGGGCATTTCGTGCCGAACATTTCCTTCGGGCCTGATGTCATCAAGGCGCTTCGGCCGCACAGCAATGCCTTCTTCGATTGCCATTTGATGATCGCCCCCGTCGATCCCTATCTCGAAGCCTTTGCCAAGGCCGGCTGTGACAGCATCACGGTGCATGCGGAGGCCGGCCCCCACCTGCACCGCTCTCTCCAGACCATTCGCGGACTGGGCCTGAAGGCTGGCG
Organism: Agrobacterium sp. MS2; assembly: GCF_003261015.1. Taxonomy (NCBI): domain Bacteria; kingdom Pseudomonadati; phylum Pseudomonadota; class Alphaproteobacteria; order Hyphomicrobiales; family Rhizobiaceae; genus Agrobacterium; species Agrobacterium sp. MS2. The sequence goes on along the minus strand of NZ_QLNF01000012.1, from coordinate 148,963 downwards.
TCACGCTCAACCCGGCAACGCCGCTTTCCGTTATCGAGAACGTGCTCGACGATGTCGACCTCGTGCTGATCATGAGCGTCAATCCCGGCTTCGGCGGCCAGAAATTCATTCCCGCCATGCTCGACAAGATCCGCGCAGCCAAGGCGATGATCGGTCAGCGGCCGATCGAACTGGAAGTGGATGGCGGCGTGACGGCGCAGACCGCAGGCGATATCATCGCCGCCGGCGCCAATGCACTGGTAGCGGGCTCCGCAGTCTTCAAAGGCGATGGCGTGGAGGATTATCGCAAGACGATCGCCCTCCTGCGCACGGCCGCGGAAGCCGGACGGGCGTAATCCGTCACCGCCGAATGCGGAAAGCCGGATGCGGCACAACGAGGCGTCGGGGGGAATGTCATGGAAAGCGGCAGGCGGAATTTCCGCGACAGGGCTCTTCCAGCATTGTTCATTCTGCTTGGCGCGCTTGGCTGGAGCGTTTGTTCAGCGGCGTCGGCCGCCATCGGCCTCTATGCCCGTAACAGGCTGGAAACCGATCACGTCGCCGATATCATCACGCTTTTCTTCACGGGCGGATTTTTCGGCTGGCTGCTGGCGCTGGCAGCATTGCGCGTTCTCCCTGCCTTAAAATCCCAACCATTGCGTCTTGCGACAGCATGTCTCGCAATCGCTTTCTTCACGCTCGCCGTGGCGGCAGCATTGTTCGCGTTCGAGTACCGCATCTTTTATGCGCAATGGCATGCGCCAACCTTTTCCCGCATCTGGTTTTTTCAGCAGCTTTTCACGTCGCTCGGTGCAGTCTACCAGTTCGTCGTTCTGGGACTTGGTCTTTATTTTCCCTTCGCCGCACTTCCGCTCGTGCCCGCAGGGGCAATGCTCTGCCGGCGTGCACCGCAAGCGGCGTAGGCATGCAGCTTGATAGATTGAGATTAGCGGAACACTTTGCTAAACGGGCAGCAAATTTCCTCTACTAAGAAAGTCATTGCCATGATCCCTCGTTACTCCCGGCCGGAAATGGTCGCCATCTGGTCGCCGGAAACAAAATTCCGCATCTGGTTCGAGATCGAGGCGCATGCCTGTGACGCGCTGGCCGAGCTCGGCGTCATCCCGAAGTCAGCAGCCCAGACCATCTGGGAAAAGGGCGGCAGCGCCACCTTCGACGTCGCCCGCATTGATGAGATCGAGGCCGTCACCAAGCATGATGTCATCGCCTTCCTCACCCATCTCGCAGAATTCGTCGGTCCCGACAGCCGCTTCGTGCATCAGGGCATGACCTCGTCGGACGTGCTCGATACCACGCTCAACATCCAGCTCGTGCGCGCCGCCGATCTGCTGCTCGCCGACATGGACCGGGTGCTCGCGGCTCTCAAGACCCGGGCCTTCGAACACAAGAACACGGTGCGCATCGGCCGCAGCCACGGCATCCATGCCGAACCGACGACGATGGGCCTCACCTTCGCCCGCTTCTACGCCGAGATGCATCGCAACCGTGAGCGCCTTTTGAATGCCCGTGCGGAAATCGCCACCGGCGCAATCTCCGGCGCTGTCGGCACCTTCGCCAATATCGACCCCCGCGTCGAGGAACATGTCTGCGAAAAGCTCGGGCTCATCCCCGAGCCGGTTTCCACGCAGGTCATCCCGCGTGACCGTCACGCCATGTTCTTCGCCACCCTTGGCGTCATCGCCTCGTCGATTGAAAACGTCGCCATCGAAATCCGCCACATGCAGCGCACCGAAGTTCTGGAAGCGGAAGAGTTCTTCTCTCCCGGCCAGAAGGGCTCGTCGGCCATGCCGCACAAGCGTAACCCGGTTCTCACAGAAAACCTCACCGGCCTCGCCCGTCTGGTGCGCATGTCGGTCGTCCCGGCCATGGAAAACGTTGCCCTCTGGCACGAGCGCGACATCAGCCACTCCTCCGTGGAGCGCGCCATCGGCCCCGACACGACAGTCACTCTGGACTTCGCATTGAACCGTCTGGTAGGCGTCATCGAAAAGCTGGTGATCTACCCGGACAACATGCTGAAGAACATGAACAAGTTCCGTGGTCTCGTGCATTCGCAGCGCGTTCTCCTGGCGCTGACGCAGGCTGGCGTATCGCGCGAAGACGCCTATCGTCTGGTCCAGCGCAATGCCATGAAGGTCTGGGAACAGGGTGCGGACTTCCTTGAGGAACTGCTGGGCGACGAGGAAGTGCGCGCTGCGCTCCCCGAAGAGGTCATCCGCGAAAAATTCGACCTCGGTTACCACACCAAGCATGTCGATACGATCTTCGCCCGCGTCTTCGGCAACGCCTGAGACTTGAGCTGAACCCGAGAGCTTGACGTTAATGCCGCCGCGACCTTGATCGCGGCGGCATCACAACACAGATATGGCGCATGAAAGTTTCAGAAGCAGATATCCTGATCGTCCCCGGTTATACCAATTCCGGCCCGGACCACTGGCAGAGCCGCTGGGAGCGAAAGCTCTCCACCGCCCGCCGTGTCGAGCAGGCGGAATGGTCGAAACCGGTGAAGGAAGATTGGGTCGCCAGGCTGGTAGAGGAGGTCAACGCCTCCACCAGGCCCGTCGTCCTCGTTGCCCATTCGCTTGGCGTTCCAACGGTGATCCACGCATTGCCTGAAATCGGCAAGAAGGTATCCGGCGCGCTTCTCGTTGCGCCGCCTGATGTCGCCAATCCCGAAATCAGGCCGAAGCATCTCATGACCTTCGGGCCTTACCCGCGCGATCCGCTGCCCTTTCCGGCGATCACCATCGCCAGCCGCAACGATCCCTTCGGCTCTTATGAACACGCCGACGACATCGCTGCTGCCTGGGGTTCGCTTTTGATCGATGCCGGCATGTCCGGCCACATCAATGCCGAGTCCGGGCACGGCCCGTGGCCGGAGGGCGGCATGGTCTTCGCGCAATTCCTGAGCCGCCTCAAAGGCGTCGAGCCATGACGAGAGCCGCCAACTGAAATCCGCATCGCCCCCCCGCCCCTGCCGCGGCCCGGTTTTGCGGATGAAACAGTTCGGCGGCCCTGTCACAAGAATTGAAGGGAAATATGCCAGCCGCATTGTAGAATGCACTCTTTTCCTTTATGGGACCGCTTCAAAGACCAAACGCAACGCCACCAGAATCGGCGTCAACCAAGAGACCTGCAATTATGAACCGTCGCCGCCGTATTTACGAAGGCAAGGCCAAGATCCTTTACGAGGGTCCGGAGCCAGGCACGCTTATCCAGTTCTTCAAGGACGATGCGACCGCCTTCAACAAGAAGAAGCATGAAGTCATCGACGGCAAGGGCGTGCTGAACAACCGTATCTGCGAATACGTCTTCACGCATCTGAACAAGATCGGCATTCCCACCCACTTCATCCGCCGCCTCAACATGCGCGAGCAGCTGATCAAGGAAGTGGAGATGATCCCGCTCGAGGTCGTCGTGCGCAATGTCGCCGCCGGCTCGCTTTCCAAGCGCCTCGGCATCGAGGAAGGCGTGGTGCTGCCACGCTCGATCATCGAGTTTTATTACAAGTCGGATGAGCTCGAAGACCCGATGGTCTCCGAAGAGCACATCACGGCTTTCGGCTGGGCCAACCCCGCCGAGCTTGACGACATCATGGCGCTCGCCATCCGCGTCAACGACTTCCTCTCCGGCCTGTTCCTCGGCGTCGGCATTCAGCTCGTCGATTTCAAGATCGAATGTGGCCGCCTCTTCGAAGGCGATATGATGCGCATCATCCTCGCCGACGAGATTTCGCCCGACAGCTGCCGTCTCTGGGACATCGAGACCCAGAAGAAGATGGACAAGGACCTCTTCCGACGCGATCTGGGCGGTCTTCTGGAAGCTTATTCCGAAGTGGCGCGCCGTCTCGGCATCATCAATGAAAACGAACCGATCCGCGGCACCGGTCCTGTTCTGGTAAAGTAATATCGGCTCGTGAAATAATATTGGCCTCGTAGGGTAAAATCAGGAGAAGATCAGGTGATCAAGGCACGGGTGACTGTTACGCTGAAGAACGGCGTTCTCGATCCGCAGGGCAAGGCAATCGAAGGCGCGCTTGGCAGCCTCGGTTTTGGTGGCGTCGGCCATGTCCGTCAGGGCAAGGTTTTCGATCTGGAACTGGAAGGCGCCGACAAGGCGAAGGCCGAAACCGACCTGAAGGCAATGTGCGAAAAGCTCTTGGCCAACACGGTCATCGAAAACTACGCCATCGCCATTCTCTAAGCTCCAGGAGCCGCCGTCCATGAAATCCGCTGTCGTCCAACTTCCCGGCCTCAACCGCGACCGCGACATGATCGCGGCTCTGACGAAAATTTCCGGTCAGGCGCCTGTCACCATCTGGCAGACGGAGACGGATATTCCCGATGTCGATCTGATCGTCATTCCCGGCGGCTTCTCTTATGGCGACTATCTGCGCTGCGGCGCGATCGCCGCCCGCATGCCTGTCATGCAGGCCATCCGCGAGAAGGCGGAAAAGGGCGTGAAGGTTCTCGGCGTCTGCAACGGCTTCCAGATTCTGGTCGAAGCCGGTATGCTGCCGGGCGCCCTGATGCGCAACGCCTCGCTGAAATTCGTCTGCCGCGAAGTAAAGCTCGAAGTCGCCAATAACGACACCGATTTCACCCGCGCTTACGACAAGGGCCAGATCCTGCGCTGCCCCGTCGCCCATCACGATGGCAACTACTTCCTCGATGCGGATGAGTTGAAATCGGTCGAGGGCAACGGCCAGGTCGTGTTCCGTTATGCCGAAGGCACCAACCCGAACGGCTCGCTGAACGACATTGCCGGCGTCATCAATGCCAAGGGCAACGTTCTCGGCATGATGCCGCATCCGGAAAACCTGATCGAAGCCGCCCATGGCGGCAATGACGGCCGCGGCCTCTTCGCTTCGGCGCTTGGCGTCATCGCAGCCTGACAGACGGGCGGGTTTTGAGCCCGCCTTTTTTGATGCCGGCTGACGGCGTCGTTTTGGCCCTCTCTTCTGGATGACCTGATGTCTTTTGCCCGTCGATCGAATACCCTCAAGGCGACCGGATTGTTTCTAGCTGCGGCGACCCTGGCTGCTTGTCAGCCGAAACCACAGCCGACAGCCTCGGTCTCCCGCGCCGCTCTCCCCACAATGGAACGGATAGCGCTTGGCGCGAATGCCTGCTGGTTCAAATCGGGGGATGCGGCTTTCAAGGCCTATCGTCTGGCCCCTGAACTCAATTCCTTCTCAGGCCGTCCGCGCATCCTGCTCGTGCCGCGCAACAGCCCGGAATCGCGGCCCATGCTGGTCGTTCAGGCCGAAGGCAATCCGGCAAAGCTCGACGCTTTTGGCCCGGTGATGAACGAGGCCATTTCCAGCCGCATCGCAACCGACGTCAAGCGCTGGGCGAATGGCGGCAAGGGCTGCTGATCTCATCGTAGTATTCTAGCCCTGCATATCGGGCGAGACGTATCCACGTCGCTCATTCCTGTGCTTGTCGCAGGAATGAGGAAAGGGGAACGCTCGGCAAAAGGCAGACGCCGGCACAAGAAGCTCTTGCCACGTACCGTTTATCAATTTGCCGAAGCTGCTCTAAGGGACGTAAAAATAAAAAAACCCGCCAACGCCGGTTGGGAATGGCGTGGCGGGCTGCCGCACGGCTTGATGGCGCCGGGGAAAGAAGGCGCCGCTCTCCGGCAAAAAATTAAAGCGGCCGTGTCGGCCATGAAAAAAGCTGGGATTTCGCCGCTTCCTTCAGGGCTTCATCGCGCGTTACGCCGATATCTTCCAGAAGATCATCAGACAGTTCCCGCAAAGCGAGCCGTCCCTGCCGCTTCCGGTGCCAGTTGAACATGCCCGCAATCAGGCGACCAATTGGCGTGCTGGCGATCTTGGCCGGAAAAGGCGCAGGTGCGACCATGTCGCCGGCATCGCGGAACACGCGTTCCCGTTCGTAGCCATCAGGATAGAGCGTATCCGCTGTCGAAAGGTATTGATCCATCTTGCGCATATTGCACCTATTGTCTCCGTGCGTTTGCCTTCATTGAATGCAGACAATAAATACAATTGACTTGCGAAGAGATACAATGCATAAATTGTCACCATGACAAATTGGCTTCCTGATCTCACTGTGGGCGATGGCCCGATATATCTGCGCCTCGCCGACAGTATCGAGGGCGCAATTTCCGATGGCACCCTGCAGGCGGGCTCGAAATTGCCGCCGCAGCGCAACCTCGCTTATGACCTCGGCGTGACAATAGGTACAATCAGCCGGGCCTACGCGCTTATCCACGAGCGCGGCCTGGTCAGCGGCGAGGTCGGCCGCGGCACCTATGTCAATGAGCGCAAGACCCCGGCCCCCTCAGCGCCCATGGAGACGGTGGCGGCAGCCTTCGGCAGCACACGCCACGCTGTCGATAGCAGCGCTGAATTCCGGCTCAACACCACGGCGGCACCCGATGTCGGCCAGAGCGTGCTGATCGCCAGACATATCGAGGCTGTCGCCCGCGAACATGCTTACGACGTCACCAATTACGCCCGTTCCTTTCCTGACAACTGGTGCATGGCGGGCGCTCGCTGGCTTTCCCAGAACGGCTGGTCGCCAAAACCGGAAAACATCGTCTCGACGCTTGGCGCCCATGCGGCGGTGATGAGTGTGGTGACGGCCATGACCGCCCCGGGAGACCGTATCGTTTTCGAACCCGTGACCTATTCCCATATCAGCCGCAGCGCCACACTTGCCGGACGGCGGGTGACGCTGGTTGAAGCGGATGACAAGGGCATTGTCTCTGACGATTTTGAGCGCGTCTGCGCCCAGCAGCATCCCAAGATGATCTTCCTGATGTCCGCCGGCCAGAACCCGACCTGCGCCACGCTGCCAGAAGAGCGTCGCCGTGCGATAGCCGATATTGCCCGCCGGTATGGTGTCTGGGTCGTAGAGGACAATCTTTATGGTGCGATGACGCGTGAGGCGATCCCGCTGATCGCTGAATTTGCGCCCGACATTACCTTCGTCGTCGGCGGCCTGTCTAAATCCGTTGCCGCTGGCGTTCGTGGCGGCTGGGTCGCCTGCCCGGCGCAATATTCGTCGCGCATCCGCATATCCCACTCGATGCTGACAGGCGGTCTGCCCTTCATGCTGGCCGAAGTGAATGCCCGCCTCGTCAACAGCGGTGACGCCGACGACATTCGCAAGGATTGTATCGCCGAGATCAATCAGCGCGAGGCGATTGCCCGGCGGGCCTTCGCCGGACTGGATTTCAATTCGCTGCCCGACATCGCCTTCCTGTGGCTGAGACTGCCCGAACCCTGGCTTTCCGGCACGTTCCGAAACGCGGCGATGAAAGAAGGCGTGCTGATAGATGACGAGGATGAGTTCAAGGCCGGCCGCACCGACAAGGTTTTCCATCGGGTGCGTGTCAGCCTTTCTGGTCCCTCAAACCAGCAAGAGTTGACCCATGCCCTCGGCATCCTGCGCCACCTGCTCGACAACGGCTCGGCCGGTTACGAAAGCGTTGCCTAGGGGGCGGAGAGTCTTTCCTGCAACACCCGGCCTAATTCAGTAACTTATCATTTACCAAACCGACAAACCTGCCATCCTTTTCGCAATTCGAGGTGGGGAATGATTCGATGGCAGCATTCGGTTCCACAGGTGTGAGGGCGTGTTTCGCGCTGGCGATCCTTCTTGCGGCATGTGTCTTGATCGGCACCATGCCCGCCACTGCTGCGGAAGGCACCGTCTTCGACGAATTGCGCTTCGGCGCAACCACCTCAATCTCCAATCACGACAATGGCGGTGAGGATGGCGTCTTTCCGGCCTTCACCGCCTATTTTGATCCCTTCGCCAGTGCATCTGCGGTAACGCTCGGCCAAAAACTCTCCCGCCCACGGCTGCATATCGGTGGCGAGATCGGCACTGAGGGCTCGGCGAATACCATTTACGGCGGCGTCAACTGGACCTTCGATCTCAACCCGAAGATCTTTCTCGATTTCGGTTTTGGCGGCCTCTGGCACGATGGCAAGCTGAGAAACAGTGCCGGCGAAACCGGTGCGGAATTCGGCTGCCGGGTGCTTTTCCACGAATATGCGGCGATCGGCTATCGTTTCGATAATAACTGGAATATTTCGACCCAGATCGAGCATGCATCACATGCCAATCTGTGCGATGGGCCCAATGACGGACTGACCCGCGTCGGCCTCATGGTCGGCTACAGGTTCTGAAGAAGCCAAGAAAGCAGCGTTTTGCGGGTAAAACCGCGCATTTTCCTGTCGCACCTTTGAGCCTCTTGCGCTAAAGAACCGGAAACTTCCCTCGGCTCGAACCGCGTGAGACCTATGTCGATTCCAAACTCCATCAAGATCACCCCGGAACTCGTTGCATCCCACGGGCTGAAGCCCGACGAATACCAGCGTATCCTCGACCTGATCGGACGGGAGCCCAGCTTTACCGAGCTCGGCATCTTCTCGGCCATGTGGAACGAGCACTGCTCCTACAAGTCCTCCAAGAAGTGGCTGAAGACCCTGCCCACCAAGGGACCACGCGTCATCCAGGGCCCCGGTGAAAATGCCGGCGTTGTGGATATCGACGATGGCGATTGCGTCGTCTTCAAGATGGAGAGCCATAACCATCCCTCCTATATCGAGCCCTATCAGGGTGCGGCGACCGGCGTCGGCGGTATCCTGCGTGACGTCTTCACCATGGGCGCGCGCCCGATTGCCGCCATGAACGCCCTGCGCTTCGGCGCGCCCGACCACCCGAAGACCCGCCATCTCGTGGCCGGTGTCGTTGCCGGTGTTGGCGGCTACGGCAACTCCTTCGGTGTGCCGACGGTCGGCGGCGAAGTGGAATTCGATCCGCGCTATAACGGCAACATCCTCGTTAACGCCTTTGCCGCCGGTCTTGCCAAGTCCGACGCAATCTTCCTCTCGGAAGCCAAGGGTGTGGGCCTGCCGGTGGTTTATCTCGGCGCAAAGACCGGCCGCGACGGCGTTGGCGGCGCGACCATGGCCTCTGCCGAATTCGATGAGTCCATCGAAGAAAAGCGCCCGACCGTTCAGGTCGGTGACCCCTTCACGGAAAAGTGCCTGCTGGAAGCCTGCCTTGAACTGATGAAAACCGGCGCGGTCATCGCCATTCAGGACATGGGCGCCGCCGGCCTCACCTGCTCGGCCGTGGAAATGGGCGCCAAGGGCGACCTCGGCATCGAGCTTGACCTCAATGCCGTGCCGGTGCGCGAAGAGCGCATGACTGCCTATGAAATGATGCTGTCCGAAAGCCAGGAGCGCATGCTCATGGTTCTCGAGCCCTCCAAGGAAGAAGTCGCCAAGGCGATTTTCGTGAAATGGGGCTTGGACTTCGCGATCGTCGGCAAGACCACCGACGACCTGCGTTTCCGCGTCATTCACAACGGCGAGGAAGTCGCCAACTTGCCGATCAAGGAACTGGGCGATCAGGCTCCGGAATATGACCGCCCGTGGACGCCCGCGAAGGTGCCCGCCCCGCTTGCGGAAAACGACGTCCCCGCTGCCGATATCGCCGATGCGCTGGTATCGCTCGTCGGTTCGGCGAACAATTCTTCGCGCCGCTGGGTCTACGAGCAGTATGACACGCTGATCCAGGGCAATTCCCTGCAGCTTCCGGGCGGCGATGCCGGCGTCGTTCGCGTCGAAGGCCACGACAAAAAGGCGCTCGCCTTCTCCTCCGACGTCACCCCGCGTTACGTCGAGGCTGACCCCTTCGAAGGCGGCAAGCAGGCCGTGGCCGAATGCTGGCGCAACATTACCGCAACCGGCGCCCTGCCGCTCGCGGCCACCGACAACCTGAATTTCGGCAACCCGGAAAAGCCCGAAATCATGAGTCAGCTGGTTCATGCCATCAAGGGCATCGGCGAAGCCTGCCGCGTGTTGGAATTCCCGATCGTTTCCGGCAACGTCTCGCTCTACAACGAGACCAATGGCCAGGCGATCCTGCCAACCCCCACCATTGGCGGCGTCGGCTTGCTGAAGGATTGGGGCCGCATGGCCCGCATTCGCTTCGCTGCCGCTGACGAAGCGGTGCTGCTTGTCGGCGCACCTGCCGGCCTCGGCACCCACATCGCGCAGTCGGTGTACATGCGTGATATCCATGGCCGTATCGACGGCCCTGCCCCGCATGTCGATCTCGCCGCCGAAAAGAAGAACGGCGATTTCGTGCGTGGCATCATCACGGATGGCCTCGCCACCGCCGTTCACGATTGCTCCTCGGGAGGTCTGGCGCTCGCGGTTGCCGAAATGGCGATTTCCTCCGGAATCGGCGCGACCATCGATGCGGTCGAAGGCCACAACCCGGTCCTCACCTTCTATGGCGAAGATCAGGGTCGTTACGTCCTGACCGTGAAGAAGAGTGATCTCGACAAGGTGCTGGCGGCTGCCAAGGCAGCCGGCGTTTCCTGCGCCAACATCGGCGTCACCGGTGGTTCCACCGTAAAGCTGGGCACGGCGCGCGCCGTCGAGATTAAAGAATTGCACTCGGCCTATGAATCGTGGTTCCCTCAGTTCATGGACGGCGAAACTCTAGTCGCCGCAGAATGAATTAAGGAGAAACACCATGCCCATGAAACCCGGCGACATTGAAGACATGATTAAGGCGGGAATTCCCGGGGCAAAGGTCACGATCCGCGATCTGGCCGGTGATGGCGATCATTACGCGGCGGAAGTCGTGGCAGATGCATTCAAGGGCAAGACCCGCGTGCAGCAGCACCAGATGGTCTATGACGCGCTGAAGGGCAATATGGGCGGCGTCCTGCATGCCCTTGCTCTGCAGACCTCGGCGCCCGAATGATGACTGAGATCACCGGTCTCTGTCCCATCGGCTGAAAGACCTGACGGCTGCAGAATAAAGAAAGGCCCGCGTGATAGTCCCACGCGGGCCTTTTCATATTCGACGTTATCGAAACCTCTAAAGAGCAGGCGGCGTTTGTGACTCGAGATCGGCAAATGAGGCGGCTGGCAGAGGCCCGGCCGTCAGCAGGGTAAAGTCGTAACCGGACCTGCGATCAGGCCCGAGAACATATTGCCGGTGCATTCTGAGGAAATTCCGCTTGTTCTTCTTGTAACGCTCCGGTGAAAGCGAATGCTTGAAGCGGATCGGCACGATTTTCGGTTGCGGCGCATCGCCATGACCGGTCAGCGCCACCGTGTTGCAACGATATAGATGGATCGGATCTGTGAGACACTGGATATCGAACCATGTCACCTGAGGGTGACGTGCGATGACGCCAATGCTCTGACGAAGCCGCACGGCGCTCAACAGAAACGCGCATTGCAAGGCCGCCCCACCCAGCGTTGCGAAAGACAACTTCCGTCCATCCAGCGCCTCCGGCTTCAGCTCCAGCACGCGGCCGATGACCGCGAGGGCCAAGCTGGCGCCCATGCTGTGCGAGACCACCAGAACCTCATCCGAAGACTGCTCCAGCGCCGTCAGAACAAGCGCTGCCTTCTCTTCGATCCAGCCTCGGGCAATCGGCTCGTCGCGGCCGACTGCGAGTGCGAACCGCCAGTCCGCATAAAGATGCAGGGTGTGAAAGCGCTCGGCAAACGGCAGGAAAGCCTTGGTGAAAAACAGGGCCGCAGCCGGAAGGCTGGCCACCAGCAGCCACAGCGGTAAGGCGAAAAGCCAGGGCGACAGGCCAATCACCGCCGCAAGCACGCCACCGGAAAGCATCAGCAGGAACGGAAAAATAAAGAACAGCCCAAAACGCCATGCATGGCGGAAGTAGCGCGCCGCGCCCCCCTCACCGATAATGCCCGCTCCCGCCTTGAAGCCCTGCCAGATCTGCCGCCAGACCGGCGCATTCCGCAATTGTGAGATGACGGCATTATGATCATAGACGATGATGTCCGAACGCGTCCGCCAATCGCCTGACGAGGCTTCCACGGTGAATGTTTCGCCGCCCGGCCTGTTCTCCAGCGGCCCCACCGCATAATCGACGGCCCATGTTTTTCCTGCCAGCGCGGCGGCACGCTGATAACGCAGATGATGGGCAGCGGCATCAAGCGGATCGAAACCCGGGAAATAAAGGACAAGTCGTGACGTGACGGTCGGCATGCATAAACCTTCGGGCTGGAGGCACCCGAAAGGATCGCTTGATACAGTGGGCGATGCACGTATAGTAAAAATCGCGACGGAAATATGATTTATTTAAAGGCGGAGAAAATTTGTCTGGCATCGTCGATCAACTGATAAACGGCGTCGTCAAGGGCGCTTTGTCGGAAGTCCTCACCAAGACCGGCATCCGCAAGACGCGCCGCGCACGCCGAACGAAAAGCACCGGTTCTCTCGCCGGCGGTATTGTCGGCTCCGTTCTGGAAGCCGCAATCAAGGCCGCAGTCAAACCGAAGCCGGCCAAAAAACAGGTCAGCAAAAGACGCACCGCCGCCGCGCGCAGCCGGCAGAGATATCGCTAGGCGTCGGAAGACCGTTTTTTGGCGCGTTATGCGTTGCAGGAGGCACGCATTTTTTCCTTCCGACGGGTGGAAATCGCGCCACGACATGTTATTTAGAGGCTAACAGAAAGCAGCGGCCTTGAACCGCATGTGAAAGGAATAGGCCTATGAGCGGCATTCACGACATGATCGACAGCGAAGTGAAGAGCAACGACATCGTTCTTTTCATGAAGGGCACCCCGCAATTCCCGCAATGCGGTTTTTCCGGCCAGGTGGTACAGATCCTCGATTATCTCGGCGTCGACTACAAGGGCATCAATGTGCTTGCCGATGCCGACATCCGTCAGGGCATCAAGGACTATTCCAACTGGCCGACGATCCCGCAGCTCTACGTCAAGGGTGAGTTCGTTGGCGGCTGTGACATCGTGAGAGAGATGTTCCAGTCCGGCGAATTGCAGAGCCACTTCCAAGAACAGGGTATCAGCGTCCGCGGCGCGGCCTGATTTCGGCCGGTTCATCCGGCCCACCCTGATTGTCAGAAATTTATGCCAGGCGTTGCTTCATGCAACGCCTTTGCCGTTCTTTTTGGGGCAATCCTGTGACAAATCTTTCACAATCCACCGCTTCGCGCGCAGGCTCGATGGGGCGTACGGAATTCATTGCGCTGGCCGCAATGCTGATGGCGTTGAACGCGCTCGCCATCGATATCATGCTGCCCGGGCTTCAGGAAATCGGCGCCTCGCTGGGCGTCGAGAATGAAAACCATCGCCAATATGTCATTTCGGCCTACCTTCTCGGTTTCGGCGTCGCCCAGCTTCTCTATGGGCCGATCTCGGACCGTTTCGGTCGCCGCAAGCCGATGCTCTTTGGTCTTGCGATCTACATCGTTTCAGCGCTTGCGGTTGTTTTTGTGCCGTCCTTCTCCGGCCTGCTGCTCCTGCGTTTCATTCAGGGCATCGGTTCTGCGGCAACACGCGTCATCACCATCTCGATCGTCCGCGACATCTATGGCGGCCGCCAGATGGCTGAAGTCATGTCGCTGATCATGATGGTTTTCATGGTCGTTCCGGTCATCGCGCCCGGCACCGGTCAGATCGTTCTCTTCTTCGGAAACTGGCACCTTATCTTTGCCTTCATGGCCGGCATCGCTGCCGTGGTAACGGCCTGGATGTATTTCCGCCTGCCTGAGACCCTGCATCCGGACGATGTCCGCCCTTTCACCGCCCGTTCGGTGCTCGGCGGTTTCAAGATCGTGCTCACCAACCGCATTGCGCTTTGCTACACGCTCTCCAGCACCTTCATCTTCGGTGCGCTGTTCGGCTTTATCAATTCCGCTGAACAGGTCTACAAGGGCATTTACGGCCTTGGTCCATGGTTCGCGGCGGCATTTGCCGGCGTCGCCCTGTTCATGGCCTTTTCGTCCTTCATCAATGCGAGGCTTGTCGGAAGGTTCGGCATGCGCAAGCTGTCGCACGGGTCGCTGCTCGGCTTCATCGCCATCACCTTCATCTGGCTTGTGGTGCAGGTGCTGGGACCGGATCCGATGCCTTTCGCCATCTTCATCGTGTTCTTCGCGCTTGCCATGTTCCAGTTCGGCTGGATCGGCTCGAACTTCAACTCGCTGGCGATGGAACCGCTTGGCCACGTCGCCGGCACGGCCTCCTCGGTGATCGGCTTCATGGGAACCATTGGCGGTTCGCTGATCGGCGCCGCCATCGGCCAAGCTTTCGATGGTACCGCACTGCCAATGGTGGCGGGTTTCTTCGTCGTCTCCATCATCGGCCTGATCTTTGTACTGATCGGCGAAAAGGGTGTGTTATTTCATGCCCACAACAAGCCGATCCGCTAAGGGACGTGGAAAAATAAAAGGGCGCGGAATTCTGTTCCGCGCCCTTTTTTGTTTGCTGGTGGGTCTCGCCGACGGCCGTTACCCCGGAGCTGATCCGGGGTTCAGCCAGCCCAAGTCCTTGGGCTGAAAAAGGTCCTTCCGCCGCGCAGACGCGCCGCAGCTGGATGCCGGATCAAGTCCGGCATGACGGTGAAGGTTGTGCACACCCCACGAATCCGGAGCCTCAGACCGTGAAAATCTTCTCGCGCAGCAATTCCCACGTCTCCTGATTAGGCGCCAGCAGCAGCCCGCCATCCACATGGCGTGGCAGATAAGGCGAGCCATCAAGGCGGGCGGCATAGGCGCCCGATTCCTGCGAGATCAATGTGCCGGCCAGGTGGTCCCAGGGCATCAGCTTGTTGTACATCAGGAAATGCATGTGACCGCCGCAGAACAGGCGGTATTCATGTGCGGCGCAGCGATAGCTGGTGAAGAGCCGCACATCGGCCAGGTTCACCAGAATCTTGCGGCGCGTCTCCACGTCGAAATAGCCGGTATTGGCGATACCCACCATCTGCGACAGTTCCGGCGCCGGCACGACCGACATCTGCGTCTGCGCGCCATCCGCGCTGCACAGCCATGCGCCGGAGCCCTTTTCGGCAATGGCCCAGTCATTGCCCATGGGATCGAAGATCAGGCCAGCGACAGTCTCGCCCTTGGAGATGATGCTCATCATCACGCCGAAAAGCGGCAGGCCGGACGCAAAATTATAGGTGCCATCGATCGGATCAACCACGACAGCCAGATCGGCATCGGCAAGCTTGCCAAGCAGCGAAGCGTCGGCCGCCACCGCCTCCTCGCCGATGAACAGAGCATCCGGCATGATCTCCTGCACGCGGGCGCGGATCAACCGCTCTGCGGCCTCGTCAGCCTCGGTAACCAGGTCGATCGCTTCGGTCTTGATCCTGACGTCGCCATCGCCCAGATTGCGGAACCTCGGCAGGATTTCAACCGCAGCAGCCTCCTGAAGCGCATTGGCAAGAGAGGCGATGTCGAGTTCGAGAGCCATGGGCGAGATCCTTCCATTTGAGCATAAATCTTATAAGGCGACGATTTCCCGCCGCAGCATCTTCCAGCTTTCCTTGTCGGGAGCAGAAAGTATGCCCCCGGTGGTCTGGCCGGGCCGATAGGGCGTGTTGTCGAAACGCGCCGTGTAGCCACCCGCTTCCTGATGGATGAGCACGCCTGCAAGGTGATCCCATGGCATCAGCTTTTCATGGCCGATGAAATGAAGATTGCCGGCGGAAGCGAGCCAATATTCATGTGCGGAGCAGTTAAGCGACAATGCCATCTTTATCTTCGCCATATTGGCGGCGATCACCGGCCGGCGATCCGGATGGCTGTGACCCCAAGAAAAGAGGCCGACCATGTCGGACAGTGGCGCGGGATCGGCAACCTTCAGCTTTGCCTGCGAGCCGTTCTTGCGGTGGAGATAGGCGCCCTCGCCTTTCAGACCAATGATGGTGTCCCCCATCACGGGATCGTGGATAAGTCCAGCCACGGTCTCACCCTTGACGGTGACCGCGAGCAGCGTACCGAAGGCGGGAAAGCCGGAAGCGTAATTGAAGGTGCCGTCGATGGGATCGATCACGAAGGCAAGCGGCGCGTCGGCAAGGGCGGGAATGACGGAATGATCCGCGTCATACGCCTCTTCGCCAACAATATGCGCCTTTGGAAACCGCTCGAGCAGCGCTGCGGTTATCAGCTTTTCGGCCAGAACATCCGCCTCGGTGACGAGATCGACGGCGGATGTCTTTTCGGAGATGGCGCCAGCGCTCAGGTTCCTGAAGCGGGGCATGATTTCATCCGTACCGGCTGCGGCAACGGTGGCAACGAGGAAATCGATATCTTTATCGGAAAGGGTCATCGCGCGGGGCACTTCTTCATAAGGGAGGGTGGGCCTCCCTAGGCTCTTCAGATGACGCCCCCGTGACAGAAAGCGCCGAAAAATCAAAAAGTCTGGGGTCGAGGAGATGGGAAGGGTTCACATGTGCCAGCGCCCGCAGCATCACATCCTTCCGACCGGGCATACGCCGCTCGATATCCGCCAGCATTTCCTTCATGGCGTTGCGCTGAAGCCCGTCCTGCGAGCCGCAAAGGTCGCAGGGGATGATCGGAAATTCCATCGCCGCCGCAAATTTCGCCATGTCTTCTTCGGCGCAATAGGCAAGCGGGCGCATGACCATCAGGTCACCCTCGTCATTCAAAAGCTTCGCTGGCATGCCGGCCAGACGTCCGCCATGGAAGAAGTTCATGAAGAAGGTCTCGAGAATATCCTCACGGTGATGGCCGAGCAGCAGCGCGTCGCAGCCCTCCTCCCGCGCGATGCGGTAAAGATTGCCGCGCCTGAGCCGCGAACAGAGCGAACAGTAAGTGCCGCCGGAGGGCACCTTCTCCTTCACCACCGAATAGGTGTCGCGATATTCGATGCGATGGGCAACACCGATCTTCGCCAGATACTCCGGTAAGACATGCTTGGGGAAATTAGGCTGGCCCTGATCCAGATTGCAGGCGATCAGTTCAACGGGCAGCAGGCCGCGCCATTTGAGATCGAGCAGCAGCGCCAAAAGCCCGTAGCTGTCCTTGCCACCGGAAAGGCCGACCAGCCAGCGCTTCTGGCCTTTCAGCATGTCGAAATCTTCAAAGGCCTGACGCACATTGCGCAGCAGCCGCTTGCGCAGCTTGTTGAAGGAGACGGAGCGCGGTGCATTGTCAAATAGCGGATGCGAGCTGCCAGCTTCTTCCGGCGATTCCTGATCTGCCCCGATCTTTTCCGCGATGTCATCGACCCTGGTGAGAATATTCATCATCCGCTCGCTCCGGCACGACTGCCGTTATCCATGCAGGCAATGCTCCCATCCGCCCGGAAGATCAAGCCCCGAATACCGACCAACCTGTTTTCGTCGCCAGCATTTCCAGCGCATGTGACCCGAGCGCCGAGTTGCCGACCTTGTTGAGGCCCGGCGACCAGACCGCGATCGATGCCTTGCCGGGTGCCACCGCCATGATGCCGCCGCCGACGCCGCTCTTGCCCGGCAGGCCAACATGATAGGCGAAATCGCCCGACCCGTCATAATGACCGCAGGTCAGCATCAGCGCATTGATGCGCCTTGCGCGGCGGTCCGACACGACGGTATGCCCCGTCAGCGGGTTGCGGCCGCGATTGGCCAGAAACAGGCCGGCGCGGGATAGCTGCGCGCAGGTCATGGAAAGCGCGCACTGATGGAAATAGACCCCGAGCGTATATTCCACGGGGTGATGCAGATTGCCGAAGGAGCGCATGAAATTGGCGAGCGCGAAATTGCGGAAACCCGTCGCCTGCTCGGATTTCGCCACCGTATCGTCGATGCTGATCGTGTCATCATCAGCGAGATACCGCACGAACCGCAGGAGCTCGCCGATCGCCTCGCGCGGCTGATGGCCGGACAAAACGATATCGGTCACCACGATCGCCCCGGCATTCACGAAGGGGTTGCGGGGAATTCCGTGCTCGTGCTCCAGCTGGACTATGGAGTTGAAGGACGATCCCGACGGTTCGCGACCCACCCGGTTCCACACCGTCTCACCGGCCTTGCCGAGCGCCAGCGTCAGCATGAAGACCTTGGAAATGCTCTGGATCGAAAACGGCGTCAGCGCATTGCCAGCCGTATAAGTCGTTCCATCGACCGTGGTGATGGCGATGCCGAACTGGTTGGGATCGACCTTGGCGAGTTCGGGAATGTAATCCGCAACCTTCCCCTCGCCCAGCCTCGGCAGCATGCTGTCATGGATGGAATCGACGATACCCTGAATGTCCTGCATGCAAAGCCTTCCCCAGCAAACAAAAAAGCCGCCCCGAAGGGCGGCTTCCTGAATACTGAAACGCGTCGATTAACGCGAGTAGAATTCGACGACCAGATGCGGTTCCATGACGACCGGGTAAGGAACGTCGGAGAGCGACGGAACGCGAGCGTAGGTCGCAACCATCTTGTTGTGGTCAACTTCGATGTAGTCAGGAACGTCGCGTTCAGCGAGCTGAACGGCTTCCAGAACTGTTACGAGCTGCTTGGACTTCTGGCGAACTTCGATAACGTCGCCCGGCTTGCAGCGGTAAGAACCGATGTTGACGCGAACGCCGTTAACCGTGACGTGGCCATGGTTGATGAACTGGCGCGACGCGAAAACGGTCGGAACGAACTTGGCGCGGTAGACGATGGCGTCCAGACGCGACTCGAGCAGGCCGATCAGGTTTTCAGAGGTATCGCCCTTGCGACGGTTTGCTTCGTCGAAGGTAGCGCGGAACTGCTTTTCGCGCAGTTCGCCGTAGTAGCCCTTGAGCTTCTGCTTGGCGCGCAGCTGCGTGCCGAAGTCGCTCATCTTGCCCTTGCGGCGCTGGCCGTGCTGGCCCGGGCCGTATTCGCGGCGGTTAACCGGGGACTTCGGACGGCCCCAGATGTTTTCGCCCATGCGGCGGTCGATTTTGTACTTAGCCGATTCGCGCTTGCTCATCGTATTTCCTTCTCAAAGGTTTATACCGGCTTGTTGCCAAACCGGGTTAAGGAAACACGCCCTCCTCTGAGGCCCGTTGCAGGGCCTCTGACAGGCTTCTCACATGCGAATGGAGAAACCACGGGACATGTCGGTGATATTGACCGCCGAACGTCAGTTCTTAAACTGCAGGGCAGTCAACAAAACACACCGGACATCACTGCCCGGCGTTGGGGCGGCTTCTACAGAGCTTTCACGGTTTTGTCAAACAAGGCCTTTCGCTTTTTTCTAAAGTCTACCCTTGAAAAGCAAAAGTGCCCACCCATCTCTTCGTCGTGATCAGAACTCGGGCCCCTCTGGCGTGTTACCGGACAACACGTGATGTCGAGTTTGTTAAGGTTGGGGCCCACGTATATTCTTGACACGCGTTCCCCATCCGTAAAGCCAACCTCGTCCGGCTAAAGGTTGACTGATGGACTTTCTTCTATCGGATTTTCTCGGCACACCCACCTGGATGTGGGGTGTCTTTATTTCTCTTGTCCTTGGCCTGCTCGCGCTCGATCTCGGCGTACTTCATAAGAATTCCAAGGAAATCGGCGTTCGTGAAAGCCTGCTGATGTCAGGCTTCTATATTGCCATCGGCCTCGCCTTTGGTGGCTGGATTTGGTATCAGTCCGGCCAGCAGTCCGCCATGGAATATGTCACGGGCTTCGTGGTCGAAAAAAGCCTGGCGATGGACAATATCTTCATCATCGCCATGATCTTCTCCTATTTTGCCATTCCGCGCCAATACCAGCACCGCGTGCTGCTCTGGGGTATCCTCGGCGTTATCGTCCTGCGCGGCATCATGATTGCCGGCGGCGCGGCCATCGTCGAAAACTTCCACTGGGTGCTTTACCTCTTTGCGGCCTTCCTCGTCTTCACAGGCCTCAAGATGCTGTTTTCCTCCGACCATGACGAGAACGACATCGGCAACAACCGCATCCTGAAATTCCTGCGCAGTCACCTGCCAGTGACAAACAGACTGCATGGCGAAAAGTTCTTCGTCAAGGAAACCGATGAGACAACCGGAAAACTGAAGACCTTCGTGACGCCGCTCTTCCTGGCGCTCATCATGGTCGAAATCGCCGACCTCATCTTTGCCGTCGATTCGATCCCGGCGATCTTCGCCATCACCACCGATCCGTTTATCGTCTATACCTCGAACATCTTCGCGATCCTCGGCCTGCGCGCCCTCTATTTTGCGCTTGCCGCCCTGATCCATCGCTTCGCCTACCTGAAATATGCATTGGCTGCGGTTCTGGTCTTCGTCGGTTCGAAAATCTTCGTCGCCGACATGCTCGGCATCGCCAAGATCCCGCCGGCTGTTTCGCTCGGCGTCACCGTCGCCATTCTCGTCACCGGCGTCGTCGGTTCACTGATCGCGACGCGCAAGGAAACGAAAGCCATCGAGTAAGGTCAAGCAATGAGGAGGCGGAAACGCCTCCTCACACGCCGTCACCCCGGACTTGATCCGGGGTCCAGTGCGGTCAAGTCCTTGATCGCAATAGACTCTTCTCACGACGCAGACGCGCCGTGGCTGGATGCCGGATCAAGTCCGGCATGACGGGGGAATAAATCGACGCAAACAAACCCGCCGCACCCTCACTCCGCCGCCAGCCTTGCATCATCCTCAGCCGCATCCGCATCGCCGGGCGCGGTTTTTGCGTCGAGATCGGGAAATGCCACGATACGCTTGCCGGAGAAATCGGCATGCACCACCACAAGCTCCTTCTCCTCGAAATAACTAAGGAGACGCCGTGCGCGGCGGGCGGAATGGGTGCCGTAGGCGCGGGCAATTCGGGCATCGGACGGGCAAGGTTCCTCGCCGAGCGCTGCCTTGACGAGCAGCAGAAAAACGCCCTGCAGGTCATCGGAGACCGACATCGACAATTCCAGCGCCTTCTCCCAGCCTTCGCTTGCCGCCATTGCCGCATCAACGCCTGAACGGGCAATCGCCACCTGCCGGCGGAACTCCGCCAGCGTCATCGGCGTGCCGGGAATGCGGCGCATGCGGGCGCGCACCAGGAAATCCTGATAAAGCACGGCATCGGTACGATAGGCGGATTGAGAGTCATCGAGAATTTCGACGAGAACCGCTGAAATCTTTTCCTCGCGCTCCTCGGGCGTTATTTCCGGCTGGCCCGCACGAGGCGAATGCTCCGGTGCTGGGCCGACGGCCGCGGGAGTAGACCGGGACAATTCAGCCAGAATATCCGTTGTTGGACGCGGAGCCGGCGGTGTGCGACGAACTGCGGGACGCGTGAATTCTTCCGGGTCCGGCGTAAAGATCAGGTCTTCGACGTCCTGCGGCGCATCCGGCAGCGGCATCAGCTTCGGTGAAGAAGAGCGCGCCGAGGTTTCCACCGCCCCGATGACGATGGGCAGCGGACGGCGCGAAAGCGCCGGGCCGAGCGCCACGAAATTGCCGCGCTGAAGATCGCGGAACATTTCCGCCTGCCGCCGGTCCATGCCGAGCAGATCGGCCGCGCGCGCCATATCGATATCGAGGAAAGTGCGGCCCATCAGGAAGTTGGAGGCTTCCGCGGCCACGTTCTTGGCAAGCTTGGCCAGTCGCTGCGTGGCGATGACGCCGGCAAGACCACGCTTACGGCCACGGCACATCAGATTGGTCATCGCGCCAAGCGAGGCCTTGCGGGCATCTTCCGTCACTTCACCAGCAACGGAGGGCGCAAACATCTGCGCTTCATCCACCACCACAAGCACCGGATACCAGAATTCGCGATCGGCATCGAACAGGCCGTTGAGGAAAGCAGCGGCCGCCCGCATCTGCTGTTCGATATCGAGACCTTCCAGCGTCAGCACGCAGGAAACACGATGCTGGCGAATGCGGTTGGCGATGCCCGCGAGCTCGGCTTCCGTGCGCTCGCCATCCACCACAACATGGCCGAATCTGTCTGATAGCGTGACGAAATCACCCTCGGGATCGATGATGACCTGCTGCACCCATGGCGCCGATTGCTCGAGCAGCCGGCGCAGCAGATGCGACTTGCCGGAACCGGAATTGCCCTGCACCAGCAAACGCGTCGCAAGCAATTCTTCAATATCGAGCTTGGCCTGCTGCCCGCCCGATAGAGTTCCCATGTCGATGCCGACCTGCAATGTTCCGTTCCTCGTACTGCCTCAGATCCGGCCGATTCCCCTCGCGGCGGCCGAACATGCTCTTTACCAAAAAATCGTCGATTGCGTCTCGCCTATGCCGGTAATGCACAGGCATTTGCGTTCCGGCCTAAGCAGGACGGCGCCAGGCGCGGGCAAAGGCAATACGCCGCCCGAAGACATTGAGCGCCAGCCCGAGAATCACGAGCGCTGCGCCGGCCACTTCGAAGACTGTGATATGTTCCGCAAAAGCGAGATAGGCGCTGATGAAACCAACGACGGGCACCAGTAGAGAAAACGGCGCCACCGTTCCAGCCGGATACCGCAGAAGCAGATAACTCCAGATACCAGCGCCGACGATTGTCGCACCATAGGCCATATAGATCACCACGAACGCCATGGTCGGCGTCGCATTGACCACCCCATCGACTATCGCCTGAGGACCCTCCACCACGAGCGAAAGCAGGATCAACGGCAGAACAGGCACAAGGCTCGTCCAGGCAACGAAGGAGACCGCATTGACCTGGCCGATGCGGCGATTGACGATGTTACCGCAGGCCCAGGCAATGGCGGAACCGACGCCCATCAGAAGCGGCACCAGCGCCGCCGCCGTCATGCGCTCGACGCCGATGACCGCAAGCCCGCCAAAAGCGATGATTGCACCGAGGATTTGCGACGGCAACGGCCGTTCCCCGAGGAACACCACGGCAAGCGCCAGCGTGAAAAAGGCCTGCGACTGCATGACGAGCGAAGCAAGCCCCGCTGGCAGCCCAAGCTTGATGGCCGGATAAAGCAGGCCGAACTGCACAAAACCCATGGCCATGCCGTAAACGATCATATGCCGCCAGGGCACATTGGGCCTGGGCAGGAAAAACACCAGTGGCACTGCCGCAAAGAGATAACGAACCCCCGTCAAAAACAGCGGCGGCATATCGTTGACGCCGATCTTGATGACAACGAAGTTGAAGCCCCACAAAAACACGGTAACCAGGGCCAGAAGTATATGCGGCAATGCCATTTTATTATGTCCGAATGTCAGTCGATGGAGGGCGTCATACGCTGGCCGCCTTCTTCCAGCCAAAGGCAACGAGACCAGCGCCGATCAGGAGGCCACCGCCCGTGCGGTTGACAATCCGCTGAACCTTCGGCTTGCGGATCGTATTACGGGCGGCACTTGCCAGAAGTCCATAAAGCGCCGCGTTGACAGTGGCAAGCACAAGGAACGTCGCCTCGAAAATCAGCACCTGCGGCCAGAACGGCAATGTCGGCACCAGAAACTGCGGCAAAAAGGCCACGAAGAACACGATGCTCTTCGGGTTAAGCGCGGTAACGATATAGGCATGCAGGAAGATTTTGAGCGGTCTTTCCCGACCAGTCACGCCGGTTCCATCAGTACCATCGCCACCAACCGGCGAACGCCACAGCTTGATGCCGAGATAGATGAGGTAAGCCGCACCGATCCATTTCAGCCCGGTAAAAAGCGCTGCGGATGTGGCGAGCAACGCCCCAAGCCCCAACATCGAGGCCGTCATGGCGGTGAAATCGCCGAGCGCCACGCCTGTCACCGTTGCGGTGCTCGCCTTGCGGCCATGGCCCAGCGCATAAGAAATGACCAGCAGGATCGTCGGTCCTGGAATGGCAAGCATGATGGCGGACGCGGCCACGAAGGCCAGCCAGTTTTCCAATGGCATGATGAATCTCCTCTATCCCGAGTCTTGAGCAAGCCACGGAAAATGTTTTGCTTCAAGCCGGATTGTACGAGCTGTGCAGCTCTCTCCTAATGCCCCCGGAAAACATCCCGGTACGAGTTTCTCCGTAATCCGCGGTCAAACTGGGACCGGCCGCTCCCGCATGTGCGTGCGGAAGCGGCCATCATTGTCAAAACCGCGGCGCCCAGTAGGGCGTTTCCCAGTCTCGCCGCCGCTTCACGCGCGAAGGGTCGAGGCCGATATCGACCAGAAGGCGCTCCGGCAGATCGGCAGGGTCAGTTGGTGGCGCGCGTGGCACGACAGCGGCAATGAGAACCGCTTTGAGAGTTTTCCAGACGCCGAATGTGACGAACAGACGGTCCACCGCATCCGGCAGCGCATATGCTACCAGTGGTTGATTTTTTTGCATGGGAAATCCATCCCGGCGCGGCAAAGCGGCCAGGTCCTTTATCGATGAAAAACGACAGGACGAAACGACGGGCACAGCATGATGCCGCACAAACGCGCAGGTCACATGTCGAACGAAATGAAAACGCCAAACGGCAGGGAAATCAGGCCTAAGCCTTATCGGAGGGAGATGCCTCGCACCCCATAACCGCCGATATTCATGCCGGAAAGGCCAGACATGCCGTTAAGGCGCATATTCATGTCATTGGTCATTCCACGCCTCCATTTATAGCGGTTACAGACGAGAAACACCTTACACAGGAAATCCGGCGCGACAAGAGGTCGCAATCTCGAATTGTAAAGAGTCGCAAAAAAGATGCAAAAATGCAACAGACTCATGGAAGGGAAATCAGGACACGGAGACGCTGAGGCCAAAACCCTGCATCAGCCGCCGCGTGGCAAAGTCCGGCTTGCCAGATGTGAAGACGGCGAAGTCGAATCCATCGGGGTGTTCGGCATCCTGGGGCATCGGCACCAGATGACGGGCACGTCTTGCAATTGCCTCGGCGGGATCGAGCCAGTCTACCGGCCAGGGGGCCAGACGGCGAAACACGTTGGCCATGAAAGGATAGTGGGTGCAGGCGAGAACGACGATATCGGTGCGTTTTCCATCGCTTTCGATAAAACAGGGTTCGATTTCGGCAAGCACCGCCTCCTCCGACACCGGCTCCCCCCTGATCCAGCTTTCGGCCATGCGCGCAAGGTTTTCCGAGCCGACAAGGCGGACATGGCATTGCGTCGCGAAGGACTGAATGAGATCGCGCGTATAGGCACGCTTGACGGTGCCCGGCGTCGCCAGAACAGAGACGAGGCCGGAACGGGTGCGCTCCGCCGCCGGTTTGATGGCGGGTACTGTTCCGACAAAGGTCATCTGCGGAAACCGGGAACGCAGATCGGCACCGGCAAGCGTGAAGGCGGTATTGCAGGCGATGACGCAGACTTCCGGGCTGAAATCCTGCAGCAGTTTTTCAAAAAGCGAGAGAATGCGCGCCCTGAGCGCCTCCTCCTCCCAGCCGCCATAGGGAAAACCGGCGTCGTCGGCCACATAGATGAAGCCGCGCTCGGGCATCAGCACGCGCGCTTCGCGCAGCACAGTCAGCCCGCCAATGCCGGAATCGAACACCAGCACCGGCTTCAGCACGTCGGTGGCCGCCTCACTCGTCTCCAGCATTCTCCCCTGCTCCCTCGGCCGATGGCCCCGTTGCCCGACCGGCCTGCTTCGGCCATTGCCGGGGAAAACGGTCGAGCGAATTGATCACGCCGCGGAAAACACTGATTTCCTGCTCGGAAAAACCGCGTCTCGACAGCACGGCACGCAGATTATCGACCATTTTCGGCTTTTTTTCAGCGGGATGGAAATAACCGCGCGCATCCAGCGCTTCCTCGAGATGTTCGAACAGGCCAAAAACCTGCTCCTTGGTCGAAGGCCGCTGCTCGACGGACTGGAAAAGCGTCTCGCCCAGATCGTCCATGCCCGACTTCATCCACTCATAGGACATCAGGAGCACGGCCTGCGCAATATTGAGCGATGCAAAGGCGGGGTTGACCGGAAATGTCACGATCTCATCGGCCAACGCCACTTCCTCATTGGTGAGGCCCCAGCGTTCACGACCAAACAGGATGCCTGTCTTTTCGCCCGCCTTGAATTTTGCCCTGAGCGTATCGGCAGCAGTGACCGGCGATCGTACCTGCTTGAACCCATAACGCTCGCGCGCGGTCGTGGCATAAACGAAATTGAGATCCTTGATCGCCTCTTCCAGCGTATCGAACACCGTCGTCGCGTCGATGACGTGATCGGCCTTGGAAGCGGCGGAGCGCGCCTTTTCGCTTGGCCAGCCATCACGCGGGTTGACGAGGCGCAGCTCGGCGAGCCCGAAATTGGCCATCGCCCGCGCCACCATGCCGATATTTTCGCCGAGCTGCGGTTCGACCAGAATGATCGCCGGGCCTTCCGCCAGAAGTTCAAGCTCGCTGTTTGTGCCTGCCATCGTTGTTTGTCCGTTTTTTTAAAAGCGCGGCATCGACTTTGACGCCGATACCGTAAAGCGCGCTTCACTGGCACAGATTGCCGTTAAAATCAAAGTCGGAGAGAGCGCACACCCGCTCGGCGTTGCTGAAGATGAGAGCAACGCCGCTCCCCCGTCATCCTCGGGCTTGAACCGGGGATCCACAACCCGTTGCAATCAATGGATCCTCTGGCCAAGCCCGAGGATGACGGGGAGTGTGGCGAAAACCTCGTATCACTCTCCACCGGCTCAAACGGGACCCATTACTCCCCCTTGATGATGTTCGCCATCTCCTCACGCAGCGAGTCCCGGCCTTCGTCGCCCACCCGGTGAATGTCGCTGATGACAGGCCGCCCCTCCTCCTCGATCACATCGAAATGCACCTCGTCCACGGTCGCCTTCATCTCCGCCTCATCCATGCAGGCCCAGAGCTTGAATTTGGCCGTCACGTCAGTCACGCCATCCTTCACCGCGCCCGCCATCACGGACACATCCTGCAGCGGGCAGCCATCCTGCGAGTTGGTCACGACATCATAACCGAATGGATCGCCCTTCTCGCCGCTTTCGGCCTCGTAAGCCGGCTTCTTGGAGGCTTCACGGTATTGCGCGACGAACTCCTTGCTGAAGAGGCTCGTCAGCATGTCCTCGTCGAATATGTATTTCCAGTTTTCCGCATCGCCGGACCAGTTCTTGACGGTGATGTCCATCACCTTCTGGACGGGATCGGTGGGACCGGCGGCGAGGGCGGCGTGGGAAAAGAGGGCGGCGGCAGACAGAAGCAGAATTTTCCGCATGATATGATCCCGGTAGAGGCCCAGAGACGGGCGAAGCGATTCGCCTGACTGTATTCCGGCATTATGGTTTGGCAATGCGCAAAGCGTTATTGCGCTGCGCCAAAAAAGCGCCCCCCATGGCTTTGCCTCAGGCGCGTGCGATGCTATAGCCCCACCGGATATTTTTCCGACTATGGGCGTCAACAGGCGCCACAGCTTCGAAGGTGAGGAATTCATGGCAAAGATCAAGGTAGCCAATCCAGTCGTCGATCTCGACGGCGACGAAATGACCCGTATCATCTGGCAGCTCATCAAGGACAAGCTGATCCTGCCATACCTCGATCTCGACATCGAATATTACGACCTCTCGGTTGAAAACCGCGACGCCACCAACGACCAGGTCACGGTTGACGCGGCCCACGCCATCAAGAAGCACGGCGTCGGCATCAAGTGCGCCACCATCACCCCGGATGAGCAGCGCGTCGAGGAATTCGGCCTGAAGCAGATGTGGAAGAGCCCGAACGGCACCATCCGCAACATTCTGGGCGGCGTCATCTTCCGCGAGCCGATCATCTGCAAGAACGTTCCGCGCCTCGTTCCGGGCTGGACGAAGCCGATCGTTGTCGGCCGCCACGCTTTCGGTGACCAGTACAAGGCAACCGATTTCAAATTCCCCGGCAAGGGCAAGCTGACGATCAAGTTCGTCGGTGAAGACGGCCAGGTCATCGAAAAGGACGTTTTCGACGCTCCGAGCGCCGGCGTGGCTCTTGCCATGTACAACCTTGACGAATCCATCCGCGAATTCGCCCGCGCCTCCATGAACTATGGCCTGATGCGCAAGTGGCCGGTTTACCTCTCCACGAAGAACACCATCCTCAAGGCCTATGACGGCCGCTTCAAGGATATCTTCGAAGAAGTCTACCAGACCGAATTCAAGAAGCAGTTCGACGAAATCGGCATCACCTATGAGCACCGCCTCATCGACGACATGGTCGCTTCCGCGCTGAAGTGGTCCGGCGGCTACATCTGGGCCTGCAAGAACTATGACGGCGACGTTCAGTCGGATACGGTTGCTCAGGGCTTCGGCTCGCTCGGCCTGATGACCTCGGTTCTTCTGTCCCCCGATGGCCGTACGGTCGAAGCCGAAGCGGCGCACGGCACGGTCACGCGCCACTACCGCCAGCACCAGAAGGGTCAGGAAACCTCGACCAACTCGATCGCCTCCATCTTCGCCTGGACCCGTGGCCTCGCCCACCGCGCCAAGCTGGACGACAATGCGGAACTCGCAAAGTTCGCGGCAACGCTCGAGACCGTCTGCGTCGACACCGTCGAAAGCGGCTACATGACAAAGGACCTCGCGCTCCTCATCGGCCCGGACCAGCCCTGGCTCTCCACCACAGCCTTCCTCGACAAGATCGACGAAAACCTCAAGAAGGCGATGGCTGCCTAAGCCTGCTTTCCCAAGACGTCAAAACCCGGCCTCAGTGCCGGGTTTTTTATTTGCTCGGTATAGATGAGGCATTCGTTCAATAGAAACGAAATGGACAACCAAATAGCGAACAAATATCGTTACGTGCCGGCTGGTTGAGCCAAGAGAAAAAACTCTGACACAACGCAGATTTCTTTTTGTTCACGGCATCTTGATTAGCGGTTGCACTAGGCGCAGAATTTGATTCTGCGTGTCCAGGGCCAGCAGGACAATAAGACTAAGATTAAACAGCATCTACTTGCACACAACTTGCCCGACACAGTCAAACGTTCATCGTAGCATCCACGCGATCTTGGAAAGACGCTAGGGATGTTGCGGACTTTAAAAATATGAAACGCAGGCCGAAAGCCCTTTGGGTTAGCCTGACGTTTCGACGATTTTGCTTGGGGAGGCAAAAGAGCATGAGTGAACTGATCTTTTACACCAACCCCATGTCGCGCGGGCGTATCGCGCGGTGGATGCTCGAGGAAGTGGGCGTTCCCTATCGAACCGAGATACTTCGTTTCGAAACCTCGATGAAATCGCCCGCCTATCGGCTGATCAATCCGATGGCCAAGGTGCCCGCCATCAAACATGGCGATACCATCGTCACCGAGGCCGCTGCGATCTGCGCCTATCTGGCTGACGCCTTTCCCGGTGCGAACCTAGCGCCCACACCCAAGTCACGCGGGCTTTATTACCGCTGGATGTTCTTTGCCGCAGGCCCGCTGGAAATGGCGGCGAGCATGAAGGCAATGGGTTTTGAAGTGCCGAAGGAAAAATTGCGTATGGCCGGCTGCGGCAGCTATGCGGATGTGATGAACACGCTGGAACGGGCCGTCAGCGAAAACCGCTTCATCGCCGGCGATCTTTTTACCGCCGCGGATGTCTATGTCGGCGCCCATGTCGGCTGGGGCCTGCAATTCGGCACGATTGAAAAACGCCCGGCCTTCATCGACTACTTGTCGCATCTGACCGAGCGCCCGGCATTTAAGCGGGCCGCGCAGCTCGATGAGGAAGCGGTGAAGGATATGAAAGCGACGGACTAGAGCATTTCCGGTGATCACGGGATCACCGGAAATGCTCTAGTGTTTGTTTTTACCGCATTGTCCGACGCCGAAGCGAACACGCTTCGGCTGGAAATGCTCCAGCAGGCTTGGCGCTGCCCAGCGCAGAATAGTCCCTGAACCATCCACAAACGGAAATTCACAAGAAAAAGGCGGGCCAAAATCCCGCCTTCTCTTTTCTGTCGATCAGGCCGCCAGAGCCGCTGCCACCGCTTCGATGGCCTCCTGCGCCTTGGCGCCATCAGGACCACCTGCCTGCGCCATGTCCGGTCGGCCGCCGCCGCCCTTGCCGCCAAGTGCGGCGGAAGCAGTGCGGACGATATCGACGGCGCTGAAACGGGACGTCAGATCTTCCGTCACGGCGGCGACAGCGCTTGCCTTGCCATCCTCGGAAACGGCGATCAGCAGCACGACGCCAGAACCGAGATTGGCCTTGGCCTCGTCGGCGAGCCCCTTCAGATCCTTGGCATCGATACCAGCAAGGGATTTTGCCAGGAAGTTGACGCCCGCGACCTGCTTGACGTCGCTTGCCCCGGCATCCGCCGAACCGCCGCCCATGGCGAGCTTCCGGCGGGCATCGGCGAGCTCACGCTCCAGCTTCTTGCGCTCGTCCAGCAGGCCTTCAACGCGCGACAGGACATCGCCCGGCTGAACCTTCAGCGACGAGGCGAGCGCCTTTACCCGCTCGTCCTGTTCGGCGAGATAGGCAAGCGCGCCCTGGCCAGTTACGGCCTCGAGGCGTCGCACGCCCGCACCCACGGCGCTTTCACCGAGAATGCGGATGAGACCGATCTGGCCGGTCGCAGCCACATGCGTGCCGCCGCAAAGCTCGACGGAATAAGGACGGTTGGCTTTCGCGCCATGCAGGCCGGTGCCCATGGAGACGACACGAACCTCGTCACCGTATTTCTCGCCGAACAGCGCCATCGCGCCCTCGGCAATGGCGTCATCGACGCTCATCAGGCGGGTGACGACAGGCGAGTTCTGCAACACGATTTCGTTGGCCATGTCTTCAACGACCTTCAGCTCCTCGGCAGACATCGGCTTCGGATGTGAAACGTCAAAGCGCAGGCGCTCGGGCGCGACCAGCGAACCCTTCTGCGCGACATGGGTGCCCAGCACTTCGCGCAGCGCCTCATGCAGCAAATGGGTGGCGGAGTGATTGGCGCGCAGACGCGAGCGGCGGTCATGATCGACCGTCAACTGAACGGCATCGCCCACTTTGATGCCGCCCTTGGAGACGGTGCCCATATGAACGAAGAGGCCTTCGCCGCGCTTCTGGGTGTCGGAAACGGCAAAAGCGCCGTTATCGCCGGAGATTACGCCGGTATCGCCCATCTGGCCGCCGGACTCGCCATAAAACGGCGTCTGGTTGACGACGACCTGCACGGTCTCACCATCCACAGCGCTTTCGACGGCCTTACCATCCTTGACGATGGCCTGCACGACGCCCTCGGCGGTTTCCGTGTCGTAACCGAGGAACTCGGTGGCGCCGAGTTTTTCCTTGAGTTCGAACCAGATCGTTTCGGTGGCCTTGTCGCCGGAACCGGCCCAATGCGAGCGGGCTTCCGCCTTCTGGCGCTCCATGGCATCCGTGAAGCCGGAAATATCGACGCCGATTTCGCGGGCGCGCAGTGCGTCCTGCGTCAGGTCGAGCGGGAAACCATAGGTGTCGTAAAGCTTGAAAGCGGTCTCGCCATCCAGCATGTCGCCCTTGTGCAGGGTCGAGGTGGCATCCGACAGCAGCGACAGGCCGCGTTCCAGCGTCTTGCGGAAACGGGTTTCCTCAAGCTTCAGGGTTTCGGAGATCAGCGCTTCGGCGCGGACCAGTTCCGGATAGGCGCGACCCATCTGCTGCACCAGCGACGGCAGCAGCTTGTAGATCAGCGGCTCGCGCGCGCCGAGCAGTTCGGCATGGCGCATGGCGCGACGCATGATGCGGCGCAGAACATAACCGCGGCCTTCATTGGACGGCAGCACGCCATCGGCGATCAGGAACGCAGACGACCGCAGGTGGTCGGCGATAACGCGGTGGCTGGCGCGCTTTTCGCCTTCAGCCGGAACACCCGTCGCTTCGACGGAAGCGGCGATCAGTGCGCGGAACAGGTCCGTATCGTAATTGTCATGCTTGCCCTGCAGCAATGCGGAGATACGCTCCAGACCCATGCCGGTATCGATCGACGGGCGCGGCAGGTCGATGCGCTCTTCCTTCGTCACCTGCTCATATTGCATGAAGACGAGGTTCCAGATTTCGATGAAGCGATCGCCATCCTCTTCCGGCGAGCCGGGCGGGCCGCCCCAGATATGATCGCCATGGTCGTAGAAGATTTCGGAACAGGGGCCGCAGGGTCCGGTATCGCCCATCGCCCAGAAATTGTCGCTGGTCGGGATGCGGATGATGCGGTCGTCGGAGAAACCGGCGATCTTCTTCCAGAGGTTAAAGGCCTCGTCGTCGGTGTGATAAACCGTGACCAGCAGGCGATTGCGGTCGATGCCGAATTCCCTGGTGATCAGGTTCCAGGCGTGGGTGATCGCCTCTTCCTTGAAATAATCGCCAAAGGAGAAGTTGCCGAGCATTTCGAAGAAGGTGTGGTGACGGGCGGTGTAACCGACATTGTCGAGGTCGTTATGCTTGCCACCAGCGCGCACGCATTTCTGCGCAGATGCCGCAGTAGAATAAGGACGGCTTTCCAGACCGGTGAAGACGTTCTTGAACTGCACCATGCCGGCATTGGTGAACATCAGCGTCGGATCGTTGCGCGGCACCAGCGGGCTGGAGGGCACAATCTCGTGTCCGTTCTTCTTGAAGTAGTCGAGGAAGGTCGACCGAATTTCATTTACACCGCTCATGCCCACACACCGCTCACAGCTGGAGTCCATCACCGCCATCGGAAATGATGGCTATATTGCAAAATCAATGGCTTTTATCGTCCGCATCCTGCCCTGTCCAGCCATCGAGGTCAGCGAAGGCGTACCGACAAAGAAAAAGGGCCACACGACAGAAATCGCACGGCCCATTTTGTTCAATTCGATTCACATCGAGACAGGCGATCCGGCAACGGATGCCTGAAGCTCGACGGCAGGATCAGCCTTCGTCACCGTCGCCGTCATCGCCGGAATCAGGACCGCCATTCTGCAGGAAACGATCCGCAATCAGGCCGGCGTTCTGGCGCAGCGCCAGCTCGATCTCGTTTGCCGTATCGGGGTTGTCGCGCAGGAAGGTCTTGGCGTTTTCACGCCCCTGCCCCAGACGCTGGCTGTTATAGGAGAACCAGGCACCGGACTTTTCAACGATACCGGCTTTTACGCCGAGGTCGACAAGCTCACCGGTCTTGGAAACGCCTTCGCCATACATGATGTCGAATTCCACCTGCTTGAAAGGCGGCGCCATCTTGTTCTTGACGACCTTGACGCGGGTCTGGTTGCCGACAACCTCTTCGCGTTCCTTGACAGCGCCGATACGGCGGATGTCGAGGCGAACGGAAGCGTAGAACTTCAGCGCATTACCGCCGGTCGTCGTTTCCGGCGAACCGAACATGACGCCGATCTTCATGCGGATCTGGTTGATGAAGATGACCATGCACTTCGACTTGGAGATCGAAGCGGTCAGCTTGCGCAGCGCCTGGCTCATCAAACGCGCCTGAAGACCCGGCAGGCTGTCGCCCATCTCACCTTCAATTTCCGCCCGCGGCGTCAGCGCCGCAACGGAGTCGACCACGAGAACGTCGACCGCGCCGGAGCGCACCAGCGTATCGGTGATCTCAAGCGCCTGCTCGCCCGTATCCGGCTGCGAGATCAGCAGGCTCTGCAGATCCACGCCAAGCTTGCGCGCATAGACCGGATCAAGCGCATGTTCGGCGTCAACGAAGGCGCAGATGCCGCCCTTCTTCTGGGCTTCCGCAATGGTCTGCAGCGCCAGCGTCGTTTTACCCGAGCTTTCCGGACCGTAAATTTCAATGATGCGCCCCTTCGGCAGTCCGCCGATGCCGAGCGCGATATCCAGGCTGAGCGAACCCGTCGAAACGGTCTCCACCTCAACCACATTTTCATTGGAACCGAGCTTCATGATCGATCCCTTGCCGAACGACCGTTCGATCTGGGAGAGCGCCGCTTCCAGTGCCTTGCTTTTATCCACCGATTTATCCTCTACGAGACGCAAAGAATTTTGTGCCATCCGAACCACCTTTAGGTTATTGAAGCCGCACAGGCAATGTAGCAGTATGGGAACGGTATGTACTCTATTTGTTCTCATTTAACAAGGCTGAGCCAGCATATTGAAAACAAATAGTGATAAGTCGTTTGTTCTGCTTTCGTTTTTCTGTGCGCGGCCCCTTGCCGCAAACCGGAGGCGAGGTCAGGAAAACGTCAGTTTAGGCCGAATCGTCCGGCCTTACCATCCGCCAGAGAGGGAAATGCAAGCGTGAAGAAAATACTCGTTCTGGGCGGCGCGCATATCGACAGGCGCGGCATGATCGAGACTGAAACGGCGCCGGGCGCCAGCAACCCCGGCTCCTGGATGGAAGAGGCGGGCGGCGGCGGTTTCAATGCTGCACGCAATCTCTCCCGGCTCGGCTTTCAAGTCAGGATCATCGCCCCGCGGGGCGGCGACGTGACGGGAGAAGCCGTTGCGGAGGCTGCACGACAGGCTGGCGTGGAGGACACGCCGTTCACCTTCCTCGACCGGCGCACACCGAGCTATACCGCCATTCTTGAGCGTGACGGCAACCTCGTCATCGCGCTCGCCGACATGGACCTCTACAAGCTCTTCACGCCGCGCCGGCTCAAGGTCCGCGCCGTCCGGGAGGCCATCACCGCAAGCGATATCCTGCTCTGCGACGCCAACCTGCCCGAGGACACGCTGGCTGCACTTGGCCTCGTTGCCCGCGCCTGCGAAAAGCCGCTGGCGGCCATAGCCATTTCGCCGGCCAAGGCCGTGAAGCTGAAAGCGGCGCTGGCCGACATCGACATCCTCTTCATGAACGAGGCGGAAGCGCGCGCGCTCACCGGCGAGACGGCCGCTGACGTTCGTGACTGGCCGGATATCCTGCGCAAGGCCGGGCTTTCCGGAGGCGTCGTCACCCGCGGCGCAAGCGAAGTCGTGGCCTTCGACGGAAATGAAAAAGCAATCCTCCACCCGCCCCTCATCCGCGAAGTGAAGGATGTAACCGGTGCGGGCGACGCCATGGCGTCTGGCTACCTCGCCGCCATTGCCGAAGGAAAGACGATTGCCGAAGCCCTGAGACGGGGCGCTGCGGCAGCTGCAATCACCGTGCAATCGCCCTTTGCCACCGCGCACGACCTATCAAAAGACAGTGTCGAAGCCATGTTGGGGCTTGTTCCCCAGGCTGAAATACTGGCATGAACCGCTTTTAAGAACTGGAACAATGTAAATGACCCGCCCCATCTCCCCTCTCCTGCCCATCGTCTATTCTCAGGAAGTTGCCGCCGCCAAGCAGCGCGGTGCGCCGATCGTCGCGCTTGAATCGACCATCATCACCCATGGCATGCCCTACCCCGGCAATATCGAGATGGCGGAAAGCGTCGAGCAGATCATCCGTGATCAGGGCGCGGTTCCGGCCACCATCGCCGTCATTCATGGCACCCTGCATATTGGCCTCGAGAAAGACCAGCTAGAGGCGCTTGCCCAGACTACCGACGCCATGAAGGTCTCACGCGCCGATATCGCCTTTGCGATCGCCGAGCGCCGCACGGGCGCGACGACGGTTGCCGCCACCATGATTGCCGCTGCCCGCGCCGGTATCCGCGTTTTCGCGACCGGCGGCATCGGCGGCGTGCACAAGGGTGCTGAAGAGACTTTCGACATCTCCGCAGATCTGACCGAGCTTGCCAAGACGGGCGTCATCGTCGTCTGCGCTGGCGCGAAAGCCATTCTCGATATTCCAAAGACGCTTGAAGTCCTCGAAACCAACGGCGTACCGGTCGTCACCTTCGGTTCGGAAGAATTCCCGGCCTTCTGGTCTCGCTCCTCCGGCCTGCCCAGCCCGCTTTCGCTCAACAGCCCGGCCGCAATCGCCAACTTCCAGGTAACCCGCGAACAGCTCGGTATCGATGGCGGCATGCTGGTGGCCAATCCCGTGCCGGAAGCTGACGAAATTCCGCGCGAGGAAATGGAAATCTACATCAATCGCGCCATCTCGCATGCCGAGCGGGATGAAGTGACCGGCAAGGCGGTCACGCCGTATCTGCTGGGTGACATTTTCCGCCTGACGGATGGTCGCAGCCTCGAAACAAATATCGCGCTGGTTCGCAACAACGCGCAGCTTGCGGCTGAGATTGCGGTGGCGCTGAGCTAACCGTCGGGGTTGGGATCATCCTCAAGCTTGCGGGTGACGCCAGGGTTCGAAAACCTCACCTCCGTCATGCCGGACCAGATCCGGCATCCCGCCACGGCGCGTCTGCGCCGTGAAAGAGTCTTTCGTGATCAAGGACTTGATCACGCTGGACCCCGGATCTGGTCCGGGGTGACGGATTGCGGATGATCAAGTTCTGCCAAACGCCTCGGCGCTGGGGACATCGTAAGCAATAAAAAGGCCCGGAGAGCTTTCGCTTCCGGGCCTTGTTTTTCTATTTGAACCCGATCAGTTCTGAGCGACCGGCTTCACCAGCGGCGTCACGCGG
Source organism: Agrobacterium sp. MS2 (assembly GCF_003261015.1). Classification (NCBI taxonomy): domain Bacteria; kingdom Pseudomonadati; phylum Pseudomonadota; class Alphaproteobacteria; order Hyphomicrobiales; family Rhizobiaceae; genus Agrobacterium; species Agrobacterium sp. MS2. The sequence goes on along the minus strand of NZ_QLNF01000012.1, from coordinate 112,970 downwards.
CGGATGGTGACGCGGCGGTTCTGCTGTTCCGGGCCGAGTGTCTGGACTTTCAGGTAACGCTCGCCATAACCCTGCGTCGCGAGGTTTTCCGGCGGGATGCCGTAGACGTCGGTCAGCACGTTGGCGACGGAGGCGGCGCGCTCGTCAGACAGTACGAGGTTGCTTTCATCCGAACCGACGGCATCGGTATGGCCTTCGATGAGGAAGGTTTCCGCCGGGTTCTTTTCCAGCGCCTTGTTGATTGCGTCGGCCACCTTGCGCAAGGAGCGAGCCTGCGCCATCGGGATTTCAGCGCTGCCGGTCGCGAAGGTGATCGTATCGAGGTCGATACGGCGCACCTTGTCACGGATACGGGCCGAATAGCGCACTTCATCCAGCGAATAGACACGTTCCACCGGCTCGACAGGCGGCTGTTCTAGGAAGCGGTAATAATCGCGATCCGGATCGCTCGACGTGTCGATGATGTAGTCCGTCACGGGAATACGCAGACGCATGGGCGGAAGATCGAGACCGGGGTCGCGATAAACGTAATCGCGGTCCGGATCGTCCATCAGCTCCGGTGCGTAGAACAGCACATATTCGCGGCCGCGATCGTCAATGCGCGAACGCTGGATCACGTCGCCATAACGGTTGCGGATCGTCACGACCTGCGTGCCATCCCGGCGCTCCACGGTTTCGCGGACACGGCCGCCCTGCAGGCGCTCGTAATAGGGCTCGCCGCCATCGCGGATGAAGCGCTGGTTGTCATCGCCACGAACGACGACGCGGTCACCGAACTGCAGGATGATCGGCGCATCGCCATCGCGATCACGCGGACGACCCTCGCGCGGCTGCCATTCGCGTACACCGTCCGGCCGCTCATATTGCGGGCGGCGGTCGATGCGCTCGCCCTGCTGGGAAGTGATGGCTTCCAGCTTTACGGGTGGCGGCGGAGCCTTGCCTTCAGCAGCACCGGCGCGCTGCGCCTCGGCGTCGGAGGTCGGGACCTTGAAGTCGCCGGCCTGTTCGCGTTCACGACGGCGTTCCTCGCGGGTCTGGCGGTTGCCGGAGCGCTCCACTTCCTTGTCGCTGTCGAGAACGGCAGCACCCTTGTCGACCGGCAGGATGACGGTGTCGGCCGTCTTGGACGGGTCCTTGGCGATCGCCTTGGCCTTGTCCAGCTCCTCCTTCGTCATCGGCGGGGCTTCCGTCTGCGGAACGGCAACCTGGTTCGGCACTGGTTCGCCGGCAGGCGCCTGCCCGGTCGTCGCACCGCTCGGCGGCGGGGTCGGCGCGCCTGGCAGCGGGGCTGCGGGTTCCGTTCTACCCTGACCTTCTACCGGCGGCTGTTCGGAAGGCTGGCGGCCAGGTGCAGGGTTTGGCTGGGCCTCGGGTGCCGGTGGGCGCGCGGGCGTCGGCGCTTCTGTCGGAACAGGTGCTTCCTTCGCGGCGGGCTCGGGAGCGGCAGGCTTTTTCTCGGGAAGGGCTTTTTCGGCCGGTTCGGCTTTCTGTTCCGGGGCCTTTTCCTCTACTGCCGGTTTTTTGGCGGGTGCCGGCTCACGGGACTTGGCCGGCTGCTCGGCATTTTCAGGGCGAGCTGCGGGCTCCTGTTCGGCCGCAGGCTCCTTCGCACGCTCCTTACGGGGACGCTCGGGACGCTGTTCGCCCTCGCCTGCAGGCTGCTCGGCCCGTTCCGGGTTGCGCGGACGTTCCTTCGGCTGCTGTTCGGCAGGCGCAGCTTCAGGCGCGGCCTCACGCTGACGAGCCGGGCGCTGTTCACCCTCGCCCTGCGGCTCCTGCGCCCGTTCAGGCTTGCGGGGACGCTCCTGCGGCTGCTCGGCCGGCGCAGGCTCCGGGCGGGCCTCACGCTGCTGTGGTTCCGGCGGCGCTTCGCGCTTGGGCTCCGGCTCGCGCTGGGGCTCCGGTGCGCGCTCCTCACGCTTCGGTTCGGCAGGCTGCGCCTCTTCGGCGCGCTGACGCTTCTTCTTGAGTTCTTCTTCGGGGTTTTCCTGCGCCGGCTCCGCCTGCGCCAGGATTATCTGGCCGGGCGCGGTTTGAGAAACAGGCGCCTGGGCGCGGGCCGCGCCGGCAAAGCCTGCCGCTGCTGGCTCAACCGCGATCGCGAGAGACATGAGTGGAAAAACCACCCCGGTCAGCAATGTGTTTTTCTTTTTCAGCATCAGTGCTTCCTCATCTGCCGTCATTTTATGGGTCGCGAATGACGCGACGTCGTGGGCCCGGCTTGGCACGCAGGCGCTGTTCAACGCCTTACACACGCTCCGGTTCCCATGATGACCAAAGCCTTCTGTACCGGAAATGAACAGATCAAGGCCTTTTCGTGGAGGCTCTGCGGCACAAAGAAGGTCGCTAATATTGCAGTTGCATTTTTTGACCAAGCGGATGAATAATCACATCCGCGCTGAAGGCCACAGGCGGTATCCTCCGTCCTGCCGCGCCTTGGCGCCCATGGCGTCCGCACTGAAAACAACAACAGACCGCGGATGAACGACCAAAAGAGAGGATCGAAATGCCTATTTCCACCCGTCTGCTCGCAGCCGTATCGATTGCCGCCATCTCGCTCTTTTCCGGCGCGGCTCTCGCGCAGGACAAGATCGTCATCGGCACCGAAGGCGCCTACCCGCCCTTCAACAATCTCGAAGCCGACGGCACGCTGACCGGCTTCGATATCGACATCGCCAAGGCGCTGTGCGAACAAATGAAGGCCGAGTGCACCTTCGTCACCAATGACTGGGACGGCATCATCCCCGCCCTTCAGGCCAAGAAGTTCGACGCCATCATCGCGTCCATGTCGATCACCCCGGAACGTCTCCAGAAGGTCGACTTCTCCAAGAAATATTACAACACGCCGCCGGCGATCGCCGTGCCGAAGGATTCGCCGATCAAGTCCCTCGACGATCTCAAGGGCAAGTCGCTCGGCGCACAGGGCTCCACCACCCACTCCAACTACGCTGAAAAACACTTCCCGGATTCCGACGTGAAGATGTATCCGACCGCAGACGAATATAAGCTCGACATCGCCAATGGCCGTATCGACGCCGTCATCGACGATATCGTCGTGCTGTCGGAATGGCTGAAGACCGATGCCGGCAAGTGCTGCAAGATCCTGACACCGCTCAAGGTCGACGTCGACATCAACGGCAACGGCGCAGGCATTGCCGTTCGCAAGGGCGACACGGCGCTGGCCGACAAGTTCACGGCTGCCATTGCCGGCATCCGCGCCAGCGGCAAGTACCAGGAGATCAACAAAAAATACTTCGATTTCGACGTTTACGGCGAGTAAGCCGGTTCGATCTGTTGAAATCTCGTGGCGGAAGGCTTGCCCTTCCGCCATTTTTGTTTGAAAACGTCACCATAACAATCACGGCGGCTTAAGACCGCAGGGGAAAATTGGCATGAGCGGAGCATTTTCCGCCATAGGTGCGTTCTGGACCTATGTCTCGACACTTCTCGATCCCTTCTGCGGGCCGGTCGGTCTCTTCTCGCTTTTGGGAAACGGCACTCTCGTCGCCTGCGGCGATGCGGGCTGGGGCGATGAAATCGCTTTCGGCGTCAAGGTCACGATCTCGCTGGCGCTTGCCACCCTGCCAGTCGGGCTATTGATCGGCTTCCTGATCGCGCTCGCCGCGCAATCGGAAGAAAAATCGCTTCGGCTGGCCGCCGGAATTTATACCACCATCTTCCGCGGCCTGCCCGAACTGCTGACGCTCTTCATCGTCTATTACGGCATCCAGATGCTGTTGCAATCCGTGGCAGGTTACATCGGCATTACCGGCCCCATCGAAATCAACGCCTTCGTTGCCGGCATGGTCGCGCTTTCGGTGGTGTTTTCATCCTATGCGTCTGAGGTGCTTCTCTCGGCCTTCAAGGCCATACCGAAGGGGCAATATGAGGCGGGTGACGCACTCGGACTTCCCCGCAGCCGCACCATGGTGCTCATCATCATTCCGCAGCTGGTGCGGATCGCCCTTCCCGGCATGACCAACCTGTGGGTCATCCTGCTGAAAGACACGTCCTACGTATCGATCATCGGCCTTGCAGATATCATCCGCCAGACCGGCATCGCCGCCCGCGTCAGCAAGGAAGCCTTCTTTTTCTACGGCATCGCCTGCCTGCTTTACCTCATTCTCGCGCTCCTCTCATCCATCGGCATCGGTTTCATAGATCGCTGGTCGCGCAAGTCGGAGGCCAGACGATGAGCCATATCAAGGAACTCATTCCGCCACGCCCAGCGCCCATCGTTGCGGACAAACCGCTGAACATCTCCCGTGTCGTCGGCATCGCTGTCATTACGCTCTGGCTGCTTCTCGCCGCCGGGCTTTTATTTGCGATGATCGAGGGTTGGGATTGGGACAAATTTGAACGGTATGGGCCCCGTTATATCGATGGCCTCATCACCACAATCACGCTGGTCGGCAGCTCGATCATTCTCGGCGCCATCCTGTCCGTGCCGATCGCCTTTGCCCGCATGTCTGAAAATCGCGTCATTGGCGCGCTCGCTTATGCCTACGTCTATGTCTTCCGCAGCACGCCGCTCCTGGCGCAGCTTTTCCTGATCTATTACGGCCTCGGCAGCTTTCGCCCGGCGCTGGAAGCCGTCGATCTCTGGTGGTTCTTCCGCGAAGCCTGGTATTGTGGCCTCCTGTCGCTGACGCTCAACACCGCCGCCTATCAGGCGGAGATCCTGCGCGGGGCGATCCAGAGCGTGCCGCGCGGCCAGCACGAAGGGGCGGCGTCGCTCGGTATTTCCAAGTTCATCACCTTCCGAAAGATTATACTGCCGCAGGCGCTGATCGTCGCTTTGCGCCCCTATGGCAACGAGATCATCCTGATGATCAAGGGTTCGGCGGTGGTCTCCATCGTCACCGTCTTCGACCTGATGGGCCAGACCCGTTACGCCTTTTCCCGCACCTTCGATTATCAGGCCTATCTCTGGGCTGCGATCTTTTACCTTGCGATCGTCGAGACGCTGCGCCATGTCTGGGCCTGGCTGGAGGCCCGCTTGACCCGTCACCTCAAGCGCTGAGCCCAACGTTGGCAGCACTCATCAATGAGTACTGCCAACACTTTGAAAAATATAACAAATTTGTGACGCATCCATTCTTTTGGCAAGGTTGGGTTAACCCTGCCGTGTTCCCATCTAAGATACAGCGGCAACGCTGTGATCGGTCATCATCGATATGGGAACCGCCACCATGAACAAGGACATGGAAATGATGCTGCGAGGCTACGGCCTCACCACCGCCCAGATATTCTACCGCCTGCCAGACCATCCTCTGGTTCTCCAGACCTATGTCTGGCAGAATTACGATCTGGCCCCCGATTTTCCTGAAATGCACGGCTTCCTCAAGTTCTGGCAGGAAAAGCTCGACGGCCCCCTGCACTCCGTCCGCTATGTGCACCGGCAGGTTATCTCGGCGCAGGAATGGCGCGCGCTCAAAGGGGAGTTCATCCTCCACTAAGCCCTCACGCCACATAAACATTGCGCCGGTCCCCGATGCGGCTTACAGCAAACGTCAATTGAAGACGCTGACGGATAAGGCACGATGACCAAGAACCAGAAGATCGACGAAGAGGCGCTCGCCGAGGCCTATAACCGCGCACTCGCGCTTGAAAAGGCCGGTGATGTGGACGCGGCGGTGAAGGCCTATGAGGAGGTCCTCGCCATCGATCCGGAAGACCACGGTGGCGCAGCCGTACGCATTGCCGCCATGGGCCGGGGCGAACAGCCGTCCAAAGCGCCCGACGCCTATGTCGAAACCCTGTTCGACCAGCATGCCGAAGCCTTCGAGGACATTCTTGTCGAGCAGCTGGGTTACGCCGTGCCGATGATGGTTCGCCAGCGGCTGCAGACGCTCAATCTCGGCCCTTTCAAACGCCTGCTCGATCTCGGCTGTGGCACCGGCCTCACCGGTGAAGCGCTGCGCGATATGGCTGACGACATCACCGGCATCGATATTTCCGAAAACATGGTCGAGATCGCTCATGAAAAGGACCTGTACGAGACGCTCTACGTCGCCGAAGTCGAGGATTTCCTCGAGGACAATGACGACGAGCCCTTCGACATCATCACCGCCACCGATGTGTTGCCCTATCTCGGCGCGCTGGAACCGCTGTTTTTCGGCGCCGCCGAAAACCTCAATGCCGGCGGCCTGCTGATCTTCTCGTCGGAGACCCTGCCCGAAGAAATCATGGCCGGGCGCCCCTACATGGTCGGCCCGCACCAGCGTTTCGCCCATGCCGAAACCTATGTCCGCGAACGACTGGCGGCTACCGGTTTCGAGGTGATTGAAGTGACCGACATCAATGTGCGCATGCAGGACGGCAATCCGACGCCCGGTCATCTGGTGATTGCGAAGCTCAAGGGTTGATGCGGTGACCTTGAGGCAATTTTCTTCTCCCCGCCGGGGAGAAGGTGGCCCGAAGGGTCGGATGAGGGGGCTGGCTCTCGGTCTATCTCTACCCTCGCCCCCTCATCCCGCTGCCGCGAACCTCTCCCCCACGGGGAGAAGAAACAAGCGGCATCCAATCGCCTCACATTTAACACCAACGGCCTGAATCAACCTCTGAGCAAGATCCGCCAGCCGGTTGAAGAGACTCCACTTTCCGCCCATCAACTCGCCTTCGGGCGCCAGACGATATCCGCCACCTTGAGCTTCTTCGGCACGATCTTCAGATCGTAGAACTCGTCCGCAAGCGCCTGTTGATAGGCGATGGCTTCATCCGGAACCAGCGAGACCCGTCCGAGATCGGCACCGGGGCGCGTCAGCGAGACCTTCGTGACATCCTCGGGGACACCGGTGATGGCCGACAGCGACTTGGCTGTCGCGTCGATGTTGGTCTGCGCTTTCGCACCCACATTCGCCAGTTCCTTCAGAATCAGCGGCACGAGATCGGGATTACTTTCAACAAAATCGCCATTGGCGAGGAAGTAGCTCCACGGATCGACGATGCCTTCGGCTGTCGAGAGTACCCTCGTCGTCGGCTCTTTCTCTGCCACGGCGAAATAGGGATCCCAGATCGACCAGGCATCGATGCTGCCGCTTCGAAAGGCGGCCGCCGCATCCGGCGGGGCAAGATCGACGGGCGTGATGTCTGCCAAGGTCAGCCCCGCCTTTCGCAACGCCTTCACAGTGACGTTATGGGCGCTGGAGCCGCGCTTGAAGGCGACCTTTTTGCCCTTCAGGTCTTGGAGCGTCTTCAGCGGCGAATCCTTCTGCACGAGGATCGCCGATCCGCCTGCCGCCGCCTTGTAGGTGCCAACATAACGCAGATTGCCGCCGGCGGCTTGCGCGAAAAGCGGCGGCACATCGCCGGTCGGGCCGATATCCAGCGCACCGGCACCCAGCGCTTCAAGAAGCGGCGGCCCGGAGGAAAATTCAGACCACTTGACCTCGATGCCGCGATCCTTCAGCAGCGCTTCGAGCGCGCCCTGGCTCTTCGCGAGCGCTATCACGCCATTCTTCTGCCAGCCAATCCGCAACGTCGTGGTTGCGGCGCTCGCGCGCCGGATATGCGGCAGAAACACCGCCCCGGTCGCACCTGCAATCAGTCCCAATGTTCCGCGTCGTGTCAGCATATGGATATCCCTCGCTATTCCATCCTTCGACAGTAAAAGCGTAGATATTCGAGCGATTTTATCAAAATCCTGGTTTGCGCGCAGACGGCGTTGAGAGAATTGAATGTGCGAATTTGCCGTTACCGGCGAAATAGAATTGTCGTGCCTCTGCGGCAGCTACCGGACGGACCTTCCGACAGTATCAGCCCAGGCAGGCCCGACCGGCGCCCAAAAAACCACCCACGAATTAAAACGCCCTCCCCGGCGGCCGGAAAGGGCGTTGATCAAAAACTGACCAGCGACGGATCACTCTTCGCCGGATTTAGGATTATCCAGCAGCATGTAATCGAGCGGCAGTTCCGTCGTATATTTGATCTGCTCCATCGCAAAGGCGGAGGAGACGTCGCGGATTTCGATCTTGGCGATCATCCGCTTGTAGAAAGCGTCATAGGCGGCGATATCGGGCACGACCACGCGCAGCAGATAGTCGACATCACCGCTCATACGGTAGAATTCGACAACCTCCGGGAATTCGGAAACCACTTCGGAGAAGCGCTTCAGCCATTCGATGGAATGGGAGGCGGTGCGGATGGAGACGAAAACCGTGACCTTGGTATTGACCTTGACCGGATCGAGCAGGGCCACACGCCGGCGGATGACGCCGTCTTCTTCCATCTTCTGGATACGCCGCCAACAGGGCGTCGTGGAAAGGCCGACCTTCTTCGCCAGATCGGCAACAGCCAGCGTGGAATCCTCTTGCAGAATGCGCAAAATCTTACGGTCTAGGCGATCCAATGCGTCTACCCTCCTGAATTAATTTCCTTTCAATACACTAATTTTTGCGGAAAAACAGAAAATTGTTTCACCAAAGCCGCATTTCCACATATTCTCGCAGAACCGGCAACAGCTCCTCCGTAAACCATGGGTTCTTTTTCAGCCACCCCGTGTTGCGCCAGCTCGGATGCGGCAAAGGAAGAATGCCGGGGCCGGAATTGGCGTGAAGATAGCTGCGCCAGTTTTGCACCGTTTCGGTCATGGTTTTGCATCGTCTTTCACCCAGGTGAAAAGCCTGGGCATATTGGCCGATCGCGAGGATCAGCTCCACCTGCGGCATCGCCGCCATGACCCGCGTGCGCCAGTGCGGGGCGCATTCCCGCCGTGGCGGCAGGTCGCTTCCCTTGTCATCATAACCGGGAAAACAGAACCCCATGGGAACGATGGCGAAACGATCCGGATCGTAAAATGTCTCCCGGTCGACATTCAGCCACTGGCGCAGCCTGTCGCCGGAAGCATCGTTGAATGGCAGGCCCGTTTCATGCACGCGCAGCCCTGGCGCCTGCCCGGCAATCAGAATGCGTGGTCTTGCCGACATGACGACCACCGGCCGGGGTTCATGCGGCAGGCGGTCAGCCATTCCCTTGAGCGGCATGTCGCGACAGAGACGACAGCGGGCAATCTCACCGCGCAGCCCGTCCAGCCCATCATCATGCACTGGCCCAACCCTCTCTCCTTCAGCCATGATCCCACCCCAGAAGATGGCGGATGATGGTGAGGAAACCCGCCGCCGGCGTTTCCATATCCGCGGCACGGTGATCCCTCCGCCACTGCGAGGGCTTTTCGAATTCTCCCGCCCAGATGCCGAGCGCCTGCCTGCGCGCGGCTTCCTGCTCGCCTGAAAACTGGAAATATCCCGACGCGACGGCAAAACCGGCCGACACCATGTCCGACGAAACATCCCTGCCGCCGGCGGAACAATAGACGAGCAGTCGCCCGTATCGATCTCTGGAACTGCCGGAGCAGGAGAAATCCGCTGGCGCGGCCAGCCGTTGCAGAACACGGCGCGCCTCCTCGCCACATGGCCAGCTTTCGCCCCCGCGCAGACATGTCTGCGCAAGCTCCGGCGCATCGATGCCGAGCAGCCGGAAACGTTCCTTGCCCTTGGAGAGCGTGTCGCCATCAATCACGAAGAAGCGGCCGCTATAGGTTTCGCTGTTGATATGATCAAGCTTGGCGGCAATCAGAACCCCTAGAAAAACCGTAGCAAGGAACAGGCCGCCGTCGCGGACTGCGGAAAAACCCCCGCGCCTGCCTCCATTTCGTCTCATGTAACAACAAACCCTTGTCAGAAATGGCAAACAAATCCTTTCACGGCAGCATCTTCTTAAGATTTTGGGCGTAGTCTGCAAGGGTTCATGTCACCCTGCGTTGTAACAATGAGTAAAAGCGTCAGCACGTCCACCGACAAGATCATCGTCGACCGCTCGAAAAAACATCGCAACAAGGCGGTTTTCGACGCGGTGAAGACGACGCGTGAACGCTTGCAGCAAGGTGCAGGCGCAAGCGACGCCTATGAACGCGAGATGCTGACCATGCACATCGCCGAGACCCTGCAGGGCGCGATGATCATGCCGCTTTTCATCGTGCTTGCCTCCATCATCGGCGTTTACATAACCCGCGATATCAGCCTCATCATCTGGTCGCTGGCTGCATTGAGTTTCCACGCCATTTCGCTGATGCTCGCCAAACGGGCTGCAAAACAAGAGATCACCGCCGAAAACCTCCTGCACTGGAAAAATCTTTTTCTCGGAATGCAGATCGTCATCGGGTGCATCTGGGCGATGTTCGCGCTGGCGGAGCCAACGCGTAATGACCCGACGCTCGTGCTTTTCTTCAAGGGCTCGACGCTGCTGATCGCGCTCTCGCTCACCGCCACGGCCAATTTCATGCTGCGGCGGGCAACCTTCATGACTTTCCTACCGGTGCTGGCGGCTCTCTGCGTCACCTCTGTCTTCTCGCGCGATCCATTCGATGTCGGTCTTGCGCTGATGTTCGGCATGGCGATCCTGTTCTGCCACCGCATCACCAGCCGGCTTTACCAGACCAGCATCAAGCTCCTCTCCTCGCAGACTGAAAAGGACGACCTGATCGCCGAGCTCGAAGTCGCCAATTCGGTTTCCGACGAGGCGCGGCGACGCGCGGAAGAGGCCAATCTGGCCAAGTCGCGCTTTCTCGCCTCCATGTCGCACGAGCTGCGCACGCCCCTCAACGCCATTCTCGGCTTCTCCGAGGTCATGTCTTCGGAGGTGCTGGGGCCGCTCAACAATCCGCTCTACAAGGAATATTCCGGCGATATCCACCGCTCCGGCCAGCATCTGCTCGATCTCATCAACGAAATCCTCGACCTGTCGCGCATCGAGGCGGGCCGTTATGACCTGAACGAAGAAGCGATCTCGATGCTGGAAATCGCCGAAGATTGCATCGGCATGATCCAGCTTCGCGCCCGCGCCAAGAACATCAGGATCTCCCAGCAGTTTGAAAACAGCCTGCCGCAGGTCTGGGCGGACGAAAAATCGATCCGCCAGGTCGTCCTCAACCTGCTGTCCAACGCCGTCAAGTTCACCCCGCAGGGTGGAGAAATTCTCGTAAAGGCGGGCTGGACGGCCGGCGGCGGCCAATATGTGTCGATCAGGGACAATGGCCCAGGCATTCCAGAGGAGGAAATTCCGGTGGTGCTGTCAGCCTTCGGTCAGGGATCAATCGCGATCAAGAGCGCCGAGCAGGGAACAGGCCTTGGCCTGCCCATCGTTCAGGCCATCCTCGCCAAGCATGACGGCCAGTTCATTCTGAAATCCAAACTGCGTGAGGGCACGGAAGGCATCGCCATCCTGCCCGCGAAACGCGTGCTCCAGAGCCTGCCGGCGGTCGAAGAAACCCATGCCATCCAGCCACGCCGACGGTCGTTCGCTTAAGGCGCCCACAGGAAGGCGTCGCCCGGCTTTCCACCTGGAAATGCCTTGAAGCTGGCAACCTCAGAAGAACAGCGTCGTCACCAGCGAATACAGCACGAAAAATCCGTTCGCCATCAGCAGGCAGAAGACGGCAAAGGAGCCGAGATCCTTGGCGTGCCGGCCCACGGAGGAAATTTCCGGCGAAATGCGGTCCACCAGTTCCTCGATGGCGGTATTGAGCGCTTCCACCGAGAATAAAAGCAGCATCAACACCGTGAAAACGAGAAGATGCGCAAACGGCGCGCCCACGACCAGAAGCAGGCCAAGCCCGACGCAGAAGGCAAGAACTTCGTGACGAAAGGCAGCTTCCTGCCAAAGCCGACCGAGCCCCTGCAGGGAATAGCGCGCGGCAGCGAACAGATGCCGCCAGCCCTTTTCTTTACGAAAGACCGGTTCTGGCGGTGGCATGTGCGGCGTCGCGTCCATCTTCAGCCTCAATGATTGGTGGGCGCGGTGATGCGTGTGTCGACACCCGCTGCCTCAAACGTCGCCATGCCGGAATGGCAGGCGGCGGCGGCCTTGACGATGCCGGCGGCAAGGGCCGCACCGGTGCCTTCGCCAAGACGCATTCCAAGCGCCAGAAGCGGCGTCTTGCCAAGCTTTTCGATGGCTGCCAGATGGCCGGGCTCACCCGAGACATGGCCGATAAGGCAATGATCGAGCGCAGAGGAATTGGCAGCCTTCAGCAGCGCCGCGGCGGCCGTTGCCACATAACCATCTATCAGCACGGGAATGCGCTGCACGCGCGCAGCAAGAATGGCACCTGCAATCGCCGCGATTTCGCGTCCGCCGAGACGACGCATGATTTCCAGCGGATCGGACAGGTGGTCCTTGTGGAACTCTACCGCCGCCTTCACCGCCGCAATCTTGCGGGCCATGACGTCACCTTCCGAACCGGTGCCCGGACCGGTCCATTCTTCCGCCGCACCGCCATAAAGCGCAAGATTGATCGCAGCCGCTATCGTGGTATTGCCGATGCCCATTTCACCGACGCAGAGAAGATCGGTGCCGCCGGCAATCGCCTCCATGCCGAAGGCCATGGTGGCGGCGCAGTCACGCTCCGAAAGCGCCGGTTCACAGGTGATATCGCCAGTCGGGTAATCCAGCGCCAGATCGAAAATCTTCAGGCCGAGATCATTGGCCACGCAGATCTGGTTGATCGCCGCGCCACCGGCGGCAAAATTTTCCACCATCTGCTGGGTCACAGACGTCGGATAGGGCGTGATGCCGTGGCGGGTCACGCCGTGATTGCCGGCGAAGATTGCCACCAGCGGACGGTTGACGGCAGGCGAACGGCCGGACCAGGCGGCAAGCCACATGGCGATTTCTTCGAGACGGCCGAGCGAACCGGCAGGTTTCGTCAGCTGCGCATTGCGCTCCTTCGCCGCAACAAGCGCGTGCGTGTCCGGGCCGGGAAGCTCGCGCAACAGCGCGCGGAAATCATCGAAGGGCAATCCGCTCATGCTCATGATATCAGTCTCTCTCATAGCCGGTCTGGCTTTCGCATCGGCTCATGCGTCCGGAAACTTGTGTTTTCCGGCAAATCGGTCTTTGTTGCGCCTCTCATAATAGCGGATGCGCCGCGGAACAACCGGAAATGCAGCGACTGCAACGGAGAGAGCATGAAGGCCCGGGATTTTATAACAGATGTCATGCATTCCCTCGCCTTTCTAAGCCGCCTGCCCGTCCCTTCGCGATTCTTCGAAGACGACTCGGGCGTGTCGATGGGCCGGGCCGCCCGTGCTTTCCCCGCCGCGGGACTGCTGATCGCCCTGCCCGCCGCTTTCCTGGTTGTCGTGTTTGCGCGCTTCGATGCCTCTCCGCAGCTCACCGGGTGGCTCGCCATCGGCCTGACGGCGCTCATGACAGGCGCGCTGCATGAGGACGGGCTTGCCGACACGGCCGATGGCTTCGGCAGCGGCAGGGACAAGGCGCGTATGCTTGAAATCATGAAGGACAGCCGTATCGGCAGTTATGGCACCATTGCCATGGTTCTTTCCTTCGCGCTCCGCGCCACTGCACTCGCCTCGCTGATCATAACCCTGCCGGACAAAACCGCTGCCGCCTGTCTGATTGCAGCGCTTGTCACGAGCCGCGCGCTGATGGTGTGGCACTGGCAGTCCCTGCCCGCCGCCAAGACCTCCGGCATCGCCGTCAATGCCGGCCAGCCCGGAGAAAGCGAACGCAACATCGCGCTGGCCGCCGGGCTTCTTCTCTTCATATTGTTCACGCTGCACGCGCTGCCACTGTTTGAGATCGCGCTTGTGCTGGCGGTGGCGGTCATCGCGGCCATGCTGTTCGGCAGGCTGTGCGAGAGGAAGATTGGCGGCCATACCGGGGATACCATTGGGGCTTGCCAGCAGATCACGGAGATCGTGATTCTCGTCGCACTTGCCCTTGCGGCATGAGGGCCTGATATAGATCACCATGGAAACACCCTGCGTCCAGATCTGTCGCCTCGACACGACCCACACTCTCTGCATAGGCTGCGGCCGCACGCTGGATGAAATCGGCGGCTGGACGGGTTATAGCGACGAGACGCGCCGCTCGATCATGCGCGCGCTGCCGCAAAGATTGGCAAATCTGTCCGAGTCCGCCAAGGAGACACATACCGCATGAACAGACTGACCATCGTTCTCCTTCTGCTGGCCGTCGGCCTTGGCCTGCTCGTCGTTAATCACAATGGTGGCCGAACGCTCGGCATCGATAATGATCAGTTTGCCCAGGTCCTTTATCTTCTGCCCATCGCAGGGCTGCTGTCGGCCGGCATTCTGGCGGGAAGACGCGGCAACTTCGGCACCGTCATCCGGCAGCTCGCCGTCTGGCTCGTCATCATCCTCGGCCTCGTCTCGCTCTATCTCTATCGCTACGACCTGCAATCCTTCGGCGACCGGCTGCTCGGCGGTCTGATGCCCGGCCGCGCCGTCGTGGTGACAACATCGGCAGGCGAGCAGGAAATCGTGCTGCACAAATCCATGAGCGGCCACTTCGAAGCGAATGTCGGGATTGAGGGCAGGACGATCCACATGCTGGTCGATACAGGCGCCAGCTCCGTGGTGCTCGCAAATGCGGATGCGACCGCAATCGGCATCGACACCACAGATCTTCGCTATACCGTACCGGTAATGACCGCCAATGGCCGCACGGCAGCAGCACCCGTTACGCTGTCGGAAATCAGCATTGGCCCGATCGTGCGGCGCAACATCCCCGCCCTCGTCGCCCAGGATGGCCAATTGGGCCAGAGCCTGCTTGGCATGAGCTTTTTGTCGACGCTTGGTTCGCTGCAGATGCAGACCGACGAATTGCGGTTGCGGGATCGGTGAGCACTGCCCCCTCGAGATTCATTTCGGGGAGTTTTCTCACGTCTTGGTACCGGAAAGGAATTCCTCGTCGCGTCTGCAATCGGGATATTCTTTTCACGCACAAGGGCTGCGGCGGGCCATTGCCCCTTGATTCCCTCGCATTTGATAATTTAAGTTGTTGCTGTTCTCAGGGCGGGGCGCAATTCCCCACCGGCGGTATCGGGACTTTCCCGGAGCCCGCGAGCGCTTCCGGTTTCCAAAGCCGGAAGGTCAGCAGATCCGGTGAGAGGCCGGAGCCGACGGTATAGTCCGGATGGAAGAGGACAAGGCATGGGACGCCTGCGCGTTAGCGGGCTTCGTATTGCATTGTTCGCCCAAGGGATATTTGGCGCTTCTCGAAGCGCGAAAATGCCGCAAAACGGCATAACCCTTGAAAGGCTTGAAATAGAATGACAGTTGCCAGAATTGAAGACGCCATTAACGCCATTTCACGCGGCGAGATGGTGATTGTGGTTGACGACGAAGATCGCGAAAACGAAGGCGATATCATCGCCGCCTCCGACAGCATCACTCCCCAGCAGATCGCCTTCATGATGAACCATGCACGGGGGCTGATCTGCGTGGCCATGCCCGGAGAGCGCCTCGACGCGCTAGACATTCCGCTGATGGTGTCGCGCAATACCGAATCCCTCAAGACGGCCTTCACCGTGTCGGTGGATTACATTCCTGGCACCACGACGGGCATTTCCGCCGCCGACCGCGCAAAGACCGTGCGCGCGCTGGTATCGGAAGGCTCGCGCCCCGAAGATTTCGCTCGCCCGGGCCATATCTTCCCGCTGCGCGCCAACCCGCAGGGCGTTCTCGGACGCACGGGCCATACCGAAGCCGCCGTTGATCTCTGCCGTCTCGCCGGGAAGTTCCCCTCCGGCACGATATGCGAAATCGCCAATGACGACGGCACCATGGCCCGCCTGCCCCAACTCGAAGTCTTCGCCGAGCGCCACGGCCTGCTGGTCGTGACGATCAAGGACCTCGTTTCCTATCTCGAGGGTGAGGTTGTCGAGGAAGTGGCGCAGAAGCAGGTCGCCTGACCTGCGTTCGCGTTGTGCTTTGAATACGAGAACGCCCGGCGCAGACCGGGCGTCCAATTTTCAGGAAAGCGTTTCTGGATCAGTTGCGCAGCCGATACCCTGTCTTGAACATCCAGCCGACAACACCGAGGCATAGCGCCAGAAACAGCGTGATCATCGCCAGGCTGATGACGGGATTGACGTCAGCGATCTCATAGAAACTCCAGCGGAAGCCGCTGATGAGATAAAGCACCGGATTGAAGTGGCTGACCGTCTGCCAGAAGGGTGGCAGCATGTCGATGGAATAGAAGCTGCCGCCGAGGAAGGTCAGCGGCGGCACCACCAGCATGGGAATGAGGTTCAACTGCTCGAAATTCGTTGCCCAGATGCCGATGATGAAGCCGAACAGGCTGAAACTCACAGCCGTCAGCACAAAAAACAGGATCATCATGAACGGATGGGCGATGCTGATATCCACGAAGAACGACGCGGTTATCAGGATGATCGTACCGATCATCAACCCCTTTGTCGCCGCCGCTCCGACATAGCCGACAAGGATTTCCGTCATCGCCACCGGTGCGGAGAGGATTTCATAGATCGTGCCGGTGAATTTCGGGAAGTAGATGCCGAAGGAGCCGTTGCCGATGCACTGCGTCAGAAGCGTCAGCATGATGAGGCCGGGCGTTATGAAAGCGCCATAGGAAACCCCACCAACCTCCTGAATCCGCGAACCGATCGCTGTGCCGAACACGATAAAATAGAGCGAGGTGGAAATGACCGGAGAGACCACGCTTTGCAGCAGGGTGCGGCGGGTGCGCGCCATTTCGAACAGGTAGATGGACTTGATGGCTTCGAAATTCATTTCTGGCCTCCCACCAGCGAAACGAAGATATCTTCGAGCGAACTCTGCCGCGTGGAAATATCCTTGAAATGGATGTTGGCGGCGAAAAGCGCGCTCAGGACATCGGCAATGCGTCCCTGCTCGCCATTATCCTCAATTTCATAGGTGATGGTGCAGCCATCTTCGGAAAGCGTGAGGCCGAAGGGCGCGAGACTTTCCGGCAAAGTCTCCACCGGCTGGGAAAGCTCAAGAAAAAGCTGCTTGCGGCCGAGTTTCTTCATCAATGCCGTCTTTTCTTCCACCAGCAGCAATTCGCCACCATTGATGACACCCACCCGGTCGGCGATTTCTTCCGCCTCCTCAATGTAATGCGTGGTGAGAATGATGGTGACACCCTTGGCGCGCAGCTCGGAGACCACATTCCACATGTCGCGGCGCAGGGTCACATCCACACCCGCCGTCGGCTCATCGAGAAACAGGACCTTCGGCTCGTGCGCCAGCGCCTTGGCAATCAGCACACGCCGCTTCATGCCGCCGGAAAGCTCCCGCAGCATGTTGTCCTTCTTGTTCCAGAGCGACAGGGATTTGAGGATGCGTTCGATCAGCTCCGGATTCTTCTTCTGTCCGTGCAGTCCGCGCGAAAAGCTGACGGTGTTCCAAACCGTCTCGAACTGGTCGGTCGTCAGTTCCTGCGGCACAAGGCCGATGAGGGCGCGGGTCTGGCGAAAATCCTTCACCACATCGTGCCCGCCAACCAGCACCGAACCGTCGCCCGGATTGACGAGGCCGCAGATGATCGAGATCAGTGTCGTCTTGCCGGCGCCATTGGGGCCGAGAAGAGCGAGTATCTCCCCCTCCCGGATATCGAGGCTGACACCTTTGAGCGCCTGGAAGCCATTTGCGTAGGATTTGGTCAGATTCCGTATCGAAACAATGGCATTCATGGCGAATTCTTTCGAAAAACCGAGTAAGATGAACGCCATATAGACCGCAGAGGTTGCAAATGCCAGACCGGCGGACTGAACACTGCGTTCGGCGGGAGCGGAAAATCAGCCGTAGACGCTATAGAAAAACTGCGCTGCGACGAAAACCAGAAACAAGCCGAAGGCCCGCTCCAGCTGCTTCTTGCTGAGCGCATGCGCCAGCCGTGCACCATAGGGCGCGACGACAAGGGTAATGGGGATCAGGAGCACCACGGCGATCCAGTTGATGAAGCCGGTGGAAAATGGTGGCAGCCCCGCATCGCCCCAGCCGGCCCAGATGTAACCCGCAAGGCCCGGCAGCGAAATCAACACGCCGACACCGGAAGAGGTGGCAACCGCCTGATGAATGCTGCGCCCGTAAAGCGTCATGAAGGTGTTATTCATCACCCCGCCGCCCACGCCCATCAGCCCGGAAAACAGCCCGATGCCGGTGCCCACCAGAAAACGGGCCGGGTTTGGCGGCAGATCGGAACCGAGATGCCAGCTCGCCCGGTTGAAGATCATCCGGAAGGCAAGCGCGAGCGCGATGAAGGCAAAGATCAGGCGCAGCGCCACACTCGAGGCATAGGCTGCAACGATAGAGGCGAGAACGGTGCCAAGCGGCACGGCGACGACCCAGCCTTTCAGAAGCTCGATATCGACGGCGCCCTTCTGGCGATGCGTCAGGAACGAGCGGATGGACGTCGGCACGATAATGGCGAGAGACGTTCCGAGAGAAAGATGCATGCGCACGGCCTCAGGGACATCCAGAAGTCCGAAGACCTGGTAAAAAACCGGCACCAGCACCGCACCGCCGCCGATACCGAACAGGCCGGCCAGAAGGCCCGCAACCACACCCGCAGCAGCAAGTGCCGCAGCGAAGATCATTATCTCTGAAACTGGGGGCATGAAGGCAGGCTCCCGAAGGCCGTTGTCACAAACATGTGACGCTCATAGCGTATCAGAAAAGGGCGGCAAGCCATGTTGGCCGCAGGTCAGTACGGCGCGACGCCTTTTGCCGCAAATCCGCGCCGGATGGACCGTTCTGTGGGATCGCTTCCCATTTCATGCCCTTGCAAAGACGCCGATATCCCCCCGATAAGGCTGTCTTCTTCAACCGGCCTTCGGGCCGGTCTTTTTTTGTGGGAATGTGGCGGGCGATTATCGAGCTAGCGGCAGCAAAACATCCTCAAGCTTCGTCATTCCGACCATATCCAAAGATCCGGCGCCTATGTCATCGGCGGCAGCCCTATGACAAGCCGCACTCCGTGTTCGACGTCATCCTCGGCCTTGTGCCGAGTATCTGCCGACGTATCGCCAATAGCGGCGTTGCAGATGCTCGGGACAGGCCCGAGCATGACAAAGGAGACGCTTTCAAACTCAGCCGCCAACCTCCAACGGCGCGACTTAATCGCAATGCCTGTAACCTGACTTGCGGGTACGCAGGTCGAAGTGAAAATGGTTCCAGTGGTTGGGATCACTGCCCGGCCCGAGAACGGTGGAGAAATATTTGCAGCTATCCGATCTGACGGCCTTCAGCAGTGCCTTTTCGCGGAAAGCGAAGAAACTCTTCTTGCGGACATCGATTTCCTTGCCGTTCTTCAGCGTGATGGTGCCGATATCGATGGCGTTGCCCCGCGCATGTTCCGACCACGGATTGCTGGAACGGGAATTCATCTTGCGGCAGGAATAACCACCCATCGGCGTTATGCGGCCGACGCCGGAGAGATAGCGGAAACGCGAGGACGGTACGAGTTCGAACTTCACCCATTTCGCAAAGGCAAGCGTAACCTGGCAATTGAGCTTCACCGCCGGACGAACTGCGACGCCGCTGGCGAGACCGCTGAGTTCGATCGGGTAATCGATGCCGCAGGTCGGCCCGTCGGCAATACGGGCGACGTCACGAAAAGCGACACCCAGACGGCGAAGCTCGGCGCGGCACGCAACCTCCGAAGACGGCATGATGCCGGGCGGCATGGACCGGTCGCTCTGAAGTCCGCCGCGAAAGGTCGGATCATTCGGCATGAGCATGGCCACCTCTTCCACCGGCTGGCGGCGGGAGGACGATCCGGGTGGCGGCGGCGGAATGAGCCCGGACTGGCGCCGCGCCGGAGAAACCGCAACCGGATTGTCGGTGCCGATGCCGTCCACCACCGGCTGGGCCGAAGCCCCCTCGGCGATTTCGGCATCCTGCTCCTCCGCCAGTCCCCGCACCGGCTCCACGCCGAGCATGGAATCCATGTTCACGCCGCCTTCGCCCTCGGCAATCTGGCTGCTGGCCATTTGCTGCGGGGGCATCTTCTGGCTTTGCGTCGCCTGCACCGGCAGATTGCCATGACCGCCAGCCGCCATGCGTGCCTGATGCTGTGCATCGAGGGTGGAATAACCCTGCCCTGCCTGGCGCGTTTGCAGCAGCGGATCCTGCGAAGCATAAGGCTCCGGCATCGGCTGCGATATGGCCGTGGGATAATCGTTGCTCTGTCCGGCCCGCTCAACCTGATGGAAGGCACCTGCCGGCGCGCTATAGCCCTGTTGCCGCGAGGAACGGATTGCACTCACGCGTGTGGTGCCGTCCACCTCCGCCGGTGGCACGAGGCCCTCCGCCGAACACGACACCATGACCGTGGAAATCATCAGCAACGTCACAAGACGACGCGGAAGGGAAACATACGCCATACGAGAACCTGTACCTTCAGCGGCCGCAATCCGCGGCAATACAGGTCAAATTTTAAAGAAATGAGGTAAACGAAACCTTATTGGTTGCGGGAAATAACGGATGGCTGGTTCTGATAGCCCAAAACAAAGGGCGCAGCCGGAACCGCGCCCTTCATCAGATCGAGACGCCTGAAGTCAGGCCGCCCGCGAAACCTCGCGCTCGGTATCATGTCCAAGTTCGAAGCGCGACAGAAGCGAGCGCAACTGGCGGCTTTCCTCGGCGAGCGTCTGGCTGGCGGCGGTCGTTTCTTCCACCATGGCCGCGTTTTGCTGCGTCATCTGGTCCATGTGATTAACGGAGGTGTTGATCTCCTGGAGGCCGGTGGCCTGCTCCCGCGCCGCAGTGGCGATGGAATTCACGTGACCTTCGACCCGGTTTACGAGCGCCACGATTTCTTCCAGTGCATCGCCCGTGGAGCGGACGAGTGCGACGCCGCCGCCGACCTCCTCCGCCGAGCGATTGATAAGGGTCTTGATCTCCTTGGCGGCATTGGCGGAGCGTTGCGCCAGTTCGCGCACCTCCTGCGCCACCACGGCGAAACCACGTCCGGCCTCGCCGGCCCGCGCCGCTTCCACGCCGGCATTCAGCGCCAGCAGGTTGGTCTGGAAGGCGATCTCGTCGATGACGGAAATGATCTGTCCGATCCGCTTTGACGATTCCTCGATGCGGCCCATGGCATCGACCGCGTTGCGCACGATCTCGCCTGAGCGGCCGGCGCTGCTTTTCGTGTCCTGCACCATCTGCCGCGCCTCATTGGCCCGTTCGGATGCGGTGCGCACCGTGGCGGTAATCTCGTCAAGCGCTGCGGCCGTTTCCTCCAGCGCCGCCGCCTGCTGTTCGGTCCGGCGCGAGAGATTGCCGGTCGCGCCGCTGATATCCGCAGCGCTGTCATTGACGACATGACCGGTCCGGGAAATCGCTTCGATGGCGCTATGGAGCGCACCCACGGCCCGATTGAAGTCCGTGCGTAGCTTTTCGTAGTCGTCGCCGATATCTGTCAGCGCAACAGTCAGATCCCCATTGGCAAGCGCCTCGAGCGCCTCTCCCAGACGCTCCATGGCATGGGCCTGCCGCTCGGATGCGGAACGAAGGACCATCTCGTTGCCGCGACGCGCTTCCTCCAGCGCCCGCTGCTGGTCGGCCTCACGCGCCTGCAGGGCGCTGCGCTCATTGACGCTGTCACGCAGCACCAGCAACGTCTTGGCAATCGCGCCGATTTCGTTCCGGCGATCGGCGAAGCGGATTTCGGCGGTGCCGTCGCCATCGGCGATCTGCTTCATGCTCTGCCGGATGAGATCGATCGGTCGAGTGACGCCACGCACGACGGCCGCGGCCACGGCAATGACGACAAGGCCGGACAAGATGCACAGGCCGATGTTGAAATACGCGTCGCTCCAGAACACCGCTTCGAGGTCGTCGACATAAACGCCCGTACCCACGATCCAGCCCCAGGGTGCGAAACCGGCGACATGGGAGAATTTCTCCACCGGCTCCGGGGCACCCGGTTTCGGCCAGTAATAATCGACAAAACCCTGACCGCCCGCCTTGACCGTATTCACGAACTCAACGAACAGCGCCTTGCCGTTCGGGTCCTTGTTGGCGGTAAGATCGGTTCCGTTCATTTCCGGCTTGATCGGATGCATCACCATTTTGGGGTGCATATCGTTGATCCAGAAATAACCGCTGCCGTTGCCATACCGCATGGCCGCGATTGTGACCTTGGCCTGCTGCTGTGCCGCCTCCCGCGTCAAGCTGCCGCTTTGTTCCAGGCGATAATATTGATCGAGAATAGCGACGGCCGTTTCGTTCATCGCCGCAAGCCCGGCTTTGCGCTCGCGTTCCATCTCGCCAAAGGTTTCGAACAGGCTGAATGTCAGCGCTGCGGTCAGGATTGCCAGAAACAATGCGACGAGCGCATATAGGCGCATAGATATAGTGACGTTTTTCATATTCCCCCCAACGCCGATGAGTGCACTTCGACCAGCCGATGCTAAGGGGAAAAAATTTATTATGATTAAATACGCCCATTATACGTTGGTATTATCTTCATGGGCGTCGAACACGGCCTGAAATACTCACCATCGCCATTGGCCGCCGGCGGGACAGCCAGTAATTCGATGAAAACCGCACGAATTTAAAGGCAGCGTTAACCCTGCCTCCCTATCCTCTTTTGCCACAATACCGGTACTTGGAGGCGCGCGATGGCACGGCCGAATTTCCGCTACACGCATTATGACCTGAAGGAATTGCGGGCGGGCACGATCATTGAAGTATCTCTCTCGGCCATCAACAATGTCCGGTTGATGACGGGCGCGAATTTCCAGCGCTTCACCGAATTGCTCGATTTCAAGTATCTTGGCGGCGTCGCGAAAAAGTCGCCAATCCGGATCGCCATCCCCGAAACGATGCACTGGCATCTGGTGATCGATGCCGACGGGCATAACGGCCTGGCGGAATCATCGGTCAAGATGCTGCCGGCGCAGCCGCAGGCCGCGCCTCAGCGCAAGGCATCCTGACTTATTTGAAAAACAATGCGATAGCGCAGTTTCGCGACTCTTTTTGGCAAGCGCCTGAATCATTTTGTGAAGATGAGGGCTAACGCGATTCCCGCTCGCGACGCAGTTTCGCCCACCAGTCGAGACGTTTGCGGATTTCGCGTTCGAAACCTCTGTCCGGTGGATCGTAAAAGGTGGTCCGCCCCATTTTTTCCGGGAAGTAATCCTGACCCGAAAAAGCGTCCGGCTCGTCATGATCGTAACGGTAGCCGTCACCATATCCCTCGCCCTTCATCAGCTTGGTCGGTGCATTCAGGATGTGTTTGGGCGGAACAAGCGAGCCATTTTCCTTCGCGGCGCGCATCGCAGCCTTGAAGGCGGTATAGACGGCATTCGATTTCGGAGCGGTGGCGAGGTAGACGCAGGCCTGCGCCAGCGCAAGTTCACCCTCCGGTGAACCAAGATAATCATAGGCATCCTTGGCAGCATTGCAGACGGCGAGCGCCTGCGGATCTGCAAGGCCGATATCTTCCACCGCCATGCGCACCAGCCGCCGGCCGATATAGAGCGGGTCCTCGCCGGCATCAAACATGCGGGCGAGATAATAAAGTGCTGCATCCGGGTCCGATCCACGCACCGACTTATGCAGCGCGGAAATGAGATTGTAGTGGCCGTCCTGGCTCTTGTCGTAGACGGGCGCACGGCGTTGCACGATGCGCGTGAGCCCTTCCGTGTCGAAGGTTTCATCTTTCCGCGCCGCGCGCCAGACTTCTTCGGCAAGCGTCAACACCGCGCGACCGTCGCCATCGGCCATGCGGACCAAGCTTGCACGTGCATCCTCCGTCAGTGGCAGGGGCTTCTGCTCCGCCTCCTCCGCGCGCTTCAGAAGCTCGCTGAGACTGTCCTCGTCATGCGACCGAAATGTCAGGACACGAGCCCGCGACAACAGAGCGGCATTCAGTTCGAACGAGGGATTCTCGGTGGTCGCACCCACCAAAATAATGGTGCCGTCCTCCATGACAGGCAGAAAACTGTCCTGTTGCGCACGGTTGAAACGGTGAATTTCGTCGACGAAAAGCAGGGTCTGGCGACCGTTCATGCGCCTTGCACGCGCCGCTTCGAAAACCTTCTTGAGATCGGCGACGCCGGAAAAGATCGCTGATATCTGTTCGAAAGCCAGCCCCGCCTCGCCGGAAAGCAGTCGGGCGACCGTCGTCTTGCCAGTGCCTGGCGGCCCCCAGAAGATCATCGACCCCAGCGAGCCGCTATCGATCATGCGGCGCAGAACGCCCTCCTCGCCCGTCAGATGCGGCTGCCCGCTTACTTCCGCCAGCGTCTTCGGGCGCAGGCGATCGGCGAGAGGCCGCCGGTTGGCGACCTCCACCGGCACTTGCGGGGCGAAGAGATCGTCGCTCATCGGAGGAACTGCCGGATACGCTGCCCGTCACGCAGGATTTCCACCCGCCAGAAACCAGGATTGTCATCCAGCGCCTTTTCGACAGCGGCCGTGGAGCCGATATCTGCGCCGTTCAATGAAAGGATCACATCTTTCGGCAGAAAACCGACACGATAAGCCGGCGAGCCACGCTTCACATCGGTGATGACGACACCCGTGACCTGCGAGGGCATGCGCAATTCGTCAGCAAGCTTCGGCGAAAGATTGGCAACGGTCGCGCCGGCGAACGGATTGCGGCCTTCGATCAGCCGTTCGTCGCGGGGAGCGGTTTCGGGCGCAATGTCAAGTGCAATCGTCAGCTTCTTTTCCTTGCCCTTGTCCATGACGGTCAGTTCAGCAGATTTGCCTATGCCGGCCGTGGTCAGGCGGTAACCGAGCGCATCGGGATGCTCCACCTCCAATCCGTTGACCGCAGTCACCACCTGGCCCGGCTCTATGCCGGCCTTTTCCGCGGGGCTGCCTTTGACAACGCTGACGACCAGCGCTCCCCGGGCGCGATGCAGGCCAAGCGCCTCCGCGACATCCGAAGTGACGGGATCGAAGGTCGCGCCAATATAGGGCCGCTGGAAGTTCGCATCGCCCCGTTCAGCAGCAGCCACAAAAACCCGGACCAGATTGGCCGGAATAGCGAAACCGATGCCGTTCGAGCCGCCGCCCTTGGAGAAGATGGCAGTGTTGATGCCGATCAGCTCGCCAGCCATATTCATCAGCGCGCCGCCGGAGTTGCCCGGGTTGATGGAGGCGTCGGTCTGGATGAAGAAGCCGAAATCGCCCTGCGTCACCTGGTTGCGGGCAAGGCCCGAGACGATGCCGCTCGTCACCGTCTGACCGACGCCGAAGGGGTTACCGATCGCCAGCACCAGATCGCCGACTTCGATCTTGTCCGAATTGCCGAGCGGCAGCACCGGGAACTGCTCCTTGGCATCGATCTGCAGCACGGCAAGATCGACCCGGTCATCTTTCATGAGAACCTTGGAGGAAAATTCGCGCCCATCCGCAAGCGCCACCTTGATGTCGTCAGCACCGTCAATGACATGATTGTTGGTCACCACGAGACCGCCGGCTGTGACGATGACGCCTGAACCGAGCGACGACTGCTTTTCCGTGCGGTTCGGCATTTGCTGCCCGAAAAACTGTTCGAAGAAGGGATCACCGGCGAAGGGCGACAACCGCCGCTGCACGATGCGTTCGGCATAGACATTCACCACCGCGCCGGCGGTGCGCTTGACCAGCGGCGCGAAGGAAAGCTGCATTTCCGTGTGGCTGGACGGCACGGTCCTGTTGTCCTGCGCCCGGGCACCCGCTGGCAGGAGAATAAGCGCGGCGAGAAAGCCGGTGGACAGATACTTCAACACGCTTCGCATGTGATTCCTCATCGTCATCAGTATGATGGAGTTATAACGTCAAAGCCTGTAAAGCAAAGAGCGGCAAGATGATGACCGTGGGTTTCAGGCACGGCGGCTTCCGCTGATGGAACCAGCAAAGGCGTATTTTGGTTTCATCCGCACCAGCAGTCCTTAACAGAGACAAGCCATGCATTTGAAAAAGCCCCTCCTCGCCTGCGGCATCCTTTTTGCTTCCTCGCTCCTCTCAACGGCCGGTGCTGCAAGTTTCGACTGCACGAAATCCGATCTCGCAGCCGATGAAAAGGCCATCTGCGACAACCGCGCCCTGAACGATCAGGACGTGAAGATGGCCACCACCTTCGATATCCTAACCCAGCTGATGGCCATGGGTGCCCGCGACACGTTGCGCGACGAGCAGAGCCAGTGGCTGAAGAAGCGCCAGGAATGCGCAGCCGACGTTGCCTGCCTTACCGGCGCCTATGAGGAGCGCATGAAACGTCTCGGCGAGGCATTTCAGAGCATCAACCGGCCGCTCTGACCCGATCATACCGCGCGGATGACGTTCTCCATGAGGCCATGCAGCTGGTCGCGATAACCGGTTCGGGCCGATGGCGCGTCTTCACGAGAGGTCATCACGACGGACAGTCGTTTTGCCGGCGCGATGTACAGCATCTGCCCGCCATAACCCCAGGCATAATAGACCGTCTCGCCCGCCATCTCCCTGATGAACCAGCAATAACCGTAACCGTCGCCGTTGAAGACCGAATTGGTGCGCTGTCGCCATGATTGCTCGATCCAGTCCTGTGAAATCAACCGCTCACCACCGGGTGTCACGCCGCCTCTGCGGTAAAGCTCGCCGAAGGCCAGCAGCGACCGCGCGGTCATCGCCATCTGGTTGCCGCCGAGATAGATGCCCTGCGGATCGCGCTCCCAGCCGCCGATGGAAAACCCTTCCAGGGGCCGAAACCAGTCTCGGGCAAGAGAAAGCGTCGAACGGCCGGATGCCTTCGTCAATATCGCCGACAGCAGATGTGTCGACGCCGTGGAATAAAGCATGCCGCCACCCGGCTCTCCGGCGAAACCCGACCCCAAGGCCATCCGCACCCAGTTGCGGCTGGCGACCCAACGGCCGTAATTCGGCCCGGACATGCGCTCCAGACCGGATTGCATTGACAGGAGGTTACCGACGGTGATCCGCTCCAGCCGGGGATCGGGGTTTTGCGGAAATTCACCGCGCAGAATGGTCGCGATCGGCTGGTCCGCACCTTGGAGAATCTTGCGATCAATCGCCATGCCGACCAACGCGGAGATGATCGATTTTGAGGCCGATTTGATATTGGTGGAGCCGTTCAAACCGGCACCATGATAGGCGCGGCTAGCGATCTCCTCGCCATCGATGCTGACAATGACGGTCTTGAGGCTGGACAGTGCATCCGCCTCCCTCAGCAACGGATCGAAACGGACGTTGTTCCCGGCGCTCTGGGCACGGGCAAGTGAGGCGAAGGGTAGCGATGCCATGAGGGCGAGTGCGGTTCGTCTTTTCATGGTGATGAAGTTAGGCATCGCTGCTTTCTGGAAAAGGGTCGCTGGACGAACATCACTCCAATGTGACTGCCACGCCAGAAACAATCTGCAGTCAGCTCCACATTTACGATGGAAAAACAAAACGTTGAAGGGATACCAGGAATCATCCCGCGAAGTAATTGAATCTGTTTGTGAGCCGAATTCACTCCAAATTCAGACAGCAAAAAGCCGCTCAGAGAGCGGCTCAACTTAAATGGAGGTGGAGAGCTTTCTCCTCCGCCCTGCCGGACTTGATCCGGCATCAGGCACGGCTCGTCTGCGCCGTAAGAAGAGTCTCTTGCGATCAAGGACTTGATCGCGCTGGACCCCGGATCGGTTCCGGGGTGACGAAGCGTGCTTGTATTGCTCTTCGAGCACTCCGGGAAGAAAGCGACGCATCAGGCGTAACCTTCCAGCCCACTCTGCGACAGGATTACTCCGGCAATATCCGCACAGCACCCTTGTCTGCGCTCGACGCAAAGGCCGCATAGGCCTTCAGCGCCGTTGTGACATTGCGCTTGCGCGGTGCTTCCGGCTTCCAGCCCTTCTCTTCCTGCTCGGCCCGGCGCGAGGCCAGCTCCGCATCGGAAACCTTCAGGTTGATCGTGCGGTTCGGAATGTCGATCTCGATCAGGTCACCCTGACGCACGAGGCCGATGGCGCCGCCCTGTGCCGCTTCCGGCGAGGCGTGGCCGATGGAAAGGCCTGAGGTGCCACCAGAGAAGCGACCGTCGGTGATCAGCGCGCAGGCTTTGCCGAGGCCCTTGGATTTCAGGTAGCTGGTCGGATAGAGCATTTCCTGCATGCCCGGGCCGCCCTTAGGACCTTCATAACGGATGACGACGACGTCGCCCGCCTTGACCTCGTTGCCGAGAATGCCCTTAACCGCCGCGTCCTGGCTTTCGTAAACGACCGCCGGGCCGTTGAATTTCAGGATGGACTCATCAACACCTGCCGTCTTCACGATACAGCCGTCGAGCGCGATGTTGCCGTAAAGCACGGCAAGACCACCATCCTTGGAGAATGGTTTCTCGACCGAGCGAATGACGCCATTGTCGCTGTCGGTATCCAGATCGTCCCAGCGCGAGGACTGGCTGAAGGCAACCTGCGTCGGCACGCCGCCGGGGGCCGCCTTGAAGAATTCACGCACCGTCTCGCTGTTGGTGCGGGTGATGTCCCAGCGGTCGATGGCGTCACCCAGCGTCGCTTCATGCACCGTGTAGGTATCGCGGTTGATCAGACCGCCGCGCTCCAACTCGCCGAGAATGCGCATGATGCCGCCAGCGCGGTGAACGTCTTCCATGTGAACGTCCTGCTTGGCGGGCGCGACCTTCGAAAGGCACGGAACCTTGCGGGAAAGACGGTCGATGTCTTCCATGGTGAAATCCACCCCCCCCTCGTGCGCGGCAGCCAGAATATGCAGCACCGTGTTGGTGGAGCCGCCCATGGCGATATCCAGCGACATGGCGTTTTCAAACGCCGCCTTGTTGGCGATGGTCCGCGGCAGAACGGTTTCGTCTTCCTGCTCGTAATAACGGCGGGCCAGATCGACGATCAGATGACCGGCCTCGACGAAAAGTCGCTTGCGATCCGAATGGGTGGCAAGCGTCGAGCCGTTACCGGGCAGAGACAGGCCCAGCGCCTCGGTCAGACAGTTCATTGAATTGGCGGTGAACATGCCGGAACAGGAACCGCAGGTCGGGCAGGCCGATCGCTCGATAACCTTGACGTCCTCGTCAGAAATCTTGTCATCGGCGGCAGCCACCATGGCGTCGACCAGATCGAGCGCGACGGTTTTGCCATGCAGGACAACCTTGCCCGCTTCCATCGGACCACCGGACACGAAGACGGCGGGGATGTTGAGGCGCATGGCAGCATTCAACATTCCGGGGGTGATCTTGTCGCAGTTGGAAATGCACACCATGGCATCGGCGCAATGGGCATTGACCATATATTCGACCGAGTCAGCAATGATCTCGCGCGAGGGCAGCGAATAAAGCATGCCGTCATGGCCCATGGCGATGCCGTCATCGACCGCGATGGTGTTGAATTCCTTGGCAACACCGCCGGCCGCCTCGATTTCACGGGCAACCAGCTGGCCGAGATCCTTGAGGTGGACGTGGCCGGGCACAAACTGCGTGAAGGAATTGACGACAGCGATGATCGGCTTGCCGAAATCGCTGTCCTTCATGCCGGTGGCGCGCCAAAGGCCGCGCGCGCCCGCCATGTTGCGGCCGTGGGTTGTCGTTCTTGAGCGATAGGCTGGCATGGTGTTTTCCTCAATCTCGGGGCGAAGCGCGCCTGCCCGCAACGCGGTGGAAGCTGCCTCTGCCCTATTTTGCGGTGTTTCTAACGCAAACCGCAAGCGCTGTCACTGTCACCTTAGGGCAAAACAGTACGGTTCGGTACGGTACGCCTTTCCCTTAACGCGGGCGAGCGGACGACGGCCTATCACAAATGCGCGATTTCCGTCTGCCCGGCGCTGTTTTTCCGCAGCAGATTGAAACATATCTGTGCAGCGGCCGTATTGGCTATCATAATCGATTTATCGCCGATGCACCCGGCTTTTGTGGAGGTTCCAATGCCCGCCTATCGTCCGCCCCATATTTCGGCAAGCGAAATCACGCCGAAAAACATCTACCTTTCCAGACGCGGCTTCCTCGGCACAGCGGCGGGCCTTGCGGCAATAGGGCTTGCGGGCCGTGAGGCGGTTGCTGCTCCGCTCGCGGCGAAACCCGGCGCTTACAAGCTGGATGAAAAACTCACGCCGCTTGATGCCGTCACCAGCTACAACAACTTCTACGAATTCGGCGTCGGCAAATCCGACCCCAAGGAAAATTCCGGCAAGTTCAAACCCACACCCTGGACCGTGAAAGTGGATGGCCTCGTTTCCAAGCCACAGGAATTCGGCATCGAAGAGCTGATGAAATATCAGCTTGAGGAACGCACCTACCGCATGCGCTGCGTCGAAGGCTGGTCGATGGTCATTCCATGGATCGGCTTCCCACTTACAAGCCTGCTCGACAAAGTCGAACCGCTGGGCAGCGCGAAATATGTTTCCTTCGAGACGGTGGTGCGGCCAGAGGAAATGCCCGGACAGAGCGGCCTGTTCCAGCCCCTTTCATGGCCCTATGTCGAAGGTTTGCGCCTCGATGAAGCCCGCCATCCCCTGACCATCCTTGCCGTCGGCCTTTATGGCGAGACGTTGCCGAACCAGAACGGCGCACCGATCCGGCTTGTCGTGCCGTGGAAGTACGGCTTCAAGGGCATCAAATCCATCGTCCGCATTTCGCTTGTCGAGAAACAGCCGGAAACGACCTGGAAAAATTCCAACGCCCGCGAATACGGCTTCTATTCCAACGTCAATCCACATGTGGACCATCCCCGCTGGAGCCAGGCGACGGAGCAGCGCATCGGCGAAGGCGGCTTCTTTGGCACCCAGAACCGCCCTACCCTGATGTTCAATGGCTACGATGAAGTAGCGAGCCTCTACGCCGGCATGGACCTGAAGGCGAATTATTGACCATGGCTTTCGCCTTCACCTTACCCTCTCTGCCGAAGCGTTACCAACCGGCGGCCATCTGGTCGCTGTATGTCATCGGCCTTGCTCCCGGCGTCTGGTATTTCTACCTCGCCGCAACCGGAGGCCTCGGCTTCAACCCGGTCAAGGATTTCGAACACCTCCTTGGCATCTGGGCGCTTCGCTTCCTCTGTCTAGGCCTGCTGGTGACGCCGCTACGCGATCTCTTCAACATCAACCTCATCGCCTATCGTCGGGCGCTGGGCCTGATTGCCTTTTATTACGTATTGGCGCACTTTACCGTCTATCTGGTGCTGGACCGTGGCCTCGTCTTCAGTTCCATCGCTGGTGATATCCTGAAGCGGCCTTATATCATGTTCGGCATGGCGGGGCTCGTCATGCTCCTGCCCTTGGCGCTCACTTCCAACCGGTGGTCCATCCGCAAGCTCGGAAGCCGCTGGAACACGCTGCATAAACTCGTCTATCTCGTCCTCATCGTCGGCGTGCTGCATTTCGTGCTGGCGCGAAAATCGATCACGCTGGAGCCGGTGTTTTATATCAGCACCATGGTGGTATTGCTCGGCTATCGGCTGGTGCGGCCGACGATCATGGCGCGGAAGCGGGGAAGACGCGCCGTTGGCAATGCACAGCAACGCCCGTCAAAAACATGAAACCGACGGACCAAAACCCGAAAACCTCGCAACGCCCTAAAATTGCCGGCTCCAGTCAAGCGGCTGTTTCAGAGATTTTCAGCATCATGGCAATGGGGATGGCTCTCGCCCCCACTGATATTGCCCGGACGATGAACAGCGGTCATCGGAACGCACTATCAAAGCTTCTCGAACACATTGAGAATGGCGAGATCAATGAAGAAGACCTGCAAAAGCTTTGGCTGGCTCATCATGCTTCGGACCGTGTCGCCCTGATGGCGCCACTTGCCGATCTTATTCGTCAAATCAGCCAATATTCGCCCGATCGCCAGCCTTAAACACAGAAAACAACGCAAACAAAAAAGCCGGGCGATCTCTCGCCCGGCATTTTAACTCATGACACCCGAAAGGCATCAAACCTTATGCAGCTTCGGCAGCAGCAGCTTCAGCGGCAACGCGAGCCTTGTCGGCTGCGCCCTTGGCGTCAACGTCGCGCTCGACGAATTCGATGACGGCGAGAGCGGCATTGTCGCCCTGGCGGAAGCCGGCCTTCATGATACGCAGGTAGCCGCCGTTACGGTTTGCGTAACGTGCTGCGATCGCGTCGAACAGCTTGCGAACAGCGTCCTGATCCTTGATCTGCGAAATCGCCTGACGACGAGCGTGCAGGTCGCCGCGCTTGCCGAGAGTGACGAGCTTCTCAACGATCGGGCGAATTTCCTTCGCCTTCGGAAGCGTGGTGACGATCTGCTCATGGGTGATGAGCGAAGCAGCCATGTTGGCAAACATTGCCTTGCGGTGGCTGGCGGTTCTATTGAGCTTGCGGCCTGAATTACCGTGGCGCATTGCTATTCTCCTTCTACGCAGGTTCCTTCTTTAAGGCCTGCCGTTTCCTGGCACATGCAGGTGACTTACCTGCTGTTTGACGGGGAAAGGCAGTCTTTGAGGTCTGCCTTCTTGTTTGTTAGTACTGGTCTTCGTAACGCTTTGCGAGATCTTCGATGTTCTCAGGCGGCCATGCCGGCACTTCCATGCCGAGGTGCAGACCCATGGAAGCGAGAACTTCCTTGATTTCGTTCAGCGACTTGCGACCAAAGTTCGGCGTGCGGAGCATTTCGGCTTCGGTCTTCTGGATCAGGTCGCCGATGTAAACGATGTTGTCGTTCTTCAGGCAGTTTGCCGAACGAACCGACAGCTCGAGCTCGTCGACCTTCTTGAGAAGCGCCGGGTTGAACGCGAGTTCCGTAACCGATTCTTCTTCTGCTTCCTTCTGCGGCTCGTCGAAGTTGACGAAGACGCCCAGCTGGTCCTGAAGAATGCGAGCGGCGAAGGCAACGGCGTCTTCGCCGGAAACCGAACCGTTGGTCTCGATCGTCATGATCAGCTTGTCATAGTCGAGAACCTGGCCTTCACGGGTGTTTTCAACCTTGTAGGACACTTTCTTGACCGGAGAATAGAGGCTGTCCACCGGAATGAGGCCAATCGGGGCATCTTCCGCGCGGTTGCGCTCAGCCGGTACGTAACCCTTGCCGTTGTTGACGGTGAATTCCATGCGGATTTCAGCGCCATCGTCGAGCGTGCAGATCACGTGGTCGGGGTTCAGGATCTCGATGTCACCAACCGTCTGGATGTCACCAGCGGTCACGGCACCCGGGCCCTGCTTGCGCACGACCATGCGCTTGGAATCGTCGCCATCCATCTTGATGGCGATTTCCTTGATGTTGAGCACGATATCCGTCACATCTTCCCGAACGCCGGGGATGGAGGAGAATTCGTGCAGGACACCGTCGATCTGCACGGCCGTAACAGCGGCGCCGCGCAGAGAAGACAACAGAACGCGACGCAGCGCGTTGCCGAGGGTAAGACCGAAACCACGCTCCAGCGGCTCGGCAACGAGCGTTGCCTTGGTGCGGCTGGACGAGGTGAACTCGACCTTGTTCGGCTTGATAAGTTCCTGCCAGTTCTTCTGAATCATCTTTAAACCTTCCGTTCGCCGCCACCATCCAATCGTGACGGACCGAGCATGAAAACACCGAGAGGAACCAAATTCAGCGGTTCATCGGTGGGTTCTTGAGCGCAAGTCCGCCGATCGAAATCGACGCGCACACGCCAGATACACGAAAATTCCGCCAGACCTGAGGTAAGGCGGAATTTCCGAACCACGGTCGCGTCAGACGCGGCGCTTCTTGCGCGGACGGCAACCGTTGTGCGGGATCGGCGTCACGTCGCGAATGGAAGTGATCATGAAACCGGCAGCCTGCAGGGCGCGAAGTGCCGATTCACGGCCGGAACCCGGACCGCAAACTTCAACTTCAAGCGACTTCATGCCGTGTTCCTGAGCCTTCTTCGCGCAATCTTCAGCAGCGATCTGGGCAGCGAACGGGGTCGACTTACGCGAACCCTTGAAGCCCTTGGCACCAGCGGACGACCAGGCAATAGCATTGCCCTGCGCGTCGGTGATGGTGATCATCGTGTTGTTGAAGGTCGAATTGACGTGCGCGACGCCAGACGTGATATTTTTGCGTTCGCGACGACGGACGCGTGCGGCTTCCTTGGCCATTTTATACCTTTCATTGATCTCTTCACCGCCGTAACACCAGCGGCTACACCGGCAATCAGCCCGTAACCGAGCTTTTCGCCAAACTCAGAAAGGCTGGCGCGGACTGCACCAGCCTCCCCTTTCCGGAGAACCGGAAAATTACTTCTTCTTACCAGCGATAGCCTTCGCCGGACCCTTGCGGGTGCGGGCGTTGGTGTGCGTGCGCTGACCGCGGACCGGAAGGCCACGACGGTGACGCAGGCCGCGGTAGCAACCGAGGTCCATCAGACGCTTGATGTTCATCGACGTTTCGCGACGCAGGTCGCCTTCGACCTGGTAGTCGCGGTCGATGGCTTCGCGGATCTGAAGAACTTCAGCATCCGTCAGCTGATGAACGCGCTTGTCAGCCGGAAGACCGACCTTGTCCATGATTTCCTGCGCGAATTTCGGACCAATCCCGTGAATGTAGGTCAGCGCAATAACAACGCGCTTCGCAGTCGGGATGTTGACGCCAGCGATACGTGCCACGTCTTTTCTCCTTGGTTCCAGTTGCCATCCGGCAAGTGGTGATTCCATTCGAGCGGCCGACAAGACCGCCAGTTCAAATTGATGTCCGTGACAAGTCAAAACGACCGAACCCGGATCTCCCTTCCCTAAGGGAAATCCGCGCCAGTCGCTTGGGATGTCGCGAGTTGGCGCGGTGTTTAACGGAATCAGCGCAAAAAAGCAACCGGCTCCGCCAAGATTCTTTTGCGATCCAAGGGATCAGCCGCCTTTCGAAAAGGAAGATGGGCAAGACCGCAGTCCTCACCCATTCATTCCTTCGATCAGGCAGAGGCTTTCTCGAGAACGCGCTCGATGGCCTCGGTGACGGCATCGACATCTGCCATGCCATCCAGCGTCACCAGCTCGCCCTGCTCGCTGTAATAAGCGGACAGCGGCGCAGTCTTTTCGCGATATTCCGTCAGGCGCTTGCGGAAAGCTTCCGGATTATCGTCAGAGCGAACAGTACCGCCGGCGGCAATGGTTTCAGCCACGCGATTTTCGATTCGGCGAATCAGAGCCTCTTCGTCCACCTTGAGTTCGATGACGGCGTCGAGCACCAGGTTCTTCTTGCGCATGTTGTCGGCAAGCGCCTTCGCCTGCGGAACGGTGCGCGGATAACCGTCGAGAATGAAGCCCTTGGCACAGTCAGGAGCTTCGATACGCTCGGAAACGATCTGATTGACGATATCGTCGGATACCAGCCCGCCGGCGTCCATGACGGCCTTGGCGCGCTTGCCGATTTCGGTGCCCGCGCTGACCGCAGCGCGCAGCATGTCACCGGTTGAAAGCTGGGGGATCCCGTACTTGTCAGTGAGCCGCTTGGCCTGGGTTCCCTTGCCCGCACCCGGCGGACCCAAAAATATCAGTCTCATCGTCCCCTCTTTCCTCCACGCAACTTCGACTTCTTGATCAGACCTTCATACTGCTGGGCGATCAGGTGACCCTGAATCTGCGCAACCGTATCCAGAGTTACACTGACAACGATCAAAAGCGAAGTACCACCAAGGGCTAATGGAATGCCCGTACGTGCGATAAGTGTCTCAGGAAGGATACAGACAAAGACCAGATAAATCGCGCCGACCACAGTGATGCGGGTCAGAACGTAATCAATGTACTCCGCAGTGCGCTCGCCCGGACGGATGCCCGGAATGAAGCCGCCATGCTTCTTGAGATTGTCAGCCGTATCCTTCGGATTGAATACGATCGCCGTGTAGAAGAAGGCGAAGAAAGCAATCAGCAGGCCATAAAGCGCCATAAACAGCGGCTGGCCGTGTTGCAGCGAGGCGATGATAGAGGTCGCCCAGGTTGGCAGGTTAGTGTTACCCGCAAAGCCTGCAGCCGTTGCCGGCAGAAGCAGCAGCGACGATGCGAAGATCGCAGGAATGACGCCGGCCGTGTTAAGCTTCAGCGGCAGGTGCGAGGTATCGCCCTGGAACATGCGGTTCCCGACCTGTCGCTTCGGATATTGGATCAACAGACGGCGCTGCGCACGCTCCACGAAGACGATAAGGGCAATGACGCCGATTGCAACGACGACGACCGTCAGGATGAGCGGGGTCGAAAGCGCACCGGTGCGGCCGAGTTCCAGCGTGCCGGCCAGGGCCTTGGGCAGACCGGCGGCAATGCCCGCGAAGATGATCAGCGAAATACCGTTGCCGATACCGCGCGAGGTGATCTGTTCGCCGAGCCACATCAGGAACATCGTGCCGCCAAGCAGCGTGATGACGGTGGAAATGCGGAAGAACCAGCCCGGATCAACGACAAGGCCGTTACCGCTTTCGAGGCCGACCGCAATACCATAGGCCTGCAGCGTGCCGAGGAGCACCGTGCCGTAACGGGTGTACTGGTTGATGATCTTGCGGCCGGCTTCGCCTTCCTTCTTCAACGCTTCGAGCGAAGGCACGACCGAGGTCATGAGCTGCACGATGATCGAAGCGGAGATGTAAGGCATGATGCCGAGGGCGAAAATCGCCATGCGCTCGACAGCGCCACCCGCAAACATGTTGAAAAGACCGAGAATACCGTTGGCCTGGCCACGGAAGGCCTGCGCATAGGCTTCAGGGTTCAGGCCCGGAAGCGGAATATGGGTGCCGAGACGGTAGACGAGAAGTGCGGCAAGAGTAAACCAGAGACGCTTTTTCAGATCCTCCGCCTTAGCGAAGGTCGAAAAATTCAGGTTCGAAGCCAGTTGTTCCGCTGCTGAAGCCATAAATTTCTCCGAATGACCCTTGCCAGCCAGCGCAACCGGCCGATGCGGAAAGGTCTAAAAGATACTGGTCAAAACCGGGCTTCGGACAAACGCGGCTCTGCGCCGCCATCATGCCTCACCCTGTTTTTTATGTCCTATCCCCTCCCCTATGGAAGTTCAAGAACTGTGAGGCTCTCCCTGCAGCACTTTCTGCCGCAAGCGGGGCCAAGGAAGCACACCGCGAAGAGATTTCCCTGATGCTCTATAAATCGATTTAGATCGAAAGCAACAGTGGCCAGGGAGCGCAAACGCCCGGAGCGACAAGCCCCGGGCGCCTGAAGTCTATATATTACTCGGCGGCTTCTGCTGCAACTGCGAGAAGCTTGATCGAGCCGCCAGCCTTTTCGATCTTTTCGATTGCGGGCTTGGAAGCACCGGCCACTTCGAAAGCGACCTTAGCCTTCAGCTCGCCGTCGGCGAGAATACGAACGCCGTCCTTGGCGCGGCGGATAACGCCGGCAGCCTTGAGAGCAGCAGCATCGATCGTTGCGGAAGCGTCAAGCTTCTTGGCGTCGATGGCGGTCTGAATGCGGCCGAGCGATACGACAACATATTCGGAAGCGAAGATGTTGTTGAAACCGCGCTTCGGCAGACGACGGTAGATGGGCATCTGACCGCCTTCGAAGCCGTTGATGGCGACGCCCGAACGAGCCTTCTGACCCTTCACACCGCGACCACCGGTCTTGCCCTTGCCGGAACCGATACCGCGACCTACGCGGATACGATCCTTGGAGGCGCCTTCGTTGTCTCTGATTTCATTGAGTTTCATGATAGGTTACTCCGTCTCACTTCTCGTCAACGACGCGAACGAGATGCTGGACCGCACGGATCATGCCGCGAACCGCCGGAGTGTCTTCCAGGGTACGCTGACGATGCATCTTGTTGAGACCCAGACCCACCAGCGTCTGACGCTGGATTGCCGGGCGGCGAATAGGGCTGCCGATCTGTTCGACCGTAACAGTCTTCTTGGCTTCAGTAGTTTTCTTGGCCATGATCCAGCTCCTTATTCTTCAGAAGCGTTGCCGGAGGCGGCACGACGAGCCTGAAGGGTCGCATACTTCAGACCGCGCTGTGCAGCGATGTCCTTCGGATGAACCTGATGCTTCAGAGCGTCGAACGTCGCGCGAACCATGTTGTACGGGTTCGAAGAACCGGTCGACTTTGCAACAACGTCATGAACGCCGAGCGTTTCGAAAACGGCGCGCATCGGACCACCGGCGATGATACCGGTACCGGCCTTGGCCGAACGCAGCAGAACCTTGCCTGCGCCGTGACGGCCATTGACGTCGTGATGCAGCGTGCGACCATCGCGCAGCGGAACGAAGATCAGATCGCGCTTTGCGCTTTCAGTTGCCTTGCGGATCGCTTCCGGAACTTCACGAGCCTTGCCGTGACCGAAACCAACGCGGCCCTTCTGGTCGCCAACGACGACGAGAGCGGCGAAACCGAAACGACGGCCACCCTTAACAACCTTTGCAACGCGGTTGATCGCGACCAGCTTGTCGACGAATTCGCTATCGCGCTCTTCGCGGTTCTGACGCTCTTCGCGGGAACCTCTTTTATCCTGTGCCATTGTCCTTGTCCTTTTTCTTTTACGGGTGGAACGGCAAACGAAAAGACCAGCGGCCCCGAAGACGAGATCCGCATGGTCCGGTGAAATTCCGCCCGGATCGATGTCCGGGCGGAAAAAAATCAGAAGTTCAGGCCGCTTTCGCGGGCTGCATCTGCCAGAGCCTTGATACGGCCGTGATAGATGAACGCGCCACGGTCGAATACAACATCCTTCACGCCAGCCTTGACGCCGCGCTCGGCAACCAGCTTGCCGACAACAGCTGCTGCTGCAACGTCGGCGCCGGTCTTGAGCGAGCCGCGCAGATCGGCTTCGAGCGTGGAGGCAGACGCAAGCGTCTTGCCAGCAACGTCATCGATGATCTGGGCGTAGATGTTCTTCGACGAGCGATGAACCGACAGGCGCGGGCGGCCGTTGGCAACCGCCTTGATCTGGCGGCGCACACGGCTCGCGCGACGTGCAAGTGCTTCTTTCCTGCTAGCCATTTCGCGTGATCCTTACTTCTTCTTGCCTTCTTTGCGTACAATACGCTCTTCAGCGTACTTTACGCCCTTGCCCTTGTAGGGCTCGGGACCGCGGTATTCGCGGATTTCCGCGGCAACCTGGCCAACCTGCTGCTTGTTGATGCCGGAAACGATGATTTCCGTCGGCTTCGGAACGGCAATGGTGATGCCGACCGGAGGCTCGTAAACAACGTCGTGGCTGAAACCGAGAGCCAGCTGCAGGTTCTTGCCCTGCATGGCGGCACGGTAACCAACGCCGTTGATTTCGAGCTTGCGCTCATAGCCGTCCTTAACACCCTTGAAGATGTTCTCGATCATCGTGCGGGACATGCCCCACTTCGAACGAGCTTCCTTGGTGCCGTTAGCCGGCGTTACGGAAACGCCGTTATCTTCG
The DNA here is from genome assembly GCF_003261015.1 of Agrobacterium sp. MS2. Classification (NCBI taxonomy): domain Bacteria; kingdom Pseudomonadati; phylum Pseudomonadota; class Alphaproteobacteria; order Hyphomicrobiales; family Rhizobiaceae; genus Agrobacterium; species Agrobacterium sp. MS2. Next base: position 73,906 of record NZ_QLNF01000012.1, on the reverse strand, counting down.
AGCTTCAGCTGAATGTCGTCGTTAGCGACGAAAAACAGTTCACCCTTCGGGCCCTTAGCAGTAACCTTCTGGCCGTCGACATTGGCCGTCACACCTGCGGGAACCGGAACGGGCTTTTTACCGATACGAGACATTATTCAATCCTGTCTGTTCGTTATGGAGATCCTTGCTCGAGTCTTAGAAGACCGAGCAAAGAACCTCGCCACCAACGTTCTGTTCGCGAGCCTGGTGATCGGCCATCACGCCCTTCGGGGTCGAAAGGATGGTGATGCCGAGGCCGTTCGCGACCTGCGGAATGGACTTTACCGAGACATAAACCCGGCGGCCCGGCTTGGAAACGCGGCCGATCTCACGGATCACGGACGCGCCTTCGTAGTACTTCAGCTCGATGGTGAATTCGGACTTGCCGTTTTCGAAATCGACCTTGGAATAACCGCGAATGTAGCCTTCAGACTGCAGCACGTCGAGAACGCGTGCGCGGAGGCTGGAAGCAGGCGTGCTTACCGAAGACTTACGGCGAGCAGCACCATTGCGGATGCGGGTGAGCATATCACCCAAAGGATCAGTCATGGTCATGTGCCCGTCTCCTTACCAGCTCGACTTGACAATGCCCGGCACCTTGCCGGAATTGCCCAGCTCACGAAGCGCGATACGCGACATCTTGAGCTTGCGATAGAACGCGCGCGGACGGCCCGTTACTTCGCAGCGGTTGCGGATACGCGTCTTCGAGCCGTCACGCGGCAGCGAAGCGAGCTTCAGGGTGGCCTTGAACCGCTCTTCGATCGGAAGGGACTGGTTCATCACGATCGCCTTGAGGGCCGCGCGCTTGCTGGCCTGCTGGGCGACCGACTTGCGGCGGCGCTTGTTCTTTTCAACTGCGCTTGTTTTCGCCATATCGGAGTTCCTTTTCTACGCTCGTCGTTACGGTTAGTGACGGAACGGGAAGTTGAACTCTGTAAGCAGAGCCCGAGCTTCGTCGTCCGACGTCGCCGTCGTGCAAACGATGATGTCCATGCCCCACATCTGATCAACCTTATCGTAGTTGATCTCAGGGAACACAATGTGTTCCTTGATGCCCATGGCGAAGTTGCCACGGCCGTCAAAGCTCTTCGGGTTCAGGCCCCGGAAGTCGCGAACGCGCGGCAGCGCGATGTTGACCAGACGATCAAGGAATTCGTACATGCGGGCGCCACGAAGGGTAACCTTCGCACCGATCGGCATGCCTTCGCGAACCTTGAAACCAGCGATCGAGTTGCGAGCGCGGGTAACGACCGGCTTCTGGCCGGCAATCGCAGCCAGGTCACCGGCAGCGATCGTGGGCTTCTTGGAGTCGGCAGTCGCTTCGCCAACGCCCATGTTGATCACGATCTTTTCAAGCTTCGGGATCATCATGACGTTTGCGTAGGAGAACTTCTCCTGCATGGCGCCACGGATACGGGAAACGTATTCCGTCTTGAGACGCGGCTCGTACTTATCAGCCATCGATCACTTCTCCCGAACGCTTGGCCACGCGGACCTTCTTGCCATCCACAACCGAGAAGCCAACGCGGGTCGGCTTGCCATCCTTGTCGACGATGGCGATGTTGGAGATGTGCAAGGATGCTTCCTTGTTGATGATGCCGGCTTCCTGGGCCTGGGTCTGGCGCTGGTGACGCTTCACCATGTTTACGCCACGCACAACGGCCCGGTCTTCCTTCGGCAAAACCTGGATTACTTCGCCGGTACGGCCCTTGTCCTTACCGGTCAATACGACAACCTTGTCGCCTTTACGAATTTTCTGCATCGCATACGCTCCTTACAGTACTTCCGGAGCCAGCGAGATGATCTTCATGTGGTTCTTGGCGCGAAGTTCGCGCGGAACCGGTCCGAAGATACGGGTGCCGATGGGCTCTTTCTTGTTGTCGATAAGAACGGCTGCGTTGTTATCGAAACGGATGACGCTGCCGTCAGCGCGGCGGATGTCCTTGGCGGTGCGCACGACAACCGCCTTCATCACGTCGCCCTTCTTGACGCGGCCGCGCGGAATAGCTTCCTTGATGGAAACGACAATAATGTCGCCAACAGAAGCATATTTGCGCTTCGAGCCGCCCAGCACCTTGATGCACATGACACGACGTGCGCCGGAATTATCCGCCACGTCGAGGTTTGTTTGCATCTGAATCATGTCAGGTCGCCTTCTTGTTGTTACCGGAACGGTTGGGCAAACTCTCCCGAGCGAGCCCCCTGCTCCAGCTTATGAATATCTCTTTTTTTGCGCGGAAAAATCGTGACAGGGTGGTTTCCCGAAGGACCTTCCGTGCGCATCAAAGCAAAAGACGCCCGGGTCACGAGCGTCCTTGCGCTGCTTCATACAGGAATTCGCGCCAAGTGCAAGACACCCGGCACGATTCTGATGAAATTAAGCCTGGGCGGAAACGACCGTCCAGCGCTTGTCCTTGGAGATCGGTGCGCATTCCTCGATGGAAACGACATCGCCGACCTTATACTGATTGTTTTCGTCGTGTGCCTTGTACTTCTTCGAACGACGAACGGTCTTCTGAAGCAGCGGGTGAGCGAATCGACGCTCAACACGAACTACGACAGTCTTCTCGTTCTTGTCGGACACAACGACGCCCTGCAGAATGCGTTTCGGCATATTATTCTTCCTTAGGCCTTGGCTTCTGCCGCCTTCTGGCGGGCAATGGTTTTAACGCGGGCGATATCCTTGCGGACTTCGTTGATGCGCGAGGACTTCTCCAGCTGACCAGTTGCCTTCTGGAAACGCAGGTTGAACTGCTCCTTCTTCAGATCGGCGAGCTTGTCCTTGAGCTGGTCGGCGCTGAGGCCGCGAACTTCATCGGCTTTCATGTGCCTTGCTCCTTACTCTGCGATGCGCTGTACGAAGCGCGTCTTGACCGAGAGCTTGGCAGCGCCGAGACGAAGCGCCTCACGGGCGATCTCCTCGGACACACCGTCGATCTCGAACATCATACGACCGGGCTTGACCTTGCATGCCCAGTAATCGACCGAACCCTTGCCCTTACCCATACGAACTTCGGTCGGCTTTGCCGTAACCGGAACGTCGGGGAATACGCGGATCCACACGCGACCTGCGCGCTTCATGTAACGCGTGATCGCGCGGCGGGCCGCTTCGATCTCGCGTGCATTGACGCGGTTCGGTTCCTGCGACTTCAAGCCGAATTCACCGAATGCCAGGTCAAAGCCGCCCTTGGCGACGCCCTTGATGCGTCCCTTGAACTGCTTACGGTACTTAGTACGCTTTGGCTGCAACATTTTCTTACTTCTCCGAGCTTATCTTTCGCCAGCGTCAATCAAGCGTTTTCGCGACGACGATCGCCACGATCGCCACGCTCACGGCTTGCAGGGCCCTGTGCGTCGCCTTCGAGACCGCGACGCTCAGAAGCCATCGGATCGTGCTCAAGGATTTCGCCCTTGAAGATCCAGACCTTGATGCCGCAGATGCCGAATGCGGTTTCAGCTTCAGCCGTGCCGTAGTCGATGTCCGCACGCAGCGTGTGCAACGGAACGCGACCTTCGCGGTACCATTCGGTACGAGCGATTTCAGCACCGCCAAGACGGCCGCCGCAGGTGATCTTGATGCCTTCGGCGCCAAGACGCATTGCGGACTGAACAGCACGCTTCATCGCACGGCGGAAAGCCACGCGGCGCTCGAGCTGCTGAGCGATCGACTGGGCAACCAGCGTCGCGTCAATTTCCGGCTTGCGCACTTCAACGATGTTGAGGTGCGTTTCGGAGTTGGTCATCTCGGAAAGCTTCTTGCGAAGCTTCTCGATGTCTGCACCCTTCTTGCCGATGATCAGACCCGGACGAGCCGAGTGGATCGTGACGCGGCACTTCTTGTGCGGACGCTCGATGACGACCTTTGCAATACCGGCCTGCTTGAGTTCCTTGATCAGGTAAGCCCGGATCTTCAGGTCTTCATGCAGCAGCTTGCCGTATTCTGCGGTGTCAGCGTACCAGCGGCTATCCCAGGTACGGTTGATGCCGAGGCGGAAGCCGATCGGATTGATTTTCTGACCCATTATGCGGCCTCCCCTTTTTCCTCGACTTCACGAACAACGATCGTGAGGTGAGCGAACGGCTTTTCAATGCGGGAAGCACGACCACGGCCACGAGCGTGGAAACGCTTCATGGTGATGGACTTGCCAACATAGGCCTCGGCGACGACGAGAGCGTCGACGTCGAGGTCGTGGTTGTTTTCCGCATTGGCAATTGCAGATTCCAGCGTCTTCTTGACGGTGCCTGCAATGCGCTTGCGGGAGAATTCGAGCTCGGCGAGAGCGCGATCAACCTTCTTGCCACGGATAAGAGCGGCAACCAGGTTCAGTTTCTGGGGGCTGACGCGGAGCGTACGGGCAACGGCCTGAGCCTCGTTGTCCTTCAGCCGGCGTTCGGTCTTAGCCTTCGCCATGATTACTTCCTCTTTGCCTTCTTGTCCGCGCCGTGACCGTAATAGGTACGGGTCGGAGAGAATTCACCGAACTTGTGTCCGACCATGTCTTCGTTAACGGAGACGGGCACATGCTTGCTGCCGTTGTAGACGCCGAAGGTCAGACCAACGAACTGCGGCAGGATCGTGGAGCGACGGCTCCAGATCTTGATTACTTCGTTACGTCCGCTCTCGCGCACCTTCTCAGCCTTGGTGAGAAGATAGCCGTCAACAAACGGACCTTTCCATACTGAACGAGCCATTAGTGACTACCTCTCTTACTTCTTACGCTGATGGCGCGAGCGCATGATGAACTTGTCGGTCGACTTGTTCGAACGGGTGCGCTTGCCCTTCGTGGGCTTGCCCCACGGAGTAACCGGATGGCGACCACCCGACGTGCGACCTTCACCACCACCGTGCGGGTGGTCGACCGGGTTCATGACGACGCCGCGAACGTGCGGACGCTTGCCGCGCCAACGGGAACGACCGGCCTTACCGTCGTTGATGTTGGCGTGGTCAGAGTTCGAAACAGCGCCGATCGATGCGAGGCAGGAGCCGTGCACCAGACGCTGTTCGCCCGAGTTGAGACGCAGGATGGCCATGCCGGCATCGCGGCCGACGAGCTGGACATACGTACCGGCGGAGCGAGCGATCTGACCGCCCTTGCCCGGCTTCATCTCGACGTTGTGGATGATCGAACCGACCGGAATGTACTGAAGCGGCATGGTGTTGCCGGGCTTCACGTCCACTGCCTTGTCGGAGGCGATCACCTTGTCACCAGCAGCGAGACGCTGTGGCGCGAGAATGTAAGCCTGTTCGCCGTCGGTATACGTAACCAGCGCGATGAACGCGGTGCGGTTGGGGTCGTATTCCAGACGTTCAACGGTGCCTTCAACGTCGAACTTGCGACGCTTGAAGTCAACCAGACGGTAGGTCCGCTTGTGACCGCCACCCTGGAAACGGACGGTGATCCGGCCCTGGTTGTTACGGCCACCCTTGGAGCTGAGGCCCTGGGTGAGAGCCTTTACCGGCTTGCCCTTGTAGAGCGAAGCGCGGTCCACGATAACCAGCTGGCGCTGGCTCGGCGTGGTCGGATTGAAACTTTTCAATGCCATTTTATTGTTCCCTTTTGGGTCTTTGCCCGCTTGGGCCTAACCTTTAGAGTCCGGTGGACACGTCGATGGATTGACCTTCGGCGAGCGTGACGACGGCTTTCTTGACGTCCTTCAGCTTACCGGCGAACCCACGGAAACGACGGGTCTTACCCTTGCGGATAAGCGTGTTCACAGCCGTGACTTTGACGCCGAAGAGAGCTTCCACGGCAGCCTTGATTTCAGGCTTGGAAGCATTCTTGGCGACGTTGAATACGACCTGGTTCTGTTCGGATACCAGCGTCGACTTTTCCGTGATCGAAGGAGATACGATCACATCGTAGTGGCGAAGATCCGTCATTTGAACCGCTCCTCCAGAGCCTCTACAGCAGCCTTGGAAAGCACCAGCTTGCCACGGCGCAGGATGTCGTAAACATTGATGCCCTGTACCGGCAGAACGTCCACGTTCGGGATGTTCTGAGCAGCGAGCTTGAAGTTGCCATCAAGTTCGGCGCCGCCGATAACGAGAGCGTTGGTCAGGCCAAGCGAAGCGAAGCTGCCCAGCAGAGCCTTGGTCTTTGCTTCGGACGCGACGAGCTGATCGACGATGATCAGTTCTTCAGCCTTCAGCTTTGCAGACAGGGCGTGACGCAGGGCGAGCGCACGAACCTTCTTGGGAAGGTCATGGGCGTGGCTGCGAACGACCGGGCCGTGGGCCTTGCCGCCGCCGCGGAACTGCGGTGCGCGAGCCGAATGGTGACGAGCGCGGCCCGTACCCTTCTGCTTGTACATCTTCGCGCCGGTGCGGGAAACTTCCGACCGGTTCTTGGACTTGTGGGTTCCCTGCTGCTTCTTTGCAAGCTGCCAGCGAACCATGCGGGCCAGAATGTCCTGGCGGGGGTCGAGGCCGAAGATCTCATCCGACAGAGAAACCTTGCCGGCGTCTTTTCCCTCGAGGGTCTTGACGTTCAATTCCATGATAAGGCTCCCTTACTTCGCAGCCGACTTGACGGCGTCGCGGACGATGATCCAGGAACCCTTCGAGCCGGGAACTGCACCCTTCACGAGGATGAGGCCACGGTCTTCATCAGTCGAAACGACTTCGAGGTTCTGGGTCGTAACGCGGGTCTGGCCCATATGACCAGCCATGCGCTTGCCCTTCCAGACGCGACCCGGATCCTGGTTGGAACCAGTCGAACCGTGCGCACGGTGCGAGATCGAGTTACCGTGCGAAGCGCGGCCACCACCGAAGTTGTGACGCTTCATAGCACCGGCGAAACCCTTACCGATCGTGGTTCCGGTGACATCGACCAGCTGGCCGGTCTGAAAATGATTTGCGGTCAGTGTTGCACCGATGTCGATCAGGTTCTCGGGGGAAACCCGGAACTCGACGAGCTTTGCCTTCGGTTCGACATTGGCAGCGGCAAAGTGACCGCGAAGCGCCTTCGTCGTGTTCTTGACCTTGGACTGGCCGGCACCGAGCTGAACTGCGGTGTAGCCATTCTTGTCTTCCGTGCGCTGGGCAACGACTTGTACGTTATCCAGTCGCAATACTGTTACAGGGATATGTTCACCTGCGTCGTTATAGACGCGTGTCATACCCACTTTCTGTGCAATCACACCTGAACGCATTGGTTCATCCTCTTGCGAGCCTTGAAGGGAAAACCCTCTCTGGCCTTTGTTAAGGAGTGCCCTTCGACATCTCACGATGTTTCCGGTCTCCGGTTTGGAAGTCGTTGGATTGCTCCACGTACCTTCCTTGTTATTTCAGCCCTTACCTTGAATGGTTCGGGCCGGGTCTTAGAGCTTGATTTCCACGTCAACGCCAGCAGCGAGGTCGAGCTTCATAAGGGCATCGACAGTCTGCGGGGTGGGGTCAACGATATCGAGAAGACGCTTGTGCGTCCGCATTTCGAACTGTTCACGGCTCTTCTTGTCAACGTGGGGAGAGCGGTTGACAGTAAACTTTTCGATGCGGGTGGGGAGCGGAACCGGGCCGCGAACGCTGGCGCCGGTGCGCTTTGCGGTCGACACGATTTCACGGGTAGAGGCATCGAGGATCCGGTGATCGAACGCCTTGAGGCGGATACGGATATTCTGGCCGTTCATTCGTCTTGTCCTTGTTCTTTGTTATTCGTTTCCGCACGCGGAAACACATGAACTTCTATTGATCGTGGCGCCGCAGATTTTCAAAAATCGAGAGGAATGCGCGTCGCACCCCAATCATTTCAGTAGTCTGTATTGCTAAAAACATCGCGTTCCGCAATCGCTTGCGAATCCAGCGGTGAATGTGAGTGCGCGTTTACGCGCTTTCACCGAATTTTTCAAGCACTAAAAATGCAACGCCGCCAGGCTTTTTACCAAAAGTCCGGCGGCGGTGCTGTTCGCACCGCCGCCAGCCTGAATTTCAACGGTCG